>JBCBWF010000022.1:0-27679 GCA_039817245.1 Pseudomonadota bacterium | reverse complement strand
TCGGGTGCTGCGGGCTACAACCTCACCCTCTCGCAGCTTCGCGCGGATGAGGTGCGGCGGTATCTGGTCCGCGATTGCGGGATCGATGGCTCGCGCCTCAAGGCCATCGGCGTCGGCGAGGACCACCCGCTGGAGGCCGTCGCGCCGCGCGCGCCGGAGAACCGCCGCGTCGAATTCCAGGCAGTGAGCTGATCGGAGGGCCGGTGCCGCCAGCCGCAAGACATCGCCGCCCCGGCGGCCGGATCCTTCCCATCGCCCCGCCCAATGGCGGGGCGTTCTAGATGGCAGCGCCGCGAAGCTCCGATACCTTCAAGATCGGGGATATCCTGAACGCCACCTATCTCATCGAGGCCGTTCTCGGACAGGGCGGCACCGGAGAGGTGTATCGCGCGAAGAACGAGGAGACCGGGCGCGTCGTCGCCGTGAAGACCCTCCGCGCCCGTTTCGCCGAGAACCACGACTACCGCGCCCTCATCCGCCGCGAGGAGGCGATCCGCGAGGTCGTGAGCGATGCGGTGGTGCGCTACATCGATGCCGGGCGCACGCCGGAGGGCCATGTCTATCTGCTGATGGACTACGTGCCCGGCCCGTCCCTCTATGCGCGGATGCGTGAGGGGCCCGTGCCGGTCGGCGATCTCATGATGGTCGCGCGGCGCGTGGCGGAGGGGCTGGCGGCCGCGCATACCCACGAGATCATCCATCGCGACCTCTCGCCGGACAACATCATCCTGCGCAACGGCGACCCCGAGCGCGCGGTGATCATCGATTTCGGCATCGCCAAGGACACGCGCCCGGATGCCGAGACGATCGCGCATGGCGGTTTCGCCGGGAAGTATCAGTACGCCCCGCCGGAGCAGCTGCGCGGGTATGTGGATCCGCGCTCCGATCTCTACGCGCTCGGCATGTCGCTTCTGGCCGCGTTTCGCGCCGCCACGCCCGATGTGGGCACGAACCCGGTGGAGCTCGTGCAGCGCAAGGCCGAGGCGCCCGATATCTCGGGCGTGCCCGAACCGCTCGGCAGCATCATCGCCGCGTTGACACAACCCGAACTGGACGACCGGCCCGAGAGCGCGGCGGCGGTGATCGCGATGCTCGACCGGGCGGGCGCGCCGCAGCCGATGACCGTGACGGCGCGCCACGGGCCGATCCTGCCGCCGGCCGCGCCCGCGATGCCGCAGGGCGCTGGCGCGGCGCCGGAAGCGGGAGCGGACAACGACGCGACGGTGATCTCCCGCATCCCCGCCTCCGCCGGCGGAGGCGCGCCGCCCTCGGCACCGCGCGCGAGCGAGCCGATGCCGTGGGAGGAGGGCGCTGCCGCGCCCGCACCGCCCGGCTCGGCGCCTGCGCAGGCGCCGGGCGCGATGCATGCGGCGGAAAAGGAGCGGCCGCGCCGGGGCGGGCTTTACACCCTGCTCGCCCTCCTGCTCATCGGCGGCGGGCTCGGCGGGGCGTGGAGCACCGGGATGCTGGATCCCTTCTTCGAGCCTCCGCTGCCGCTGGCCGATCCCTATCGCCTCGAAGCCTCGCTCGCGCCGGACGGGCGGCTGAGCGCCACCGGCCATGCGCCGGATGAGAGCGCGGCACTCGCGCTCGCGCGCAGCGTTGCCACCATCGGCGCGGAGACGCGCCGGGCCCGCGGCGCCGCGGACCCCGCCAATCCCCCGCCCCGCCCTTCCGAGCCCGACACGGTGGAGATCGCCGTGGCCCGCGGCGCGCCGACGGAGGCGTGGTCGCGCGACATGCAGGCCTTCCTCGCCCCGCTCGGCCAGCTCGAGGACTGGGCGATCGATGTCACGGGGCGCGAAGTGGCCATCGCCGGCGTGGCCCCGAACGGCAGCGCGCGCGACCGCGCCGTGGCGGGCCTCGAACGCGCGGCCGAGACCCGGGGCTATGCGCTGGAGACGGCCCTGCGCACAGGGCCGCGCAGCCTGCCCCGCACCGCCGTGGAAACCGCGCTGGCGCAGGCGGAGACCTGCGGCCCGCTGAGCCTCACCGCCCCGCCCGAGACCGCCTATGCGCTCGACGACCGCGTGGCCATCACCGGCCGCATCGCGGTGGAGGCGGACCGCATCGCGCTGCAGGAGCGCCTCGCCTCCCTCCTCGGCGAACGCCCGCTCGCGCTCGGGCTCGAGGTGCTGAACCGGCCCCTCTGCGAATTCCTCGCGCATATGCCCGACCATGCGGCCAGCGGCATGCGCTTCCGGCTCGGCTATGGCGACAAGCCGGACGAGAACCCGACCGGCGCCTATGCGGTGGGTGAGAACCCGGTGATCGACCTCGTGGTGCCCGCGGCGGAGAGCGACGGTTATCTGCACGTGATGCTGGTGGACGTGTCCGGCCAGGTCTTCCACCTGCTGCCCAACAACTATCGCCGCGAGCACGACGTGGCCGAGCTCGGCGCCCCGGGGCCAGGGGAGGGCGAGCGCCTTGTCCGGCTCGCCTACCCGACGCGGGAGGGCGGCACGCGGCGGGCGGACGAGATCGCCTTCGTCATCGACGAGACCTTCGGACGCACGCTCGTGGTAGCGGTGCGCACCGCCGAGCCGCTCTTCGACGAGATCCGCCCCATTGCCGAATCCGTCGCCTCCGTCGCGGACCGGCTGGACCAGCGCCAGCGCGACGGCGCCCTCGGGCCGGAGAACATCGCGATCCGCATGCTCGACACGCGCTCCTGAGCACTGCGAGCCGCGCCGGTCCTGCGCCGATCGCGGCACTGCCTTCGCGACCACCGGACCCGCCCGCGCCGTGCAGGGATGCGCAACCCATTCGCCTCGATGGTTGATTGCCGGCGCCACATCGGCTGTGATCGGCGCTGACGGCGGGCGCACCCGCCGCAATGATGGCGCACCAGCGCGCCAACCACAGGGGAGTATCACCGATGAAGACCATCCTCGGCCCGCTTTCGGCCGCCCTTGCGCTTAGCCTCTCTGCCGGTGCCGCGTTCGCCGAGTACCCCGAACGGGCCGTCACCATGGTGATCCCCTACGGCGCGGGCGGAGCGACGGACATCTCGGCGCGCACCATCTCCGAGCCGCTCGGCAAGCACTCGCCGGAGCCCATGCTGATGGTCAACCGCACCGGTGCCGGCGGCGCGACCGGCTCGGTCTCGGTCGCCAATGCGGATGCGGACGGCTACACGATGCTCTTTGCACGCGTCGGCAGCCACTCGGTGAACCCGGCGATGAAGGCCACCCTGCCCTACACGCTGGACGACTTCGACTTCGTGGGCGTCTACGAGATCAACCCCGTGGTCTGCGCCGTCGCCGCCGACAGCGAGATCACCTCGATGGAGGATCTCGTCGCCAAGGTGAAGGCGGAGCCGGGCTCGGTGAGCTTCTCCTCCTCGGGCGTCGGCTCGCTGCTCCATCTCGCCGGCACCATGGCGCTGGACAGCTTCGGCGTGGAGAACGCGACCGAGGCGGCCGTGCACATCCCGCTGAAGGGCGGAGGCGCGGCGGCCACGGCGGTGCTGGCGGGCACGGCGACCTTCATCTGCACCAACTCCTCGGCGCTCGCGAGCTTCGTGTCGAACGGCCAGCTGAAGCCGCTGCTCGTCACGACGCCGGAGCCGGTGGAGGGTTTCGATGCACCGACCGCAAGCTCGCTCGGCCATCCTGAGCTGGAGCAGCTGGTGGGCTGGACCGGCATCGCCGGGCCGAAGGGGATCCCCGAAGAAGTCGCCGCCAAATGGCGCGAGTGGCTCGCCGCCGCCACTGCCGACGCCACCTTCCTCGAGCGCATGCAGGCGCGGGGCTCGGTGATCCGGCTGATGGACCCCGAGGAATCCAACGCCTTCATCCGCGGTCAGTTCGAGACCTTCTCCAAGCTCGTGACCGATCTCGGCATGCGGATCGAGTGATCGCGCCCCTCACCAAGCGCGCCGGCGCCACCCCAGCGCCGGCCACATCACGGAGCGGAGGATGCGCGGCATGAAAGCCAACTCCGCCATCGTGCTCGGCGCGGGCACCGTCGTCTTCTCCGCCTTCCTGCTGGCCTGGCTCATCCCCAACGCGGTCGTCTCGCCGCGCAATGTCAGCAATATCGTGCTCTCGCCGCTCTTCTGGCCGCAGATCGTCGCCGTGATCCTCGGGATCGGCGGCGCGGGCCTGCTCGCGGTCCACCTGACCGGCCGCGCCCGGGCGACCAGCGAGGACATGGAGGAAGCGCCGCCCCTGCCTCCCAGCCTTTCCGGCGAGCTGCGGGTCCTTGTCTCCGC
Source organism: Pseudomonadota bacterium (assembly GCA_039817245.1). Taxonomy (GTDB): domain Bacteria; phylum Pseudomonadota; class Alphaproteobacteria; order Rhodobacterales; family Rhodobacteraceae; genus Thermohalobaculum. Next base: position 23,463 of record JBCBWF010000022.1, on the reverse strand, counting down.
CGCGCTGATGTTCGGCTATTTCTGGCTCGTCTCGGCGATCGGCATCGTCTTCGCCTCGATGCTCGCCTATGCGGCCTTCGCCGTGCTCGCCGTTCGGGCGGTCTCAAGCCGCGGCGAGGTGATCGCGGTGCTGATCACGGCGTTCCTGCTGCCGCTCCTGCTCTACGCGTTCTTCGGCCATGTGGCGGGTGTGTCGCTGCCGCAGGCGCCCTTCTTCCGCCTGCCCTGATCCACCCCGTTCCCAGCCCCCGACAGCGGACCCGCACCGGATGAGCTTTCTCGACCACGCCCCAGCCGCCTTTGCGCTCGTCGCCCAGTGGTCGAGCATCCTCGCGCTCTTCATCGGCGTGGCGGTCGGCACGGTGGCGGGCGCCATCCCGGGCATGTCGGCCACGATGGCCGTGGCGCTCGCGCTGCCCTTCACTTTCGCGATGCCGCCGGTGGAGGGCATCCTGCTCCTTCTCGGCGTCTACAAGGGCGGGATCTTCGGCGGCTCGATCCCCGCGATCCTGATCCGCACGCCCGGCACGCCCGCCTCCTCCGCCACGGTGCTCGACGGCTATCCCATGGCGGAGCGCGGCGAAGCCGGGCGCGCCCTCACCATCGCGCTCTGGGCCTCCTGCACCGCGGATATCATCTCGAACCTGGCGCTCATCTTCTTCGCGGGCCAGCTCGCGCGGCTGGCGCTCTCCTTCGGCCCGCCGGAGTTCTTCACGCTCATCCTCTTCTCGCTGACGATCATCGCCGGCGTCTCGGGCAGCAGCCTCCTCAAGGGCCTCATCTCGGCCGCCCTCGGCCTGCTGCTCGCCACCGTCGGGCTCGACCTCGTCTACGGCACCAACCGCTTCGTCTTCGGCGAGCCGCAGCTCATGGGCGGGCTCAACTTCATCGCCGTGCTGATCGGGCTCTTCGCGATCCCGGAGATCATCGCCTTCATGCGCGACCCGGCGAAACATGAGGGCCGGGCGCGCTCCCTCGGCGCGAGCCGGGCGAGCTTCGCCGACTACCGTCGCTGCTTCGTCTCCATCATCCGCGGCGGCCTGCTCGGCTCCGTGATGGGGGCGATCCCCGGCATAGGCGCCGCCCCCTCCGCCTTTCTCAGCTACTCCGAAGCGCGCCGCCGCTCCCCCAATCGCGCGAATTTCGGCCGGGGCGAGATCGAGGGCGTGGCGGCGGCGGAGGCCGGCAACAACGGCGTGGCCGGCGCCACGCTGATCCCGCTCCTGGCCCTCGGCGTGCCCGGCGACGTGATCACGGCGATCATCATCGGCGCCTTCATGGTGCATGGCCTGCAGCCCGGCCCGCTCCTCTTCGCCACCAACGGCTCGCTGGTCTACGCGCTCTTCATCGGGCTGATCCTGTCGTCCATCTTCCTCTTCGCCGTCGGCTCCGTCGCGATCCGCTTCTTCCGCTTCATCGCGGAGGTGCCGAAGGTCGCGCTCTTCCCCGGCGTGCTGGTGCTCTGCGTCTTCGGCGTCTATGCCGTGAACAACACCGTCTTCGATATCGCGGTGATGTTCGCCATGGGCTGGGTCGGCTATGTCATGCAGCGTCTCGGCGTGCCGCCGGCGCCGTTTCTTATCGCGTTCATCCTCGGCCCGCTGCTCGAGGACAATTTCCGCCAGGCCATGCTCATGTCCGGGTCCTCGCCGGTCATCCTGTTCCGGAGCTGGATCACCTGGCTGTTCTGGGCGGCCACGCTCTTCACGATCGCGGCCCTCGTGCGCAGCGGCCTGCGCGAGCGGCGCGCCGCTCGCGCCTCGACCGACAGCGCGGCCTGAGGAACGGACGGGCGGGCGCGGCGCATCTGATCGGATACCGGGATGATCGACGCCCTCGGGATCGGCTGGCAGGCCGCCGCCCTCACCCTCGCCACCTTCTTTGTCGGCGGCATTACGAAGGGCGGGTTCGGCTTCGGCCTGCCGCTCGTCACCATCTCGCTCCTGCCGCTCTTCCTGCCCCTGGATCTCGCGCTGGTGCTGAACGCGCTGGTCCTGCCGCCGCTCAATGTCTGGCAGGTCGCCGCAGCGGGGCGCGTGGGCGAGACGCTGAGCCGGTTCTGGCCGCTCGGCCTCACGCTCGCGCTCACCCTGCCGCTCGGCGTCGCCCTCGGGGCGCAGGTCTCGCCGGATGCGCTCACCGTGGCGCTCGGCATCGCCATCGTCCTCTTCAGCGCGTTCAACCTCGCCAATCCCCGCCTCGTCATCCCGGACCGCTGGGAGCAGCGCGCCGGGGCGCTCACCGGCATCGGCGCGGGCATCGTGGGCGGGCTCACCACGATCAACGGGCCCTTCTTCATCCTCTTCCTCGTCGGGCGCGGGGCGGACAGGCGGATGCTGCTCTCCGGCCTCGGCGTCTTCTTCCTGCTCACCGGCGTACTGCTGACGGGCTCGTTCTGGGCCGTGGGCCTTCTGGACTGGGCGCGCCTGCTGGCGGCCCTCGCCTGCATTGTGCCCTCCGTCCTCGGCATGGTTGTCGGCAACCGCATCGGCCGGCGGATCCCGCAGGACGCGTTCCGCCGCGCGGTTCTCATCCTCCTCATCCTGCTGGGCGCCAACATTGCGCTGCGCGGCCTCTTCTGAGCCCTCCTCGCTCTCGGCGAGGTCCGAAAGCCGGGCGCTCCGGCGCGGCTTGGCCCACCGCTCGAGGAGCCCCGCAGGGGTGAGGAGAGCGCGGGATGTATCGGGCCGCAAAGCGGCCCGATTCCGCCTGCCTCGCCCGTTTCGCACCGCGCTGCCGCAAAGGGAGGTTTGACAGCCCCGCCGCAAAAGCCAAACCTCACCCCGACCGGCGGTGCCGCGGCCCGCCAAGGTCCAGCCCATGCCGATCCTTAGAGAGGCCATGACAGGGAGAACCCCCCGATGAGAAAACTTGCAGCCGGCATCTCCGCCATCGCCGTTGCGGCGGTCAGCTTCGCCGCGGCCGACGCCGACGCGCGCACGCTGCGCTGGGCCCGCGCGGGCGACAGCCTGACCCTCGACCCGCACAGCCAGAACGAGGGCCCGACGCACACGCTCGCCCATCAGATCTACGAGCCGCTCCTGCATCGCGACATGGCCGGCGAGATCACCCCGGCGCTCGCCACCGAATGGGCGCCGACGGACGATCCGAACATCTGGGAGTTCAAGCTCCGCCAGGGCGTCACCTTCCATGACGGCGCGGCCTTCACCGCCGAGGACGTGGTCTTCTCCATCGCCCGCGCCCAGGCGCCCAACAGCCAGATGAAGGAGCTTCTCAACTCCGTCGTCGAGGTGAAGGCGATCGACGAGCACACCGTGCACTTCGTGACCGACGGGCCGAACCCGGTGCTGCCGGCCAACCTCACCAACCTGTTCATCATGGACAAGGGCTGGTCCGAGGAGAACAACGTCGTCGAGCCCTCCAATTTCGACGCCAGCGAAGAGACCTTCGCGGTGCGCAACACCAACGGCACCGGCGCCTTCATGCTGGAGAGCCGCGCGCCGGACGAGAAGACCGTGCTGAAGGCCAACCCCAACTACTGGGGCAAGGGCACCTTCCCGCTGGAGGTCTCGGAGATCGTCTTCACGCCCGTGCAGAACAAGGCGACGCGCATCGCCGCCCTGCTCTCCGGCGAGGTGGACTTCATCCAGGACGTGCCGGTGCAGGATCTCGGCCGCGTGGAGAAGGCCGATGGCCTCGTGGTGCGCACCGCGCCGCAGAACCGCGTCATCTTCTTCGGCATGAACCAGGGCGCCGATGACCTCGCCTCGGACAATGTCGACGGCAAGAACCCCTTCGCCGACGCCACCGTGCGCCGCGCGATGAACATGGCGCTCAACCGCGACGCCATCCGTCAGGTGGTCATGCGCGGCCAGTCCCAGCCCGCCGGCGTCATCATGCCGCCCTTCGTGAACGGCTGGACCGCCGAGCTCGACAAGGTGCCGGAGACGAGCACCGCCCAGGCCAAGGCCCTGATGGCCGAGGCCGGCTACCGCGACGGCTTCTCCGTCACGCTCAACTGCCCGAACGATCGCTACATCAACGACGAGGCGATCTGCCAGGCGGCGGTCGGCATGCTCGGCCAGATCGGCATCGTGGTCACCCTCGACGCCAAGCCGAAGGCCCAGCACTTCCCGCTGATCACCCAGGGCGAGACCGACTTCTACATGCTCGGCTGGGGCGTGCCGACCTTCGACAGCGAGTACATCTTCAACTTCCTCGTGCACTCGCGCGGCGATGACCGCGGCTCGTGGAACAACACCGGCTACTCGAACCCCGATCTCGACGCGAAGATCCAGACCCTCGCCTCCGAGACGGATCTGGACAAGCGCAACGCCACGATCGCGGAGATCTGGGAAGAGGTGCAGGGCGACATCCTGTACCTGCCGGTCCACCATCAGGTGCTGAACTGGGGCATGAAGGACGATGTGGACTTCCCGGTGCAGCCGGAGGATCAGCCGCACTTCAAGTACATGACCTACCGGAAGTGATCTGACACGCATGCCGTGGTCCGTCGCCCCCGCGGCGGCGGACCGACCCACCGCCATTGAAACAGGCTGCGCGGCAGGATAGGGCGGCGCATAGAGGACCCGCCGGCTCGCAAGGGTTGCCGGAGGAACCGCGACCGTGAGGGGCCGATGCTCGCCTACATTATCCGCCGCCTGTTTCAGTCCGCCCTCGTGCTGCTCATCACGGGCCTGATCGCCTTCTCGCTCTTCCGCTTCGTGGGCGACCCGGTCGAGAACATGCTCGGCCAGGAGCGCACGCTCGCCGATGTGGTGGAGCTGCGCGCCAAGCTCGGGCTCGATCAGCCCTTCGTCGTGCAGTACTGGAAGTTCCTCGAAGGGGCCGTGCAGGGCGAGTTCGGCATCAGCTATCGCCAGGGCCGCCCCGTGGCCGACCTGCTGGCCGAACGCGCGCCCGCAACGCTGGAACTGGCAGCCGTCTCCGGTCTCTTCGCGCTGGTCCTCGGCATCGGGCTCGGGGTCTTCACCGCCATCTTCCAGCGCGGCTGGATGTCGAGCGTGATCATGACGACATCGCTCATAGGCGTCTCGCTACCGACATTCCTGATCGGCATCCTGCTCATCTGGGTCTTCGCGGTGGAACTCGGCTGGCTGCCAAGCTTCGGGCGGGGAGAAACCGTGATGATCGGCTGGTGGCGCACCGGGTTTTTCACGGAGTCCGGCCTGAAGGCGCTGATCCTCCCCTCCATCACCCTCGGCCTCTTCCAGATGACGCTGATCATGCGCCTTGTCCGGTCCGAGATGCTCGAGGTGCTGCGCGCGGACTACATCCGCTTCGCCCGCGCGCGGGGACTGACCGAGCGCGCGGTGAATTTCGGCCATGCGCTCAAGAACACCCTGCTGCCGGTGATCACCGTGACGGGCCTGCAGCTCGGCTCCATCATCGCCTTCGCGATCATCACGGAGACGGTTTTCCAGTGGCCCGGGGTCGGGCTGCTGTTCATCAACGCGGTGCAGTTCGTCGATATCCCCGTGATGGCGGCGTATCTGATGATCATCTCGGTGATGTTCGTGGCCATCAATCTGGTGGTCGACCTGATCTATGTGTCGATCGACCCGCGGCTGCGCGTGGACCGCGCGTCCGCGGCGCGCTGAGGAGGACCGGGCATGAGCGCTCTCAGCCGTGCAGCAAGCTCCGATCTCGTCTACAGCTTCCGGCGCAGCCCGCTCACCATGCTGGCCGCCCTGCTCGTGGTGGTGCTGGTGGCCGGCGCGGTGCTGGCCCCCTGGATCGCGCCTCACAACCCCTTCGATCCCGCGACCCTCAACCTGATGAACGGGCTCTCTGCGCCCATGACGCCGAACCAGTTCACCGGCGAGACCTTCTGGCTGGGGACGGACAATCAGGGGCGCGACGTCTTCTCCGCCATCCTGTTCGGGCTGCGCATCTCGCTCTTCGTCGGTGTCGCCGCCGTGCTGCTCGCGCTGGTGATCGGCGTGACGCTCGGGCTACTGGCGGGCTATTTCGGCGGCTGGCTCGACACGATCATCATGCGGCTGGCGGATGTGCAGCTCACCTTCCCGTCCATCCTCGTTGCCATGCTGATCTTCGGCATCGCCCGCGGGCTCACACCGCCGGATCTGCGCGACGAAGTGGCGATCTGGGTGCTGATCGTCTCCATCGGGCTTTCCGACTGGGTCCAGTTCGCGCGCGTCGTCCGCTCCACGACCATGGTCGAGCGCAACAAGGAGTATGTGCAGGCGGCGCGGCTGATCGGTCGCGGATCCTTCGCCATCATGTTCCGCCATGTGCTGCCCAATGCGCTCTCGCCGGTGCTGGTGATCGCGACGATCGGGCTGGCGCTCGCGATCATCGCGGAGGCCACGCTCTCCTTCCTCGGTGTCGGCGCGCCGCCCACGCAGCCCTCGCTCGGCACGCTGATCCGGGTGGGGCAGGATTTCCTCTTCGCCGGTGAGTGGTGGATCCTGTTCTTCCCCGCGGTCACGCTGCTGATGCTCGCGCTCTCGGTGAACCTGCTGGGCGATTGGTTGCGCAGCGCGCTCAATCCTAAGTTGCGATAATGAACGGTAATTCATCATTGCATCTTCCGGTTGTCGGATGTATATTCCGTCTTATGGAAGTTGCTTGGGGGGATGTCTCCAGGTTCGGGGGGAGAAGATACCTTAGCCACGCCGCTGCGTTGTTTACTTGCGGCCACGTGTTCCAGACCCACCGCCAGAAGGCCGGTGGGTTTTGCTTTTGCCCCGCAGCGCCCCGCATCAGCGCCCCGCTTCCCGTCGCTCAACGCTCCGCCGCCCCCGCGCATCATCGTCGCAACCCGCCGGTTGCGCAGGATTAACGGCTCGGCAACACTTGGCCTCGTGCAACGAATGCCGTACAGCCACCCGCGGCCCGGATTGCATGGGCCGGATTGCGTGGGCCGGTGTGACGCGGCTGTCCGCCGCCAGAGGGAGAAAACGCGAGGCATGGCACCCGTTCTCTCCGTGCGTGATCTGGTGGTGGAGATCCCGACGCGCCACGCCACGCTCCGCCCCGTCGACCAGGTGAGCCTCGAGATCGCACGCGGCGAGATCCTCGGCGTGGTGGGCGAATCCGGCGCCGGCAAGTCGATGATGGGCTCGGCCGTGATCGGCCTCATCCCGCGACCCGGCCGCATCGCCGGCGGTTCGGTGAAGGTGGGCGGGGAGCGGATCGACACCCTCTCGGAGCGCGAGCTCCGGCGCATCCGCGGCAAGCGCATCGGGATGGTGTTTCAGGACCCGCTGACCTCGCTGAACCCGCTGCTGCGCATCGGCGACCAGCTGGTCGAGACCATCCGCACCCATCTGCGCGTGAGCGGCCGCGAGGCGCGCGCCCGGGCGCTGGCCGCGCTCGAGGAAGTGGGCATCCCGGGCGCGAAGACGCGGCTCAGAAGCTATCCCCACGAGTTCTCGGGCGGCATGCGCCAGCGCGTGGTGATCGCGCTGGCCCTCTGCGCCGAGCCCGATCTCGTGATCGCGGACGAGCCGACCACCGCCCTCGATGTGAGCGTGCAGGCGCAGATCATCGCGCTCCTCAAGCGGCTTTGCCGCGAACGGGGCACGGCCGTGATGCTCATCACCCACGATATGGGCGTGATCGCCGAGGCAGCGGACCGGGTGGCGGTGCTCTATGCCGGCCGGCTGGCCGAGATCGGGCCGGTGGCGGAGGTGGTGGGCAAGCCGCAGCATCCCTACACACGCGGCCTCATGGCCTCGACCCCGATGGCCGCGGCGCCCGGCGAGCGGCTGAACCAGATCCCCGGTGCCATGCCGCGGCTCGACGCCATCCCGGAGGGCTGCGCCTTCCATCCGCGCTGCGCGGTGGCCGAGGCCGGGTGCTATGTGGGAGCGGCGCCGACGGTGGCCGGCAGCGGCGGGCGCGCGGCCTGCTGGCTGGTCGGCCGCGCCCTCGGGCTGGAGCGGGCGGACTGATGGACGGCATGGTGCGCATCGACGGGCTGGAGCGGCGCTTCGACGTCTCCAAGCCGCTTCTCACCCGGATCGTGGAGATGCGGCGCAAGCAGTATCTGCATGCGGTCTCCGGCGTGAGCCTCGAGATCCCGGCCAAGGGCGTCTATGCGCTCGTGGGCGAGTCCGGCTCGGGCAAGTCGACGATCGGCAAGATCGCGGTCGGCCTCCTGCCCCCCTCGGCGGGCAAGGTGGAGATCGAGGGCGTGGATCTCTTCCGCGAGCGCAGTCATCGACGACGGCAGGCGGTGCGCCGGCGCATCCAGATGGTGTTCCAGGACCCCTATGCCAGCCTCAACCCGCGCTGGCGGGTGCGCGATATCGTGGAGGAGCCGCTCCGCGCCGAGGGCAAGCCCACCGCCGGGAGGGCGGAAGCGCTGCTGGAGCAGGTGGGGCTTTCGGGGCGCGACGCGGAGAAGTTCCCGCATGAGTTCTCGGGCGGGCAGCGCCAACGCATCTGCATCGCGCGCGCTCTGGCCTCCGAGCCGCGCTTCATCGTCTGCGACGAGCCGACCTCGGCGCTCGATGTGAGCGTGCAGGCGCAGGTGCTGAACCTCATGAAGGACCTGCAGGAGAAGCTGGGGCTGACCTATCTCTTCATCAGCCACGACCTCTCGGTGGTGCGCTACATGGCGGACCGCATCGGGGTGCTCTATCTCGGCCGGCTCGTGGAGGAAGCGCCGCGCGACGTGCTCTTCGCAAGCCCGCGGCATCCCTACACGCAGATGCTGCTGGAGGCCGCCCCGCGGATCGACGCCTTCGGGCGCGAGGTGGCACCGCCGCAGGGTGAGATCCCCGACCCGGTCAATCCGCCGAAGGGCTGCGCCTATCACCCCCGCTGCCCCTTCGCCACGGACCGCTGCCGGACCGAGCGCCCCCAGATGCGCGCGGAGGGAGAGACCCGCGCGGCCTGCCACGCCGTGGAGGAAGGCCGCCTCTGAACGCCGCGGCGACGCGGCGGCCTCAGAGCGCCGCGTCTTCCGTTCCGCGCTGTGGTTCCCCGACCGCACGCGGCGCGCGGCCAGCCTCACCGCGCGTGGCTGCCTGTGGCCACGGTCCCGCAGATCCGTCGCAGCAACGCGATGGTGCCCGGCGTTCCTGTCGCGACGCCGCAACCGGGCGGCACGGCTCGATCCTCGCTTTGCGAGGAGCGAGCGGAGGATGTATCGGCGCGCGGAGCGCGGCGATTCCGATTGGGAGGTCACTGGAGGAGGGCGCGCGGCTCAGGCCGGGCGCGCGCGTTCCGGGTGGCGGCTATACGCGATGGCGAGCGGGCCGGCGGCGAGGGCCGCGCCGAGCGGAGCGAGGAGCCAGGCCGATATGCCCGTCGCACCGCTCCCCGCGGCCGCGAAGACCAGAGCCGCCGCGAACAGGCTCAACCGCAGGCCGGCGCCCGACGCGCCCTCGCCCAGCGAACCGACGAGGCTCAGATGGCCCTGCAGCGCCGAGGCCAGGCACCACACCGCTGCCACAGCCATGGCGAGCCCACCCATCACGGCAAAGGCGCTCCCCTCCCCGACCAAGGCAGGGTTCAGCACGAAGATGAAGGGCGCCAGATAGATGACCGCGCCGAGCCGCATTGCCGCCAGTCCGGCCGACAACGGCGCCGCCCCCGCCAGCGTTGCGGCCGAGAAGGCACCGAGCGCCACCGGAGGCGTGATGTAGGAGACCATGCCCCAGTAGAGGATGAACAGGTGCACCGCGAGCGGGTTCAGCCCGGCTTGTTCGAGCGCCGGCGCAAGCACCACGGCAAGAAAGATGTAGCAGGCCGTCACGGTCATCCCCATCCCGAAGACGAAGGCCGTGAGCGCGCCCATCAGGAGGAGCGCGATGGTGCTGCCGCCCGCCATGAAAACCAGGTCGTTCACCAGCGTCCCGGCCAGCCCTGTGGCGGAGAACGCGCCCACGATAAGCCCGACCCCGAGGAGCACCGCCGTCAGTTCCGCCAGGGCGCGGCCGACGCTGAGCACGGTGTCCCCGGCCGTGCGCCAGGTGAAGCGGTGCCGGCGCAGCAGCTGGTTGATGGCCAGCAGCAGCAGCACCGCCCAGAACGGCGCCAGCGTGTCCTGACGCAGCGCGACCATCATGAAGATCAGCACGCCGAAAACGGCGAGGTAGGGCCAGCCCTCCAGCGCCACGCGTCCGAGCCGCGGCAGCTCGGCACGCGGCAGGCCGGAGAGGCCGCGCCGTGCGGCCAGGGCGTCGATCTGCGCGAAGAGCCCGAAATAGAAAAGCGCCGACGGGATCGCGGCGGCGAGGGCGATCTCGACATAGGGCCTGCCGAGGAACGAGGCCATCACGAAGGCGGTCGCACCCATGATCGGCGGCATCAGCACGCCGCCCGTCGAGGCGCAGGCCTCCGCCGCCGCGGCCTGGGGTGGCGAGAAGCCCGTGCGCTTCATCGCGGGGATGGAGACGGCACCGGTCGTCAGCACGTTGGAGATGACCGAGCCGGACATGCTGCCCATGAAGCCGCTCGCGAAGATCGCGACCTTGGCGGCACCGCCGCGATACTGTCCCACGAGCCCGAGCGCGAGATCGTTGAAGAAGCGCCCCCCCCCGGTGCTGGCAAGCACCGCTCCGAACAGGATGAAGCCGATCACGAGATTGCCGAAGGCCTTCATCGGGATCCCGAAGGCGCTCTCGGCGGAGAGCATGTGGTAAGGGATCGTCGACCAGAACGGCTGCGCGAAGCCGTTCAGCGGGTTCGGGACCTGGTCGGCGAAGGTGGGGTAGAGCGAGAAGAGCGCGACGATCGCAAAGAGTGCGGTGCCGCCGGCGCGGCGCGTCGCTTCCAGAATGAGCAGCCAGAGGAGCAGCGCTGCCCATTCCGCTTCCATCGGCGGGGCATACTCCCACCCCTCTTCCAGGCTCTGCTCCGCGGTGACAGCAAAGTAGCCCGTGGCCAGGATCGAGAGCGCGGCCAGCAGCCAGTCATAACCCGGCACGCGGCCGCCCTTCTGACCGGTCACGCCGAAGGTGAGATAGGCCATCGCCAGGAAGAGCCCGCCCAGCGCATAGAGATAGCTGCCCTCGATCAGCAGGATCCCGCCGGCCTGGATGTTGAAGAGCTGATGCACGGCGAGGGCGACGCCGGCCAGCGTGGCGCCGATCATCACGATGCGCGCGGCGCCATCCTCGCCGGTCGCCTCGCGGGACGCGCCTTCGGTTTCAGAGGCCACGGAGCGGGTCCCGAACAGGGAGGTCCCGGCTCAAGGCCGGGACACCGATCAGCGTTGCGGCTCTGCGCGCTGCCGTCCGACGCGGGCCCCGGTCTCGAGCCGGGGCCTCCCTGATCATGCCCTGCCCCAGGAGGGTCGCGCTCAGAACACGACCTCGAAGCCGCCTGCCGCGAGGGCCTCGCGGCGCTTGGCGTCCCAGGCGGCTTCCCAGTCCGACGGGCCTTCCGCCTTCAGCTCCTCCCAAGCGGCCGCGAGGGCCGCCTGGCGCGCGATGAGCTTGTCGTTATGCGCCTGCGCCGCGTCGGACCACTTGCCAACCTCCTTGTAGTAGCGGATCGCACCGTCGTGATAGGGCGCCACCCACTCGAAATTCTGCTTGTCGATCGACCAGCCGCCGATGCCGGGCGCATTGCCGTCATAGTCCGGGAAGAGCTCAACCATGGCCTTGGTCATCTGGTAGACCAGCGCCTCGTCCTGCTCGGCCATGGCGATCAGAACGGGGTAGGCGTAGCCGGCGGTCGGGGTGCCGTCCGTCCCGTCGATGGTCGCACCGACCTTGGCCATCATCGGCGCGAAGAACGGGGCGATAGACTGCATGCGCGCCAGCCCCTCCGCGTTCGCCGGATCGATCGGCGGCCAGTAGAGCCCGCGCGGATTGGTGGCCTGCTCGTACACGCGGCCGGAGTTGGTGGAAGCGAAGACCGCGTCCACCTGCCCATTGGCCATGCCCTTCCAGCTATCCGCGAAACCGCCGAATTCGACGCGCTCCACATCGTCCCAGCTCAGCCCGCCATAGGCCAGATAGGCCTCGTTGTTCACGTTGAGCGCCGGGGCACCCTTCACCCAGGCCACGCGCTTGCCCTTCAGGTCGGCATACTCGAAGCCCTCGCAATTGGGCTTGCCGACATCCTCGCAGACATCCGCGGCGACGCCCATCGCAAGGCCCACCGTGCCGCCATTGTTCGCAAGCAGAACGCGAACCGGCTGCGGCCCCCAGCGCTCGGTGCCGAAGGAGAACACGCCCTCCTGCGCCATGAAGGAGCCGCCGACGCCGGTGGCCGAGAACTGCACCTTGCCCTGGCGCAGCGGCTCGGAGCGCGCGACGTCGTTCTTGCCGGGCAGCACGCGCAGGTTCGTGCCGGTGGCGTTCTTCAGCGCGGCGCCGATGGCGACGGACTGGTTGTAGCCGGCCGAGCCCGTGCCATAGGCGGTCCAGGCAAGCTGGCCGGGAAGTTCGAGATCGGCGGACTGGGCCGGGGCCGCGGCGAGCATGGCAGCGGCGGACACCGCGAGGACGATGCGGTTCATGTGGTCTCCTCCCTGACGGGCGCGCCGTTAAGCGGCGTCGCTCAATTGCCCTCACGGTTTCGCATTTCGAGCGCGCAGTCAAACGCGAAGGCCGGACGGCGGCCGCGCCTGCGGGGGATCGGCGGGGTGGCGAAGGGTCAGGCGGCGCGGATCACGAAGGCCCGCATGGGGGCAGCGACCGGTTGGGCGGGATCGCCGCTGCCGAACATCTGCGCCACGTTCACGGCGACGCGCTCGCTGACGGTGTCGAGCGCGCCTGGATCGCGCGCCTCGATCTCGGTGCGCAGCGGGGTGCCCTTGCAATAGGCGGCGGCTGCGTGCCGCGCGGTCGGGGCGCGGCTGACATCCTCCTTCGCCGAGAGGGCAATCTGGCGGAACCCCGCCGCGGCCAGCTCGACGCGGATCTGGTCGGGGTCGCCATAGGCATAGGGGAGATGCTGCAGAAAGCGGGGCGGGTCGTAGCGGAAGATGTCCGCCACGGTCGCCTGGACGGCATGGGCGATGCCGTTGCCGGCCAGCCCGTCCCAGACGTTGAAGTGGAAGGCCGCGCCCTGGCGCAGCACCCGGCGCGCCTCCCGGTAGCCGGCGACGCGGTCCGGAAAGAACATCGCGCCGAACTGGCAGACGACGGCGTCGAAGCTCGCTTCGCCATAGGGCAGCGCCATCGCACTCGCGGCCTGCCAGACGATGCGGGAGCGGCCGGGCTGCAGAGCCCGGGCCCGCTCGAGCATCGCCGCGCTGATATCGGTGACGACGTATCGCGCGCCGCTCGGCAGCTGCGGGGCCAGCGCGCGGGTGACCGCCCCGTTGCCCGCGGTCGTCTCCAGCACGGAATGCGGGGTTTCGGCCGCGACACGCCCGGCCAGATCCTGTGCATAGGGTTCGAAGATCATCGGCACAAAGACCGAGTCGTAGACTTCGGCGATCGGTCCGGTGAAGGCGACTTCGTCTTCTTGCATGGCCGGCGCTCCCGTCCGCAAACATTAATAGTCTAGGAGCGAAACCTCTCCAGCGCCACAAAAGCTTACGGCTAAGTTAACTTTATTGTTCGAGCCAGAGGGTTGTCGGTTCGGCGCCAAAGGTTTACGCGCCGCCTATGACGGATGCGGATCTGGGCGCGACGCGCGAAATCCTGCTTGCGAACGAGCGTTTCGAGGTGCTCGAGGGCGGCCAGGGCCGCTTCTGGGCGCGTGTGGACGAAGGCCGTTGGGAGCCGGAAACATTCGGCTTTCTGGCTCGGCACTGTCGTGCCGGCACGGTGCTGCTCGATATCGGCGCCTGGATCGGGTTAATGTCGCTCTTCGCTGCGCGGCGCGGTGCGCGGGTGGTCGCGCTGGAGCCGGACCCGGTGGCCCTTCGCCAGCTCGAGGCCAATTTTGCGCGCAATGCGCTGGCCGTCGAGGCCTTTCCGGAAGCGCTCGATCTGAACGAGCGGACGGTTCGGCTCTTCAACGCCCGCCACTTCGGTGATTCGCGCTCGAGCCTCCTGCCGCCCGCGGGCGGGGCGCCCGGCGACGGCATCGCAGCGCATTCGGTCACGCTGGAGACGCTCGAGGCGCGGCTGCCGCAGGGCGCCCGTCTGGTGCTGAAGGTGGATGTGGAGGGACACGAATACCGCTTGGCCGAGGCCTTGGCCGCGTTCTGCCACCGCCATCGCGCGCCGATCCTGCTCTCGCTCCATCCCGGTGCCATCGCCGCGGCGGAGGCCGGCCGCGGTGCGTTCCGCGCCCGGCTCTCGGCGATCGCGCAAACGCGCACGCTCCTGCGTGCCTTCCGCGGTTTCCGGCTGAGCCGCGTTGACGGGCAACCGCTGAGCCTGCGCTACCTCGCGAGCCGGCTCCTCGACCGTCGCGGCCCGCGCAACTTCGAGATCGTCGCCGAACCGCGCAGATGAACGGGCCGCGGCAGTGCCGCCGCAGCCCGGACCGCGATCAGGCAAACCACCAGACGCCGGGCTCCACTTCCTGGAGACCGTTGAGCCAGGCGAAGCTGTCCGCCACCGCCTCCTCCTCGACGAAATCCGCGAGAATGGCGCCGTTGCTCTCCCCGCCCTCGAGCCGGGAGATCAGCGTCTCGTCCAGATCGGTCGCGTCGGCGTCCAGCACCGCGTTCTGGAACAGGTGGCCGACGAACGCCGCCGGATCGTCGAGATCGGTGGTCTGGAAGTTGTCGCCGACCTCCAGCGCTTCGAGAAAGAAGCTCGCCAGCGCCTCGTCGCTGAGCCCCGCCTCGAAGACATCGACCCAGAAGTTGAAGCCCTCCTGATCGGGGAAGCGGCCCAGCATCGCGAGATAGAGCCGGCCGACCTCGAGCACGTCGGCGGTGGCGGTTGTGCTGTCCGGCGCTTCGCCGGCGACGCCGTTGATGTAGCGCTCCGCCTCGGTGAAGGCCGTCCGGCCCACATCGCGACCGAGCTGCCGGCCGTTCAGGTCGCCGTCGTCGAAGTGGATCGCGCCGTAGATGCGGCTGATCCCGCCCTCGTCCGCCGCCTCGGTGAAGGTGTCCCAGGCGAGCGTGAGCGGCTCCGTCGGTGTGACGCCGGGCTCGAAGCGCGAGCTGCCGGGCGCGAAGGTCACGGAGGCGTCGAACTCGTCGCCGGCGTAGAACTGCAGCACCTCCGCGGCCGCTGCGCTGAAGGCGCTGTGCCCGGAGGTGTATTCGGCGAAGGGCGGCGAGGCATCGCCATCCGGCGTCTGATAGGTCAGGAAGTTCTCCGCCAGGATGGTCTGGGTGCCGAGCCCGGGGCCCGCCCAGGCATCGATGACGAACCCCTCCTCGCCCGTCAGCGCGTCTGTGCCCGTTTCGCCGATCAGCCCCAGATCACCGAGCTCGCGAACGGCGCGCACGGGGCGGGCGTAGTCGTAGAAGACCTTCGCCTCCCAAGTGGCGATCCCGGCATCGAAGACGGCGTTGGAAAGCGCGAAGAACAGCTTCGCATCGTCGTCCACCGAATTCGCGTCGCGCGCGGAGACGAACTGGCCGAAGGTCATCCAGGTGCCCGGCGGGAAGGAGGTGCCGCCGCCATCCTCCCAGAACTCCGCGATCAGCTTCTGCTCATCGGTAAGCGTGGCACTGGCGCTCACCAGCGCCTCGGCCTGGGCGACGAAGCCGGGATTGATCACCGGGCCGACGAGATCCGCCGTGACGACGAGCAGCGTCCCGTCCGCGAGCGTGATGGTGCCGGCCTCGATATCGAGCGTGCCGCTGACGCCCTCGGCAAAGAAGGGCTCCGGCGCTTCGGGGCGGAAGTAGTCTCCCGTCGGCAGGGCGAAGGGCTCCACATCGCCCCAATGCGGGGTGAGGAAGCTCTGCTCGACCGCGTCGTCCTCGGGATCGATCGGCACGTTCTCCGGCGTCCAGCGCGCGATATCCACGATGTCGTTCGGGCCGGCGTTCACCGGCGCATAGCCGCTGGTATCGGCATAGTCGCCGGCCTGGTTCGCACCGTCCTCCGCGCGCGCGGCAACGACCGCCTCTCCCGCCTGGCGACCGATATCGGCCCAGACGAGGAACGGATCGTCCTCCGCGAAGAACGTGACACGCGGGTCGAGGCCCACCGCCTCGATCAGCACCTCGAAGAACGCCTCCTCGCGGTCCGGGTAGAGGTCGGTCAGCGCGGTGAACGCGGCATAGGCCATCGCGACCGTCTTGCCGCTGTCGATCGTGCCGGCATCGACGCTGCCGGCCGCCGTCTCCGCGAGCGCGCGGCCGAGTTCGGTGCCCTCGGCCAGCGGATCGAACTGCGACCAGGCATCGAACATCGCCGTATGGGTGATCGCCGAGACCCGCGAGCCGATGGTGGGCCCGGGCGCGGTGTCGATCACCGCCTGCTGCGCGGCCCGGTCGAAGAGCACCGAGACCGTCGGATCAGGATCGTTCACCGTCACAAGCTGGGTGACAGGATCCAGTGCCAGTTCAATCTCTTCTTCCATTTCCCCATCTCCCTCCGGTCGCCAGGCAGCGCCAAAGGGCGCAGCCAGGGCGGATGTTGCAGCTCAGCGATAACGTTTACGTGAGATGACGCAGCGTAGGGCGGAACCGTCCGACGCGCCAGCACGGATTGGGGCTATTTTGGAACGAACGGTCCTATTGAACTGAGTTGAACAGCGGGCCGCGCTACTGGCCGCGGAACACCGGGCGGCGCTTCTCGATGAAGGCCGCCATGCCCTCGCGCCGGTCCTCCGTGGCGAAGAGAAGCTGGAACGCCTTGCGCTCGAGCGTCATCCCCGCCTCCAGCGACGCGTCCTCGCCGCGCACCACGGCCTCTTTCACCGCACGGGCCGCGAGCGGCGGCATGCGGGCGATCGTGCGGGCAAGGCCGAGGGCCGTCTCCAGCGCTTCGCCATCCGCGACGATGTCGGACACGAGGCCCATACGCAGCGCCTCCGCCCCGGTCACGGGGCGACCGGTGAGGCACATCTTCATCGCGTTGAACTTGCCGACCGCGCGCGTCAGCCGCTGCGTGCCGCCGGCTCCCGGCATGATGCCGACGCGGATCTCGGGCTGGCCGAGCTGCGCGCCCTCGCCGGCCACGATCAGGTCGCAGGCCATGGCGAGTTCCAGCCCGCCGCCCATCGCATAGCCCTCGATCGCGGCGATCACCGGCTGGGGCGTCGCGGCCACCGCGTTCCAGTAGCGCTCCGATCGGCGCTGCATGATCTCCACGGTGCTCGCCTCGGCAAACTCCTTCAGATCGGCGCCGGCGGCAAAGGCCCGTTCGTCGCCCGTCAGCACGATGGCGCGAATACGGTCGTCGTCGTGCAGCGCAGTGAAGGTGGCGGCCAGTGTCTGGCGGAGCGCCATGTTGAGCGCGTTGAGGGCTTCCGGCCGGTTGAGCCGCACCAGAGCCACGCCTTCCTCGGGCCGCTCCAGGATCACCGTATCGTCCATCGCCGTTCCTCCCTCCTGCCGGTCCTCGTGCCGGATTTGCGGCGAGCCTATTCCATCGCCGCGCCGCTCTGCTAGGCTCGCGGCCAAACAAGAAGCGTCACGCATGAAAACGGGAGGACGGCCGGTGAAATCGCCGGAGGCGGACGATTATACCCTCGCCATCGCAGGGACCGGGGCCATGGGACAGGGCATCGCGCAGGTGGCCGCGGCCGGCGGCGTGCAGGTGCTGCTCTACGATACGCGCGAGGGCGCGGCGACGGCAGCGTTCGACACGGTGGCCGGACGGCTGACCCGGCTGGTCGAAAAGGGCCGGATGAGCGCGGCCGAGGCCGATGCCGCGATCGATCGCTTGCACCCTGTGCCCACGACTGCGGATTTCGCGCCAGCAGATGCGGTGGTGGAGGCGATCGTCGAGGATCTCGACGCAAAGCGCGGTCTCTTCACGGAGGTGGAGGCCGTGGTCGGGCCGGACTGCCTGATTGCCTCCAACACCTCCTCCATCCCGATCGCCGCCATCGCGCGCGCCTGCAAGAAGCGCGACCGGATCGCGGGGCTGCACTTCTTCAATCCCGTGCCGCTCATGAAGCTGGTCGAGGTGATCCGCGCGGCGGAGACCTCCGATGCCGCGGTGGCCGCGCTCACGGCGCTCGGCAAGCGCCTCACCCGCGTGCCGGTCACGGTGAAGGACAGTCCGGGCTTTCTGGTGAACATGGGCGGGCGCGCCTTCACCACCGAGGGGCTGCGCATCGTGCATGAAGGCGTGGCCACCCCGGCGCAGGTGGATGCGGTGATGCGCGACTGCTGGGGCTTCCGCATGGGTCCCTTCGAGCTGATGGACCTCACCGGGATCGACGTGAACTACCCGGTCAGCCAGATCGTATGGGAGGGCTATCAGGGCGATCAGCGCCTCGAGACCCGGCCCAATCATCGCGCGATGTTCGATGCGGGGCTGCTGGGGCGGAAGACCGGCCAGGGCTGGTATGCCTATGAGGGCGGCAAACCGGCGCCCGGTGCGCCCTCGCCCGACCATGTGACCGGCGCGGCGCCGGCCCGGCGCGTCTGCCTCGCCGAGGAGTTCCTCGAGCAGGCCGTGAGCGACATGGTGCGCCGCCAGGACGGCGGCCCGGGCAACGGGGCCGACGAGGACGCGCATGACGGGCCGGAGGGCGAAGACCTCCTCAGCGATGCGCCGCTCGATCCCGCGGTGCAGGAGTTCTGCGAGGAGATCGGGCTCGAGATCGTGCCGGATGATGGCGTCTCGCCCATCGTCGCCGCGCCGATCGGGCAGGATGCGACGACCATCGCCACGATCTGCGAACTCGACCATCGTCGGCTGGTCTGCATCGATCTTCTGGGCAATCCCGCAAAGCGCGTGACCGTCATGACGGCGCCGGGCGCCGATCCGGCAGCGCGCGATGCGCTTGCGGCAGCCATCGCGGAGAGCGGGCGCAAGGTCACCGCGATCACGGACAGCCCCGGCTTCGTCGGCCAGCGCGTCGCTGCGATGGTGGCCAATCTCGGCTGCTACATGGCCGAGATCGGGCTTGCGAGCCCGGAGGATATCGACACGGCCATGCAGCTCGGCCTGAACTACCCGCACGGCCCGCTCGCGCTTGCCGAGCAGATCGGCGCGCCGGAGACGCTCGATGTCCTGAAGGAGCTGCACGAGACCACCGGGGAAGACCGCTACCGGCCGACCATGTGGCTAAAGCGGCGCGCGATGCTGGGCCTGCCGGTCCATACGCCGAGCTGAGCGATGGCCGGCGAGACGGTCCTTGTCACGGGTGTCAGCCGCGGCATCGGCGCGGCAATCGCCACGCGGCTGGCCGATGACGGGCTGACGGTGATCGGCGTCTCCACCCGCCCCATGCCCGCATTTCGGGGGGTGCATGCGGCGATCGACCTCTCCGAGCCCTCGGCCAAGACAGCGCTCGCAGAGCTGGCGGGGGAACACCGGCCGCTCCGGCTCGTTGCCAATGCCGGGATCGTCACCTCCGGCCTGATCGAGAGCGTGACGGATGCGGATTTCGAGGCGACGTTGCGGGTGAACCTTCAGGCGGTGCTCTGGTCGATGCAGGCGGTGCTGCCGGCGATGCGGGAGGCGCGCTGGGGCCGGATCGTGGCGGTCGGCAGCCGTGCGGCCCTCGGCAAGACGTCGCGGGCGAGCTACAGCGCCTCGAAAGCGGGGCTCGGCGGGCTGGTGCGCACCGCGGCGCTGGAGCTGGGGCCGGCCAGCATCACCGTCAACACCGTTGCACCGGGCCCGATCGAGACGGAAATGCTGGCAGAGAACCAGCCCCCGGGCTCGCCCGCCCGCGAACGGCTGCTCGCCGGTGTCCCGCTCGGGCGCTGCGGTCGCCCGGAGGAGGTTGCCGCTGCGATAGCCTTCCTTCTCGGCGAGGATGCGGGCTACATCACCGGCCAGACGCTGCATGTATGCGGCGGGCTGAGCGTAGGCGGCATGGCCGGCTGAGCCGGCGCGTGAGGGAGGAAGCGGCGATGGCGCAGGTGGCGGAGACGGAAGCCATCCTCTCGGAGTGCCCGCCGGAGGCGCGCGGGGCGCTGACGCTCCTGGCCGGGCACGGGCGGTTCGAGCTCCGGTCGGGCCCCGGCCCGGAGGGGCGCGGCGAGATCGAGATCTGGGCCGAGACAGATGCCGGAAAGCGCCTCAAGGTGGGCGGCTGCGAGACCGGCTCCGGCGCCTTCTACCTCGCCCATGTGTTCCTCGTGACCCAGAAGCTCGGCGACCTCGCGACCGAGATCGGCTTCGAGCAGGACAGCAGCGGGGCGGGCCGGCGCTTCTGGCGCATGCCGCTCGATGCGCGCCCGGAAGCCTTCGCGCATGGCCTCGCGAGCCTGCTGGGCGGCGGGCTCGAGGCGCCGATGGGCCCCGGCGTGCCCTCGCCCGCGGGCCCGGCACGGCCGCCGACGACGCTGGAGGACCTGCTGCGCCCGCGCTCCATCGCCATCGTGGGCGCGTCGGACGACCCGACGCGCATCGGCGGCCGCCCGCTCAGCCACATGATCAACCAGCGCTTCGACGGGCCGGTCTTCCCGGTCAATCCGCGCCGCGAGACGGTGCAGGGACTGCCCGCCTACCCCTCGCTGGCCGATGTGCCGGAGCAGGTGGATTTCGTGCTCATCGCCGTGCCGGCCGCGCATGTGGCCGATGCGGTGCGCCAGGCCGCCGAGAAGCGCGCCAAGACGGTGCTCATCTTCTCTTCCGGCTTTGCGGAGGTCGGCCCGGAAGGCGCGGCGCTGCAGGACGAACTCACCGCGATCGCGCGCGAGACCGGCGTGCGCATCGTGGGGCCCAACTGCCTCGGCGCCTTCAACTCGGCGCATGCCTTCTACCCGACCTTCAGCTCCACCATCGATCGCGCCACGCCCACCCCCGGCGGCATCTCCATCGCCTCGCAATCCGGCGCCTATGGCAGCCACATCTACTTCGCGAGCCATCTGCGCGGGCTCGGCATCCGCTACTGGCTGACCACCGGCAACGAGGCGGATGTGTCCATCGCCGAGGCGGTGAAGCTCCTGGCCGAGGACGACGACGTCCACACCATCATGGCCTATGCGGAGAGCATCAAGGACGGCCCGCTCTTCGTGGAGGCGCTCGAGACGGCGCGGGCGGCGAAGAAGCCGGTCATCGTGATGAAGGTCGGCCGCTCGGAGACCGGCGCGCAGGCGGCGAGCTCGCACACCGCCTCGCTCGCCGGCGAGGACGCGGTCTACGACGCGGTGCTGCGCCAGCACGGGGCGGTGCGGGCGCGCTCGACCGAGGAGATGCTCGACATCGCCTATGCCTGCCGGCCGAGGATCTACCCGTCGGGCAAGCGCATCGGCCTCGTCACGATCTCCGGCGGCGCGGGCGTGCTCATGGCCGATGCGGCGGAGGATATGGGTCTCGAAGTGGCGCCGATGCCGGAGGACGCGCAGGCGGAGCTGAAGGGCCTCGTGCCGTTCGCGAGCCCGCGCAACCCGGTGGATGTGACGGCGCAGTTCTTCAACGACCTCTCCATCGTGCCGCGCTTCACGGAAGTGATGCTGGATCGCGGGCACTATGACGGGCTCATCGGTTTCTGGACTTCCGTCGCAGGCTCGCCGGTTCTGGCGGAGCCGCTCCTCAAGGGCCTGAAGCAGGCGATGAAGGGGCGGGAGGACAAGATCTTCCTGCACTCCGTCATGGCGCCGGACGAGATCCTGCGCGCCTACGAGGAGGCGGGCTTTCCCTGCTTCGAGGACCCGACGCGGACGGTGCAGGCGATGGCGGCCCTCATGCGGTTCGGCGCGGCCTTCGCCGCCGGGCGGCCCGAGGCGCCGGCATTGCCGGAGCTCGCGCCGCTGCCCGAGGGCGATCTCTCCGAGGCGCAGGCCAAGGCGGCCCTCGCGGCCGCGGGTCTGCCCATGGTCGAGGATCGGCTCGCGCGCACGCCGGAGGCTGCCGAAGCCGCCGCACGCGCTTTCGGCCGCGCGGCCTTCAAGATCGCCTCGCCCGACATCGCCCACAAGACCGAGGCCGGCGGCGTGCGCCTCGGTGTCGAGCCCGGGCAGGCCGCCACGGCCTTCGCCGAGATCATGGAGGCCGCGCGCGCCTTTGCCGCCGAGGCCCGGCTGGACGGCGTGCTGATCTCGCCGATGGTCGAGGACGGGGTGGAGATGATCCTCGGCGCCAAGATCGACCCGGTCTTCGGCCCCGTGGTCATGGCGGGCCTCGGGGGCGTCTTCACGGAAGTCCTGGGCGATGTCGCCTTCCGCCGCGCGCCAGTCGCCACCGCCGAGGCCGCGCTGATGCTCGACGAGCTGAAGGGCGCGGCCCTTCTCGATGGCGCGCGCGGCGCGGCGCCGGCGGATCGGGCGGCGCTGGCGGATGCCATCTCGCGCCTCTCCCTCTTCGCGGCCGCGCATGCCGCCGACATCGAAAGCGTGGAGATCAACCCGCTGCGCGCGCGCCCGGGCGGCTGCGTCGCGCTCGATGCCCTCATCACCCGCCGAAAGGACTGAGCCATGGCCCTGCCCCCGATCCTGTCGCGCCTCTCGCTGCCGGTGGTGGGCGCGCCGCTCTTCATCGTCTCCAACCCGGATCTGGTGATCGCACAGTGCAAGGCCGGGATCGTCGGCTCGTTCCCCGCGCTGAACGCGCGCGAGAAGGAGGGCGAGCCCATCGAGCTCGAGCGCTGGCTGAAGCGCATCACCGAGGAACTCGACCGGCACAATCAGGCGAACCCGGAGGCGCCGGCGGCCCCTTATGCCGTGAACCAGATCGTGCACCGCTCCAACGGGCGGCTGGAGCGCGATCTCGAGATCTGCCACCGCTGGAAAGTGCCCGTCTGGATCACCTCGCTGGGCGCACGCGTGGAGGTGAACGAGGCCGCGCATGCCTGCGGCGGGATCACTCTGCACGACATCATCAACGACCGCTTCGCACGCAAGGCCATCGAGAAGGGGGCGGACGGGCTCATCGCGGTGGCCGCCGGCGCGGGCGGGCATGCGGGCACGACCTCGCCCTTCGCGCTGATCCAGGAGATCCGGGAATGGTTCGACGGCCCGCTTCTGCTGTCGGGCTCCATCGCGACGGGCGATGCGGTGCTGGCGGCGGAGGCGATGGGGGCCGATCTCGCCTATATCGGCTCGGCCTTCATCGCGACCGAGGAGGCGAACGCGGTGGACGCCTACAAGCAGATGATCGTGGAGAGCGCGTCGGACGACATCGTCTATTCCAGCCTCTTCACCGGAGTGCACGGGAACTACCTGAAGGGCTCGGTCCGCAATGCCGGGATGGATCCGGACGCGTTGCCCGAGAGCGATCCCTCGAAGATGAACTTCGCCTCCGGATCGTCGAAGCCGAAGAGCTGGAAGGAGATCTGGGGCGCGGGCCAGGGCGTGGGTGCGGTCAAGGCTGTGGAGAGTGCGACGCAGGTCGTGGCCCGGCTTGCCCGTGAGTACGCCGCAGCGCGCAGCCGCCTCGGGCTTCCAGCGCGCACCGCTGCCGCGGCGGAGTGAACGGCACAACGGCAGCAGGGACGGCCGTGTTCCCCTGGCGGAATGTCCGCGGGCCGTCCCGTCCCCGCAAACCCCCCCGCCGTGCCGCGCCGCGGCCTTGCCGGCCCCAATGGTCCCGATCTGTGGCATGATGACTATGCCTC
>JBCBWF010000616.1:0-2163 GCA_039817245.1 Pseudomonadota bacterium | reverse complement strand
CGCCTCACCGAGACGGTGGCGCTGGCCCGCAAGGCCGGCCAGGCCGTCACCGGTTTCGAGAAGACCCGCGCGCGGCTTGCCGCAGGCGGGGCGGCCGCGCTGGTGACGGCGCGGGACGCGGCGGCGGACGGGCGGGGAAAACTCGCCCGGATGGTGCCTGAACTGCCCGAAATCGCGGTCCTCGAGGCTGCGGAATTGGGTTTGGCTTTTGGACGCGATTTTGCCATACATGCCGCGCTCGACGCGGGCGGGATCGCGGACCGTGCCCTTGCCGAAGCCCGGCGGCTCAGCGGTTTCCGCGCGCCTCCGGCCTTTCTCTCGGAAGATGAGGGGAGGCAGCCGGCGCCGACCGGGGCGGACGAGGGTCTATCGGACGCAGACGAACGACAGCAGGGGGCTCGAAGAGGCCCCGGGCGGGGTGATTGATGAACGAGACCAACGGCGGCGACGGCAAGGCGGGCGGGCGCTCGCGCGGCGGGCATGGCGGGGCCGGTGGCGGCCCCGGCAGGGGCTCGGTGCGCCAGAGCTTCAGCCACGGCCGCTCCAAGGCCGTCGTCGTCGAAAAGAAGCGCGCCAAGCGGCTCGTCGCCCCGGGCACGGCCCCTGCCGGCGCGTCTTCCGGCGGACAGACGGGCACGGCGGAAGCCGGTAGCAGCGCGGAGACCGCACGCGGCTCCGGCGGCTCCGGCGGCGCCGGCACGGCCACGACCACCCAGGCGCGCAGCAGCGCGGCCTCCGGCGGCGCGGCCCCCGCGGCGCGCGGCGGCGACGTGAAATCCGGCGTCCGTCCGCGCCCCGGGCGTGAGGGCGGCCAGGGCGCCCCTGCATCCGGCGAGCGCGGCGGCGATCGCGGCCCCCGCCCCGCCCGCGGCGGCGAGGATGGCCGGCAGCAGCGCAGCGGCGGCGGTGGCGGCAATCGCGGTGGCGGCGGCGGCCGTCCGAAGATGCTGAACACCCTCTCCGAGGAAGAGTATGCCCGCCGCCTCGAGGCGCTGAAGCAGGCCAAGAAGGCCGAGGAGATTCGCCGCCGCCAGGAGGAGGAGGCCGCCAAGAAGCGCGCCGAGGCCGAAGCCAAGCGCAAGGCCGAGGAAGAGGCCGCGCGCAAGGCCGCTGAAGAGGAAGCCGCGCGCAAGGCTGCCGAGGAGGCCGCCGAGGCCGAGCGCCGCGCCGCCGAGGCCGCCGCCGCCGAGGCCGCTGCCAAGGAAGCCGCGGCCGCCGCGCCCGCGTCGAAGTCCGCGCCCGCCGCTGCCGAGCCCGCGAACGAGGGCCTCGTCGCGAACGACCGGCTGAAGGCCGCCGAGGCAGAGGCCGAGCGCCGCATCGCCGAGAGCGAGGCGAAGAAGGCCGAGCTCCGCGCCAAGGCCGCGCCCGCTCAGGCGCCCGCCAAGACCGAGGGCACCGAGAACCGCGCCCGCCCCGCCCCCGGCGGTGCCGGTGCCGGCCCCGGCGCCCCGGCCCGGGCAGGCGAGGCCGAGGAGAGCCGCGACCGCGGCCGCGGCGGCCCCGGCGCGCCGAAGCGCCCCACCCCCTCGCGCGGCCGCGCCGGGGACGAGAAGCGCCGCTCCGGCAAGCTCACCATCTCCAAGCTCGGCTCGGACGAGGATGGCGGCCGGCAGCGCTCGCTCGCGGCCATGCGCCGGCGCCAGGAGCGCGAGAAGCGCAAGTCCTCCGGCCGCGCCGAAGCGCGCGAGAAGGTGATCCGCGACGTGAAGGTGCCCGACGCCATCACGGTCCAGGAGCTCGCCAACCGCATGGCCGAGCGCGTCGCCGATGTCATCAAGGCCCTGATGAAGAACGGCATCATGGCCACCCAGAACCAGTCCATCGACCAGGACACCGCGGAGGTTCTTGTCGAGGAGTTCGGTCACAAGTTCACCCGCGTCTCCGAGGCGGATGTGGAGGAAGTGATCGATACGCAAGAGGATGTGGACGACGCGCTGCAGCCCCGCGCGCCCATCGTGACCATCATGGGCCATGTCGACCACGGCAAGACCTCGCTGCTGGATGCGCTGCGTAAGACCAATGTGGTCTCGGGCGAGGCCGGCGGAATCACCCAGCATATCGGCGCCTACCAGATCGAGACGGAGGGCGGCCAGCCGATCACCTTCCTCGACACGCCGGGCCACGCCGCCTTCACCTCGATGCGCGCGCGCGGTGCCAATG
>JBCBWF010000115.1:0-12885 GCA_039817245.1 Pseudomonadota bacterium | reverse complement strand
CGCGCGCCTCGATCAGCGCGAAGAGCCCGCCCTCGGTGAGCTTCAGGGTCTCCGCGATGGCGTAGTCCAGAACATCCGGCAGGACCGCGCGGCCCTCGGCGGCGAGGACCAGCGCCGCGACGCCGTCGCGGTAATGCGCGAGGGCGTGGCGGACGAAGGCGCCGATGAGGGCCGCCTTGTTCGGGTAGTGATACTGCAGCGAGGAGAGCGAGATGCCGACGCGCGCGGCGACGTCGCGCATGGAGACGCTGTCGAGACCTTTCTGCAGCGCGATTTCCTCCAGGCAGTCGAGGGCGCGGCGGGCGGTGTCGCGGTCGGGATCGGGCAAGGCGGGTCCTTGGCTGACGGTTGGGTCCCGGGCTGGGCGGCGGGCTGCCGGTCATTTGACCGATGGGTATATCCGCGCCACCGGTCATCCGACAGGTAACACGCCGGACGCTGCGCCGCGAGGGCTTTGTCCCCGCGGCGCGCCGGTGTTCGGGGCGACATCCATGATCAGACGTGACGTGCGTGCGGGGCCCGGCGCCCCGCCTGTGAGCGGTGTTTCGACAGCGGCGGCGCGGGGGCTGCCCTCGGCGCTGACGGGCTATCTGCGGACCAACTGGAGCCGCGATCCCTTTTCCTACGGGTCCTACTCCTTCCTTGCGGCGGGCGCTGGCGATGCGGACCGGGCGGTGGCGGCGGCGCCCGTGGGCGAGCGGCTGTTCTTCGCGGGCGAGGCGTTCAACCCGCGCTACCAGAGCAGCTTGCACGCCGCCTGCGAGAGCGGGCGCGCCGCGGCGGAGGCGGTGCTCGGCACCGGCCACGGGCTTATCGCGGTGATCGGCGCGGGCATGGCGGGGCTGGCGGCGGCGGAGCGGCTGGCCGGCGCGGGGCGCGCGGTGGTGGTGCTGGAGCCGCGTGAGCGGATCGGCGGGCGGGTCTGGACCGACCGGCGCCTCGGGGTGCCGCTCGATCTCGGCGCGAGCTGGATCCACGGGCCGGACGGCAACCCGGTCACCGCGCTGGCCGAGCGGGCGGGCGCGGCGCGGGTGGAGACCGACGACAGCGCGATCCTGCGCGGGGCGGACGGGCGGCAGATCTGGCAGCTCTTCGCGCCCGACTGGATCGCGACGGTGCTGGGGGAGGTCTCGCTGGGCGCCAGCTACGAGGAGATGAACCAGGCGGAGGCGCAGGCGGCGTTCGACGCATTCGGCATCGGCTATAAGGGCCGCGGCGTGATCTTCCCGGGGGGCTACGACCGGGTCTTCGACGCGCTTGCCGGCGACTACGAGATGCGGCTCGCCGCGGTGGTGCGCGGGGTCGCGCATGGTGGGGACGGCGTGGCGGTGGCGCTGGCGGACGGGTCGGAGATGCGCGCCGATGCGGCGATCGTGACGGTGCCGCTGGGGGTGCTGCAGCGGGGCAGCATCGCCTTCGCGCCCGCCCTGCCCCCGGCCAAGACCGCGGCGATTGCGCGGATGGGGATGGGGACGCTCGACAAGCTCTATCTCGTCTTCGAGGAGGCGTTCTGGGACCGCGAGGTCACGATGATCCTGACGCCGGAGACCGGGCTGGCGCGCGGGCAGTTCACGGTGTGGCTGAATTTCGAGCCCCATCTCGGCGCGCCGGCGCTCCTGGCGTTCAACTACGGGCCCCAGGCGCGGGCGCTGAGCGGCGAGACGGACGAGGCCCTTCTCGAGAGGGCGCTGGGGGTGCTGCGGGCGGCCTATCCCGGCTGAGCGCCGGAGGCGCGCGCCGCGACGGGGACGCGGCGCGCGCAATTGGGTTGGCGCCGTCCGGGGCTTACTTGGCGGTGAGCTCCAGCGCCTCGATGCCCACGGAGGCGCCGAGGCCGACCGAGCCCGCGAGCGAGACGGGCTGCAGCGTGATCGACTCCTCGAAGCCGCCGACGAGGAGCTTTGCACCGCCGCCCGCACCGACCGAGGCCGAGGTGGACGCGCCGCTGTAGTTGCCCGCCAGCGCACCGTCCGTGACCTCGCGGGTGGGGGCGATCACCGCCCAGATGAGCTGCTGCTCGGGCTTCCATTCGAGGTCGAGGCCGATCCGGGTGATCTCGCCGTCATACTGCTCCGTGCCCCCGCTGTTGGGGTTGTAGACGCAGCGGAAGGTCTCGTTGGTGTAGACGATGACGTTGGTCTTGTCGGTCAGCTCGCAGGACAGGATGCCGAGCTTCACGCCCGGCTGCTCCGCCACACCGGTGTTCGGAGCCAGCGCCGCGGCGACGATGGCGGCGGCGAGGACGGCCTTCGCGTTCATGATCAATCTCCTCTTGGGGCTTGGCGATTAGGTGCCGCGCGTCAGATGGGGACGGGAGGCGCGGTTGAGAAGAGCCTTGCAAGTGATTGATTTTGCGTGTTCAACGGTTCGAGAGCGTAGGTGGCGGGCGCTGCGTGTGCGGGCCTCGGTGCGGCGGGCGCGCGGGGGCGCCCCCGGGGGGCTCTGCGCGCAGCGCTGCGGCTTGGCGGGTGGCGCGCCGCCCCGGGCCGGTCACGGATCCGTGCGCGGTGCGATCGGCTGCGGCGCCGCCGCGGACGCTACGGAGCGCGCCCGGACGAGCGGCATTCGGATCGGCGACCGGGCCGTCTGCGCGCGCGCGAGCCGGGCGGCGGGCGGCCTTGCACGGCTCTGGCGCTGCGGGCAGGGTGGCGTGTGCGGCCGCTCCCACCCACGACATTTTTCGCGGCTCTTCGTGAAGGTTCGATGAGTCCGGGCACCGTTTTGCGAAATCGAATCGGGTCGACATTTGTTCATTCTATGTTCTCATTTTCTGAGCACATAATGACGTGGGAGGGCGCGGGCGCGAACGGCGATCGGGCGGATCGACCAGCGAGACGGCGCCAGGTTCCGTCATGCCGGAACCCGCGCGCTGCCGTTGGGAGCTGCGCGCAGCGTGCGGTCATCTTTTTGCCTGCGCCTGTGCCTGTGCCTGTACCGGGGCCAGTGGCGTGGGCCTGCGCGGGCTGCAATCGCATGCTGGGCGGCGCGCCGGCACGGGGGAGGTGGGGGCTATGCTCCGGGATCGTCGAGGCATGCAGCCGCAAAATCGCCGGGAGCGCTGTCGGGTCGTCGGCCGGTGGTGACGTGACCCTCGATGGGCCACGGATGGTCGACACGGTTTGGGAGCCCGGGCGCGACCTGATCGCCGAAACCCGTGGGTGTCTGCGGGTAGAGCTCCTGCGGGTGGGCGATCGCCCGCTCTCGCCGGCCACCGAACAGGCGCTGTCCTTCGGCCTGCCACGGGCTTGGCCCGTCGCTGCTGCCATCCTGTGATGGGCGGTCTGCCCGAGGCTCTCCGAGTTGCATGCCGGGATGGGATCGTGGCGATCGGTTCTTCCGCATCGCTCAGGGGCGTCGGGACGACCGCCTCGATGCGGTTGATCCAGGGCTGCATCGTGCAGGGCGTGCCGGCGCGCGCAGCTATGGGAGCCGTCTTCGCGGCGGTGTCGCCGATGGGTCCCATCCCCGGCCTCGCGCGTGGCGCTGACCGGGGCGTTGGCCTTGCGCGCCCTGCCGCCGTGGCGGGGTCTGGCGGCGGGGTCGCGCGCTGGGGCGCGGCGGGCGGTTCTCAGCCGAAGGCGCCGGCGAGGTAGGCGCGGGTCTCCGGGTGCTGGGGGTTGTCGAACACTTCGCGGGCGGGGCCGACCTCAAGGAGGCGGCCGAGCTTGAAGAAGGCGACGCGGTCGGCGATGCGGCGGGCCTGTTCCATGTTGTGGGTGATGATCACGATGGCGAGGGAACGGGCGAGCTCGCGGATCAGCGCCTCGATGCCGGCGGTGGCGATCGGGTCGATCGAGGAGCAGGGCTCGTCCATCAGCATGGCGTCGGGCTCGGTGGAGAGCGCGCGGGCGATGCAGAGGCGCTGCTGCTGGCCGCCGGAGAGATCGAGGCCGCTCTCCCCGAGCCGGTCGCGCACCTCGTCCCAGAGGGCCGCGCGGGTGAGGCAGCGCTCCACATGCGCATCGAGATCGCGGCCCTCGTAGAGCCCGTGCAGACGCGCGCCATAGGCGATGTTCTCACGCACGCTGTCGGCGAAGGGGTTGGGCTTCTGCGCCACCCAGCCGAAGCGCTTGCGCAGCACCGGGGGGTCGATCTCGGGGGCGTAGATATCCGCGCCGTCCAGCGTGATGGAGCCGGTCATGCGCGCGCCGGGCGTGTCGTCATGCATGCGGTTGAGCAGCTTCAGAAGCGTGGTCTTGCCGCAGCCGGAGGGGCCCATGAAGGCGATCACCTCGCCGGGATGGATGTCGAGATCCACGTCCATGAGGGCCGGCTTGGCGCCGTACCAGAAATTCACCGCGCGCACCGAGATGAGCGGCGGGCGGTTGCCGGCGAGGCGGTGGAAGACGGGCGGGGTGGCGGAGAGGGTGTCGGTCGTCATGGCTGCTCCCGGTCCTGATGCGCGTGGGCGATGCGTCGCTTCGGGGTGTTTGAGCACGCCGCGGGCCCGGCGGCATTGACCGAGCGCACGCGCCCGTCGATCGGCGCGGGCGGGTTGCGGAGCGGGCCGGCTTGGGGATAGCAGGACGGGCATGACAGCACCGCTCACCCCCCTGGCCGCAGGCCTGCCCGCCACCGTTCCCTTCGTCGGCCCCGAGGCGCAGGAGCGCGGACGGGGGCGCCCGTTCCGCGCGCGGATCGGGGCGAATGAGAGCGTGTTCGGCCCCTCGCCCGCGGCGGTGGCGGCGATGCGCGAAGCCGCCGAGGGGGTGTGGCGCTATGCCGATCCGGAGAACCACGACCTGCGCGCGGCGCTCGCCGAGGCGCTGGGAGTGCCCGGCGCGGCGCTGGTGGTCGGCGAGGGGATCGACGGGCTCCTGGGGCTGACCGTGCGCCTCTTCGCCGGGCCCGGGGATGCGGTGGTGACCTCGCTCGGCGCCTATCCGACCTTCAACTACCATGTGGCCGGCTTCGGCGCGCGGCTGGTGACCGTGCCCTATCGCGGCGATGCGGAGGACCCGGAGGCGCTGGCCGCGGCGGCGCGCACGCAGGGGGCGCGGCTGGTCTATCTCGCGAACCCGGACAACCCGATGGGGAGCTTCCACGGCGCGGCGCGGATCGCGGCGCTGCTGGAGGCGCTGCCGGAGGGGTGCCTGCTCTGCCTCGACGAGGCGTATGGCGAGTTCGCGCCGGAGGCGCTCCTGCCGCTCGATCCTGAGGACCGGCGGGTGATCCGGTTCCGCACCTTCTCGAAGGCGTACGGGCTGGCGGGGCTGCGGGTGGGCTATGCCATCGCGCATCCCGACACGGCGGCGGCCTTCGACCGGGTGCGCAACCATTTCGGCGTGAACCGGATGGCGCAGGCGGGCGCGCTGGCGGCGCTGGGCGACGGGGCGCATCTCGCCTCGGTGCGCGCGGCGGTGGCGGCGAGCCGGGAGGAGATCGGACGGATCGCCGCGGCGAACGGGCTGACCGCCCTGCCCTCCGCCACCAACTTCGTGGCCGTGGACTGCGGCGGTGGACCAGCGGGCGGCGGGCTGGCGCGCGCGGTGCTGGCGGGGCTGCTCGCGCGGGACATCTTCGTGCGCATGCCCGGCGTGGCGCCGCTCGACCGCTGCATCCGGATTGGCTGCGGGCGGGACGCGGACATGGCGCTTCTGGCCAAGGCGCTGCCGGGGGTGCTGGAGGAAGCGCGCGCCGGCGCGGCGGGGTGACGCCACACCCTGGCGCGCGTCGCCCGATTGCGCGGGCCGGGGTGCGGGGCTAGGCTGCGCACCCGTTTGCAGTATCGAGGGATATCGCGGCCGTGGCCCATCCGCTGAGCGGCGCCGATCTTGCCACCCTGAGGGCCGTTCTCCGCGATGGCGGGGGGGCCGAGCGCTGGGCCGACCGGCTGGCGATCTGGGGCTCGGTGCTGGCGCGCGCGCCGGCCACCGCGCTGGAGGGCGCACTGATGCGCGGCCGGCTGCCGGCGCCGGATGCGGACGGCCCGCCGCTCTTCGTGCTCGGCCATTGGCGATCCGGCACCACGCATCTCTACAACCTGCTCGCGGCCGGGGGCTGGGGCTATGTGCCGCCCGTGGCGGTGGGGCTGCCGCACGACATATTCGGGCTCGCGCGGCTGCTGCGCCCGCTGCTCGAGCGCCAGCTGCCGGAGACGCGGTATATCGACAATATCCCCGTGACGCCGACCTCGCCGCAGGAGGACGAGATCGCGATCGCGAATATGTCGCCGCTGTCGTTCTATCACGGGATTTATTTCCCGCAGGCCTTCGACCGGCTGATCGACCGCGGCCTCTTTTTCGACGGCGCCTCGGAGGCGGAGGTGGCGGCCTGGCAGGCGAGCTTCCGGCTCTATCTCTCGCGGATCGCGAAGCTGCAGGGGCGCCGGCTGGCGATCAAGAACCCGGTCTACACCGCGCGCCCGGCGATGCTGCGCGCGATGTTTCCCGGCGCGAAGTTCATCCACATTCACAGAAATCCCTATGATGTGTTTCTTTCCATGCGAAATTTTTACACCAAGCTGCTTGATGTGATGGCACTGCAAAGGGTGCCGGAGGCGGTGGATATCGATGCGACAATCCTCAGGGTCTATGACCGGATGATGCGCGCTTTCGTGGCCGAGACGGAGGCGTGGCGCGCGCCGGATTTCGTGGAGCTGCCCTATGCGCGGCTCGACACCCAGCCAATGGAAGCGCTGGCGGAGATCTACTCGGCCTTGGATCTGCCCGGGTTCGACCACGCCGCGCCCGCATTCCGGCGGCATTTGGACGGGGTGAAAACCTTTCAGAAGAACAGGTTCGAGATGGACCCGGATGTGAAACGCAAGGTGGATGCCGCCTGGGGGCCGTGGCTGGAGCGGTGGTCCTATGACGCGCCCGGGGCGCGGATGGGAGAGGCGGGATGAACCGCGTTCTCATCGCCATGATGGTGCCGGTGCTGGCGATCATGCTGGTTGCGATCTCGCTCGCCTTTCCCGACCCGCCGGTGCCGGCGCAGTTCAACCCCGCCGAGTGCCGCCGGCTCGACATCGTGGACCAGCAGTTCCGCCGGATCGCCGGCATCGAGGACATGCAGCTGACCTCGGACGACCGGCTCTTCTTCACCGCCTATAACCGCTATTTCCCGGACAGCCCGGCGCGCGGCGTGTTCGTGCTGGATCTGAACGAGATGGATCCGGATGCGCCGATCTATGTGGATCCGCTGCGCAATGTGGGGCTGGCGGTGCGGGTGCTGCGCCCGCACGGCTTTGCGCTGGACCGCGCGGCGGAGCGCTTCGCCTTCATCAACCGCCCCGCCGAAGGGCGCGCGGAGGTGGTATGGGGCACGGTCGAGAACGGCTCCTTCAGCGAGAGCGGGCGCTGGGACGGCGAGGGCTCGTGCCGGGCGAACGATCTGCTCTATCGCGGCGCGGAGCTGCTGGTGAGCCTCGACCGGGCGAGCTGTGCGCCCTCGCTCACGGATCTGATGCCGGGCTCGGCCTCGGGGCGCGTGGTCTCGGTGGGCTTCGGGCAGGTGAACGAGGTGGCGAAGGATCTCTCCTTTCCCAACGGGCTCTTCCTGAACGGCGGCGAGCTGGTGGTGGCGGAGACGCGGGGCGACCGGCTCTGGCGCTCCGGCGGGGCCGCGCCCTTCGAGCTGCCGGGCGGGCCGGACAACCTCACCAACGGCCCGGCGGGGACCATGGTGGCGGCGCTGCACATGGATCTCTTCGACTACTGGCTCTACTCGATGCGCTACAGCAAGACGACCGGGAGCCGGATCGAGCAGATCTCGCTGCGCTCGGGGGAGCGGCGGATCCTGTTCGACGACCCGCTGGGGGAGACCTTCTCGGGCGCCTCGGTGGCTGTGCTGAGCCGCGGGCGGCTGTTCGCGGGCTCGGCCTACGATCTCGGCATCCTGGCCTGCGGGCTCTGATGCGCCGGGTGCTGCTGACCGGGGCGGACGGGTTCGTCGGCCGCCATGTCGCTGCGCGCCTGATGGCGGGCGGGGCGGCGGTGCGCGCGGTGGATCTGGCTTTCGCGGCCGATGCGGATGCGCGCCTGGAGCAGGTCGTGGCCTCGGTGACCGACCGTGCGGCGATGCGCGAGGCGGTGGAGGGGGTGGAGGGCGTGATCCATGCCGCCGCCATCGCCGAACTCTGGGCGCCGACGGAGGGCGCGCATGACGCGGTGAATGTGGGCGGAACCGAGAGCGTGCTCGCGGCGGCGGAGGCGGCGGAGCTGCCCTTCGTGCTGGTCTCGAGCTACACGACGCTGGTGGCGCGGGACACCTGGCCGGGAGCGCTGCTGGACGAACGCGCAGAGCATGATCCGGGTGCGCTGCTGGGGCCCTATCCGGCGGCCAAGCGGATGGCCGAGCTGGCGGTGGAGGCGGCGGCGGCGCGGGGGCTGCGCGCGCTGTCGGTGCTGCCCTCGGCGCCTGTGGGGCCGGGGGACCGGAACCTGACGCCGCCGGGGCGGATGCTGCGCGATCTCGCCGTGGGGCGGGTGCCGACGCTGATCAACACGACGCTCGATCTGGTGGATGTGCGCGCACTGGCGGACGGGATCGTGGCGGCGCTGGAGCGCGGCGCGGCGGGGCAGCGCTATCTGCTGGCGGGCGAGGGGATGACGCTCGACGCGCTGGCGGAACGGGTGGCGGCGGAGACGGGAGTGGCGCCGCCGCGGGCGCGGGTGCCGATCGGGATCGCGCTGGCCGCGGCGCGCGTGGAGGCGCTGATCGGCCGGCTGACGGGGCGCGCGCCGACGGCGCCGCTGACCGGGGTGCGGATCGCGGCGCGGCGCGTGCGGCTGGACGCGACGCGCGCGCGCAACGCCCTGGATTTCCGCCCCCCGCCGGCCGACGCGGCCCTCACCGAGGCACTGGCCTGGTTTCGGCGCGAGGGGTTGCTGGGCGTGCGGCGCGGCGGCGTTCGGTGAGGGGCGGTTCATGGGATCTGCGGCCGCGCCCGCCCATGTCAGGATAGCGATATAAAAACGAACATAGAGTGAACATGTTGCGCCTGACTCTCCGTTTGACAAGGCTCGTCGTCGTCGCGGGGCGAGGCGTTCGCCCTGTTGCGAAGGGCGCGCGTTGCAGGCGGACGATGGCGCGCGTCGCGGGCCTCACAGTTCGCGATGTATCAGTCTGGGCTTGCTGCGGGTTGAGCCGCCGGTTGCGCCGCGCCTGGGCAGTGTCCCCTCGGCCTCGCCTGTGATGGGCATGCGGGCTCTACGGCACGCAACCAAGCGCGACGTCGCTCGCCACGGCCTCCGCGCGCATAGGGACGCGGGTCTCGTTCCGGACAGAGGCAAGGAGGGGATGCGCGGCATGGCGGATCGGTCGCCCTCAATGGCGAGACCGAGAGGCACAGCGGTGCGGTGGAGGCGCTATGCGGCGCGCCGTGGCGGCACGAACTGCCCTGCCCCTCTGCGCGCCGCCGCTGCCGATCTGGCATGACCGGGCCGCTCGCACCCGCCGCCTTAGCGGCGTCAGCGGCCTCCTCAGCGACCTCCTCAGCGACCTCCTCAGCGACCTCGGAGGGCCGCGTCCGCATTCGGGAGCGAACAACAACCGTTTTGTTCACCTCACGTTCTTACTCGCGCTTACAAAATGACGTGGGTGGGAGCGGCCGCCAGAGGGGTTTGCAGACGTCCGAGCGGTTGGGCGCCGGGCTCAGGCGAGGTCGGAGTAGGTGCGCCCTTTCCAGGGGGAAGATTTGCCGGCGAGGTCGCGGCGCGCGCTGTCGAGCGTCATGAGCATGAAGACCGTCGCCGAGAGCGGCAGCAGGAAGGCGAGGATCGTGGGCAGCGCATAGGCGCGCAGCGTCGGCGCATAGGCACGCGCCGAGAGCACCCAGGCCACCGCGCCGAAGAGCGCCGCCCAGAGGCTGCCATGGATCCCATAGCTGAAAAGCGCCACCGGCCCCGCGAGATAGAGGAGCGCCATGCCGAAAAGGCACAGGATCAGCAGGAACCAGGAGCGGTAGAGCTGGCGAAAGGCGGTGCGCACCACCGTCTCCCACATGGTGCCGAGCCGGTCGGTGCGGCGCAGCGAGATCACCTCGCGCCCCGCGAGCCCGAGCCAGATCGCGCGCCGCCCGCGATCGCCATCGCCGGCCGAGCCCTTGAGCTCGGCGGCCAGCGCGCAGTCGTCGATCAGCGCGCCGCGGATGGCGCGTACGCCGCCGAAGGTGCGCAGCGCATCGCGCCGCACGAGCATGCACCCGCCCGCCGCCGCGGCCACTGAGGAATGCGGGTTGTTGACCGCCGGGAACGGGTAGAGCTTCTGGAAGAAGAACACATAGGCCGGCACCAGCAGCCAACCCCAGATCCCTTTCGCCCGCAGGCGCGCCATCAGCGACACCATCGCCAGGCTGTGATGCTCGGCATGGGCGACGAGGCGTTCCACGGTGTCGGGCGCGTGGACGATATCGGCATCCGTCAGCAGCACGTAGCGCGCCTCGGGCATCGCCTCGTCCACCGCCTCGATGCCCTGCGCCATGGCCCAGAGCTTGCCCGTCCAGCCCGCCGGGAGCGGCTTGCCGCGCAGGACCGCGAAGGCGCGCGCCTCGTTGTCCGCGGTCTCGGCGGCGGCCCGGGTCCCGTCGGTCGAATGGTCGTCCACCACCACCACCGCGAAATTGCCGGGATAGGTGGAGGTCATGTGCGAGGCGATCACCTGGCCGATCGTCTCCGCCTCGTCGCGCGCCGGGATGACCGCGATCACCGGCGGCCAGGCGCGCGGATCCGGCGCCTCGGGCAGGACCTGGTCCGCGCGCCAGAAGCCATACCGGAAGAGGAGCAAAACGACCCAGGCGAAGGCCGCGGACATGGATACCCAGAGCATGCCTTTGCCTAGCCCGCGCCGGGCCGGCCCGCAAGGCTTCGCAGCCGCAGCAGAGGGCCGATTGCATGGGCGCGCGGCGCTCTCTATGGTGCCGCGAGTTTGGCGGCGGAAGAGGCGGGCGAGGCGCATGGCGGTTCCGGAGGAGACGACGGTATCGCGCGCGGGCCCCCTCGGCGCGGGCGGGGCCGCAGAACCGGTTGAGGCGCCCGTCGAGGCGACTGTGGAGGCGCCCTCCGGCAAGGGCGCGGGGGACGAGAACTTCCCCGTCGGCTCCTGGCTGATCGCGCCGCGCCTGCGCCCGCATGTGATGCGCGACTACGCCTTCGCGCGGGGAACGGACGATATCGCCGATGCGCCGGATCTCGCGCCCGCCGAGAAGATCCGCCGGCTCGATGCCTGCGAGGCGGCACTCGCGTCCGGAGCGGCGGGACCGGAGATGGCCACGCGCCTGCGCGAGAGCCTGGCCGAGACCGGGGTGGAGACCGCCTGTGCTGCCGATCTGCTCGTCGCCTTCCGGCAGGATGCACTGAAGGCGCGCTATGCGAGCTGGGCGGATCTGCTGGAGTACTGCCGCTACTCGGCGCATCCGGTGGGGCGGTATCTGCTGCAGCTCCATGGCGAGGCGCCGGAGACCGGGCCGCCGGGCGATGCGCTTTGCGCGGCGCTGCAGGTGCTGAACCATCTGCAGGACATCGCGGATGATCGCAGGACGCTCGACCGGGTGTATCTGCCGCAGGACTGGCTCGCGGCCGAGGGGGTGAGCGATGCGGATCTCGCCGGCCTGGCCGCGAGCCCGGGGCTGCGCCGGGTTATCGACCGCTGCCTCGACGGCACGGACGGGCTGATCGAGCGCGCCGCCCCGCTGGCGCGGATGGTGCGGAGCCGGCGGCTGGGCGCGGAGATCGCGGTCATCCATCGGCTGGCGCTGCGGCTGGCGGCGCGGCTGCGGCGGGAGGATCCGCTGGCAGGGCGGGTGAAGCACAGCCGAATGGATCTGGCGGCGGGGCTCGGCGCGGGGCTCGTGCGGCTGGTGCTGGGCCAGGCGGCGCCGGTACCGCGGGCCGCGCGCCCATGAGCGCGGCGCTGAGCGCGGCGGGGCGCGCATGAGGGTGGAGCGACCGCTGGCGGAGGCGCTGGCGCCCCTGCCCCTTGCGGACGGTCCGGAGGCCGAC
Organism: Pseudomonadota bacterium; assembly: GCA_039817245.1. Classification (GTDB taxonomy): domain Bacteria; phylum Pseudomonadota; class Alphaproteobacteria; order Rhodobacterales; family Rhodobacteraceae; genus Thermohalobaculum. Next base: position 943 of record JBCBWF010000115.1, on the reverse strand, counting down.
CCGGAGGCGGCGGTGGCGGCGATCACGCGCGCGGCGGGCTCCTCCTTCGGACCCGGCATGCGCGCCCTGCCCGCGCCGCGGCGGCGTGGCATGTGGGCGCTCTACGCCTTCGCGCGGGTGATCGACGATATCGCGGATGAGGACCTGGCGCTCGAGGAGAAACGCCGGCTGCTCGCGGCATGGCGCGGCGAGATCGCGGCGCTCTATGCGCGCCGGCCGGTCTCGGCGATCGGGCATGCGCTTGCGGCCCCGGTCGCGGACTACGCCCTGCCCGAGCGCGAGTTCCTGCTCCTCATCGAGGGCATGGAGATGGACGCGGACGGGCCGGTGGTGGCCCCCTCCATGGCCGAGCTCCGGCGCTATACGCGCCGGGTGGCGGGGGCCGTGGGGATGCTCTCGATGCGGATCTTCGGGGCCTGGCGGGGCGCGCTCTCGGCGCGCTATGCGCTGGCGCTGGCGGATGCGCTGCAGCTCACCAACATCCTGCGCGATGTGGAGGAGGATGCGGCGATCGGGCGGCTCTATCTGCCCGCGGAGCTGCTGGACCGCCACGCGATCCCGCGCGATCCGGCGGCGGTGACCGGGCATGGCGCGCTGCCGGCGCTGGCGCGCGATCTCGGCCGGCTGGCGCGCGCGGAGTTCGACATGGCCCGCGCGGCGGCGCCGGGGCATGGGCGGCTGGCGCTGGTGCCGGCGCTGATGATGCAGGGCGTGTATGAGGCCACGCTGAACGGGCTCGCGGCGCGGGGCTGGGAGCGCGGGCCGCGGCTGCGGCTCTCCAAGCGCGCCAAGATCGCGGCGGCGCTGACGGCGGTGATCTCGCCCGGCGCGCTCAGGCCGCGGAATGGCTGACGGGGGGGCGGACGCGGTCGTGGCCGGGGTGGCCGGACGGGCCGCCGCAGGTGCCAGGGCCGCTGGGGCTGCGGGCGCGGGCCGGGTGCAT
>JBCBWF010000208.1:0-8717 GCA_039817245.1 Pseudomonadota bacterium | reverse complement strand
GGCGGGGAGGCGGCAATGTCGACCGGCTGCGCGAGAAGATCGCCTCGATCAGGGAGCGGCGCGCCCGGCTGGAGGAAGCGCGCAAGACGCTGGAGGCAAGCGGCGAGGACCAGCTCTCGCTGACCGATCCGGATGCAAGGGCGATGCACTCCAGCAGCCGGGTCGGGGTCGGCTACAACGTCCAGATCGCCGTGGACACGAAACACAAGCTGATCGCCGAGGCCGAGGTGCACAACAAGGTGTCCGATCTTGGCCTGCTCGCCGAGACGGCAGAGGCCGCCCGCGACGCTCTCGGGGTGGAGCGGATCGGGGCTGTCGCCGACCGCGGCTACTTCAAGATCGAGGACATCGAAGCCTGCGAGACGGCCGGTATCACACCGCTCGTCCCGAAGCCGGTGCGCGGGTCCGCCGCCGCCGATGGCCTCTACACCAAGGATCGGTTCCGCTACGACGCCGAAGCGGATACCTACACGTGCCCGGCGGATCAGATCCTGCGCTTCCGCGGGCACCGCCCGGTTCGTGAGGGCGTCCGCCTGGCCGTCTACGCCAACAGCCGAGCGTGCAAGGAGTGTGCGCTCAAGACAAGGTGCACGAACGCGGCCGGGCGGGTTGTCACCCGGTACGAGAACGAGGCGGTCCTGGAGCGCATGGCGGATCGACTGGCCGCCAGGCCCGAGGTGCTGGACCGGCGCCGCGAGACCGTCGAGCATCCCTTCGGCTCGATCAAGCAGTGGATGGGCCAGGGCGCGTTCCTAATGCGCAGGCTCGAGAACGTCCGTGCGGAATTCAGCCTGACGACGCTGGTCTACAACATCCGCCGGGCCATCACCCTCGTCGGCGTTCCGGCCCTGATCGCGGCGGTGCGAGCATGAGGCCACCGGCTTCGCCTCACTGGTCCGGGAACCGTCCTGAAATCCCGCCCCGGAGATCGCTCCGCAAGCCCTTCAACGCCCAAAGCGCCAAGATCTCGAGACCAAGGCGCATTTCGGCCCCATGGCCTCTCCCGCCTCCTATGACCCCAACGGCGCCGCGTTTCCACACGGTCTGGGTCGTTTTTGGTCGAAAGCGGCTAGGCTGCAGGGTTGCTGGCACGTTCACGCGCGTAACTCCGTACCAAAACCAGCCCGGGTTGTGGAAGGTTTTTGTCGCCCGCGGATAGCAGTGGTTGTGGGGCGGACTTGAGGGGCGGGTGGGGTGGGGTATCTTTGTTTGAGATACGGAATTCCGTATGCGAAGCTCCGCTCATGGACCCCCTCGCGCCCAAGACGGATCTGAAGGACGATGTGCTCGCCCGCCTCCGCGCGGAGATCCTCTCCCTCGCCCTGCCCCCCGGCGCGCCGCTGAAGCAGGCCGTGCTGGCCGATGCCCTCGGCGTCTCGCGCCAGCCCGTCAGCCACGCCCTCGAGGTGCTGAAGCGCGACCGGCTGGTGGTCGAGCGGGGCCGGCGCGGCCTCTGCGTCGCAAGCCTCGATCCGGGCCGGATCGCCGCGCTCTACGCCGTGCGCGGCGCGCTCGACGGTCTCGCCGCCCGGCTCGCCGCCGCGCGCAGGCCCCGCCGCGCCGCGCTCGCCGCGCTGGACACCGCACTCGCCGCCGGGCGCGCCGCCATCGCGGCGGCCGATGCACCGGGCCTGCTGCGCGCCGATATCGCCTTTCACGAGGGCCTCTACGCGCTCTCCGGCAACGCCGAGATCGCGCCCGCCGCCGGCAGCGTCTGGCCGGAGCTGAGCCGCGGCATGGCCGCCCTGCTGCGCGCGCCCGGCTTCCCCCGCGCGGCCTGGGACGAGCACGCCGCCATCCGCGCCGCCGTCGCCGCGGGCGACCCCGAAGACGCGGGCGCGCTGGCCGAGCGCCACTGCGCGAGCGCCGCCGCCCGCTCCGCCGCCCGGCTCACCGCCGCACCCGCCGCACCTGACGCGCCCGACACACCTGGCGCGCCCCGCCAGGACGAGGACTGACAACCGAGAGGAGAACGCTGTGCCGACGCTGACCCTGGGCCCCGAGGACGGGCTCTACTACGAGCATCACGCACCGGCCCGCGACGGGGCGCCCTGCTTCGTCTTCGTCAACGCGCTCACCGGCACCACCCGGGCCTGGGAGGACGCGGTCGCCCCGGCGCTGCGCGAACGCGGCTTCGGCACGCTCTCCTACAACTTCCGCGGGCAGGACGCCTCGCCCTTCGCCCCCGGCACGGCGCTGACCCCCGAGCTCGTCGTCGCCGATCTCGCCCGGCTCATGGAGGCGCTGGCCCCGGCGCGGCCCGTGTTTGTCGGGCTCTCCATCGGCGGCCTCTTCGCGGCGCAGGCGATCCTCGGCGGCACGCCGGCGGCCGGCCTCGTCCTCCTCAACACGCTGCGCGAGATCGGGCCGCGCATCGCCTGGGTGAACGACGCGATGCCCACCATCGTCGCCGCCGGCGGCGTGCCGCTCTTCCTCGATGCCCTCTTCCCGCTCCTCGTGAACCAGGACTTCGCCGCCGGCGCCCGGCCCAACTTCCTGAAGGGCGACTACGCGCCGATCGACCCCGAGCACGGCCATATGAATCTCATGCGCCATGCCGGCGCCGCGGACTGGGACCTGCCCTATGAGCGCCTCACGCTGCCGGTGCTGGTGATCACCGGGCTGCAGGACCGGGTGTTCCTCGACGGCGAGGTGGTGGACCGGCTCTATGCGCGCCTGCCGGATGCGCGGCGCGAGGCGTGGCCCGATGCCGGCCACCTGCTGCCCCAGGAGCGCCCGGCCCCCCTGGCCGAGAGCCTCGCGCGGTTCGGCGCCGAGCTCGAGACCGGGGCGGCCGCGCCATGAAGTTCCCCGCACATTTCGCCTACTGGGCGGTCTTCATCGGTGTCTGCGGCCACGCCTCCTCCGAGTTCTTCGCGGTGCTGACAGGGCTCTCCGGGCCCGAGGTGTCGGTCTGGCGCTATCTCCTCGGCGGGCTCGGCCTCGTCGTGGCGGGCATGGCGCTCTCAAACGGCGCGGCGATGCGGGCCGCGCTCTCCGATGGCGGGCTGCGCTTCGTGATGGTCTCGCTGATCGGCGTCTCGGCCACCTATCTCGCCTTTCACTGGGCGCTCGACTTCGCCACCGTGATCCAGGTCGCGACCGTGGTGACCACCATTCCCATCTTCGTCGCGCTGGCCAACTGGGTGGTCAATGGCGAGCGGCCGGGCGCGGTCAAGCTCGTCACCGGCGCGCTGGCCGTGCTGGGGGTCGCCCTCCTCATCACCGACGGCGCGGTCTCCGATCTCGCAGGCGCGGAGGGCGGGGCGGTCTACGGTGTGCTCCTCGCGGCGTTCTGCGCGGCGGCGGGCTCGTTCTACTCCGTGCTCATCAAGCCCGATGTCGGCCGCCACGGCGCGCTGCCGGTCACGGCGGTGTCGCTCATGATCGGCGGCATCGGCCTCTGGGTCGCGGTCGGGCTCGGCTGGGGCCTCTGGGTCGATCCCACCACGCTCTTCGACCGGCCGGCGCAGCAGTGGAGCAACATCCTGATCCTCGCGCTCTGGAACACCACCATCGGGATGCTGTTCTGGATCGGCGGGCTCGCCGCCGCGCCGGACATCACGCGCGCGAGCTACCTCTTCTTCCTGAAGCCGGTGATCGCGGCGGTGCTGGCGCTCTTCATCCTCGGCCAGCCGATCACCACGCTGCAGTCGCTCGCGATCGTCGTCGTCACGGGCTCGGTCTTCGTGGAGATGTTCTGGACCCGGATCGAGAGCTGGCGCAGCCGCGCCACCACCACGGGCTGACGGGGTGGGGCGTGCCCCCCGTCGAATGGGGCGCGCATCCGGGCCGCCCGCGAAGCCGCCCGGGCGCTGCGCAAAACAGCGCCCGTTTTGATTATTTTACTGAGTTAATTTACCGCCTCTTCAGCCCTCGTAAAGCTCCGAGCGCAGGCCCAGATAGCCGTCCCAGGCGAACCAGTAGGCCACATGCCCGGCGACCCGCGGCAGGCGCAGATTGCCGGGGCCGACGAGGTGCTCCTCGGTCATCTCCCAGCGCTCCTCGCCGGCGGTGAGGCGCCCCTCTGCCGGGCCGGGCCCGAAGCGCCGCCCGCCCGCCTCATAGGCGCGCACGGTGCGCCCCGCGGCATCGCCCACCAGCACGATATCGAGCGCGCCGATCCGGTCGTTGATGACCCGCCCGCCCTGAAAAACCGTGAGTGGCCAAGCCTTTGCCGCTCCCTGCCGGCGGATGCCAAAAACATAGTCCTTCTGGCGCAGCCGCTTCTGGTTCACCAGCGCCGGGAACATCAGATCGGGGCTGGAGAAATAGGCGCGATAGACCACGCCCGAGCCATAGTCCCGCCGATGCCCGGTCTCCAGGCTCAGCACCGTCGTCTCCGGGTTCGCGCGGCGCCAGTCGCCCCAGCGCTCGATCGCCACCGGCCGCTGCCGCAGCCGGATCCCGCTCTCCGCCAGCGGCCCGATCACCGGCTCCCCGGTGAACTGGTTCCACAGCGAATGGGTCTCCCGGTCGAACATCAACTTGTTGGAACGATAAAGAAATCCGGAAGAGCCGAAGATCAGCGGCGCCGCCCGTCCGGGCAGTTCCGTCTCGAACAGGATACCCGCACCGCAGAGCGTGCAATAGGCGAGCGCGACCGGCACATCCCCGATCACCTCGTTGAACATCTCGTGCCAGCCCATGATCCGCAGCGGATAGGCCCGCACATCGCCGTTGATGGAGACGCCGAAAACGAGGTCGTCCTCGCGCAGGTAATCCGCCTCGCCCGCAGCGATCCGCTCGGGCCGATCCAGCGACGGGATCCCGTCCTTGCGCACCCCGCCCCAGGTCACCTCCTCGAAGCGGATCCGTGTCGCTTCGGGCTTCAGGAAGGGGGGGCGCAGGAACACCTCGAAGTTCGGATCGATGGCCATCAGCATCGCGCGCTTGGTGTCCACATAGCCCGCGGTGGCGCGCAGATCCGGGTGCGCCTCCTGCCAGAGCATCCAGTCGAACCAGTCGAGCGAGGCCTCCTCGCCCGTCAGCTCGCCCAGCAGCCCCGCGATGGTCGTGCGCGGCAAGGGGCTGAAACGCATGGCAAAAATCAATCCGGGTGCTGCCGAGAGATCGCCCCAGGCGCGCACGGTCTGCACCGCCTCCTCCACCGAGCGCTGGCCGGGTGCGAGCAGCGTCCGGATCGCCTCGTCCACCTCCGCCTCGCTCGGCTTGGCCCGCGCGGCGGCGGGCAGCGCGGCGGCGGCCGCAAGCCCGACCAGCGCGGCGCGTCGGTTGATGGGGAAGGGACCGGTCATGGCTCGAACTCCTGCGCTGCGATCACGGCGCGGAGTATCGGCGGAGCCACCCGTGCAGGCGAATCACGCCCTGTCGAGCACATGTGAAACGCTGAAACGCCCGGCCGAAAGCGCGGGCGCGCTCAGCTCAGCAGGCCACCGTCGCTGTCCTCGCCGGCGGCATCCAGCAGCGCGATGAAGTCCGGCACCCGGCACTGGCGCGAGCCGGTCATCGAAATGGTCCCGTCCTTGCGCAGGCTCGTGAACTGGCGGCTGACGGTCTCGATGGTGAGGCCCAGATAATCCGCGATCGCCTCGCGCGTGATCGGCAGCTCGAACTGGAACCCGTCCTCCGCCCGCGCGCCCGCCGCATGCGCCGCGCGCCGCGCCAGGATCATCAGGAAGGTGGCGATCTTCTCCCGCGCGGTCTTGCGACCCAGCAGCAGCATCCAGTCCCGCGCCGCGTCGAGCTCGTCTAACATCATCTCGAGCAAGCGTTTTTCGAGCGCGGGCGTCTTGATCATCAGCGCCTCGAAGCGGCGCTTCTGGAAGAGGCAGAGCCGCACGGGCGTCACCGCCACGGCATCGTAGGGGGAGCTCTGGCGCATCGGCCGGCCGATGAAATCCGAGGCGAACATCAGCCCCACCATCTGCCGCCGCCCGTCCGACATGGTCTTGGAGAGCGACACGACCCCCTCGACCACCGAGCCCAGGAACTCGCTCTGCTCCCCGGCCGCCACGATCTCCTGGCCCGGCGCATAGTTGCGGTAGAACTTCAGCGCCTCGAGCTGCGCGAGCTCGTCATCGCCGCAATAGGTGCAGACAGCCCGGTGCCGGATCGGGCAGTCGGAGCACCGTTCCTTCGCGTTCCGGTCAGCCGTATTCTGCACGAGTGTCAATTCCAGTTTTCGTCCCTGACTGCCACGAAGCTTGGACAATTTGTTGATCCCGGTCAATGAGGCGGCGGCGTGATACGAGGAAGGTTGAACGCATGAAACCTCTCTCGCCCTTCGATCCCGCGTCGCTCGGCCGCTCGGTGCCTCGTTACACGAGTTATCCGACTGCGCCGCATTTTCATGAGGCCGTCGGCCCTGAAAGCTATGTACGGTGGCTTGGTTCGCTGGGCCCCGAGACCTCGCTATCCCTCTATGTGCACATCCCTTTTTGCGACCGGCTGTGCTGGTTCTGCGCTTGCCGGACTCAGGGCACGTCGTCGTATCGGCCCTTGGAAAGGTATCTTGAATCGGTCGGTCGCGAAATAGAAATGGTTGCGGATGCGACACCGGCGGGCAGGCGCGTCGTGCATATCCACTGGGGCGGCGGCTCGCCGAGCGTGCTCACGGCGGAGGATATCGCCCGCCTCTCCCGCATGATCGCGGAGGCGTTTCCAGGCGCCACTGATGCGGAATTCGCCGTGGAGATCGATCCGCGGGACATGACGCCGGCGCGCCTCGACGCCTTCGCCGAGGCCGGCGTGAACCGCGTCTCTGTCGGGGTGCAGGACTTCGCGCCCGCGGTGCAGGCGGCGATCGGCCGGATCCAGGACGCGCCGCTCACCCGCGAGGTGATCGAGGGCATGCGCGCGCGCGGCGTCCGCAGCATCAATATCGACCTCCTCTACGGGCTGCCGAGACAGACCGAGGCGTCGCTTCGGCGCACGATCGAGGCGGTGCTCGCGCTCTCGCCCGACCGGCTGGCGCTCTTCGGCTATGCCCATGTGCCCTGGATGGCGCGGCGCCAGCGGATGATCGACCCGGCGGTGCTGCCGGATATGGAGGCGCGCCGGCGCCAGTCCGATCTCGCCCGCGCGCTGATGCTGGAGGCGGGCTATGTGGCTGTCGGCATTGACCATTTCGCGCGGCCGGGCGACGGGCTGGTGCGCGCGTTGGAGGCCGGCACGCTCCGGCGCAACTTCCAAGGCTACACGACCGATCCGGGGGAGGCGATGATCTCGATCGGCGCCTCGGCCATCGGCCGGATGCCGCAGGGCTATGTGCAGAACCGGGTGTCGACGGCGGACTATCTGGCGGCCATCGAGGAGGGGCAGTTCGCCACCCAGCGCGGCCGCTCGCTCACGCTGGACGACCGGATCCGCGCGGCGGTGATCGAGCAGCTCCTCTGCCATTTCTGTCTCGATATCAGCGCGTTGCGGGCGCGCTTCGGCGATATGGCGGGGCCGGCCCTGCGTGTCGCGGAGGCGCTGCGGGCCACGGCCCCCGAGGGCACGCTGGTCGAGACCGAAACCGGGTTCGAGATCGCGGAGGGCTGGCGCAACCACGCCCGGCTCGTCGCCGCAGAGTTCGACGCCTATCTCGCCGGCGGCGGCGTGCGCCACAGCGTGGCGCTCTGAGCGCGGCTGCGGCTGCGGCCCGGCCCGGGTGGGGACGGGTCAGGCCGCGTGCGCTTGCTCCAGCACACGGTCGATCGCGGCGCCAAGCGGTCCCGCGATCTCGTCGATCTGGGCCTCGCTCAGGATGAAGGGCGGCGCGATCAGGATATGGTCGCCATGCTTGCCGTCCACGGTGCCGCCCATCGGGTAGACCATCAGCCCCGCCTCGAAGGCCGCCTGCTTGATGCGCGCCGCGATGCCAAGGGCCGGGTCGAACGGCGCCTTCGTCTCCCGATCCGTCACCAGCTCCACGCCGCGAAAGAGCCCGCGCCCGCGGATATCGCCCACATGCGGGTGCTGGCCGAGCGTGGCCTCGAGCGCAGATTGCAGCGCCGCCCCGCGGGCCCGGACCGCCGACAGCAGGTCGTGGCGCTCGATCTCGTCCAGCACGGCGAGCCCCGCGGCACAGGCGGTGGGGTGGCCGATATAGGTGTGCCCATGCTGGAAGAAGCCGCTGCCCTGCTCGATGGTGCGGTAGATCTCGCCGGTGCAGAGCATCGCCCCGATCGGCTGGATCCCGGCGCCTAGGCCTTTCGCGATGCACAGGATATCGGGCCGGACCGCTTCCGCGCCTGTCATCGCCGCCGGGCCCTCCGGCCCGCTCACGCTGTCGCAGGCGAAGAGCGTGCCGGTGCGGCCCATGCCGCACATCACCTCGTCGAGGATCAGGAGCACGCCGTGGCGGTCGCAGATCTCGCGGATCCGGCTCCAGTAGCCCGGCGGCGCGGGCACGGCCCCCATGGTGGCGCCCACCACCGGCTCGGCGATGAAGGCCGCGACGGTCTCGGCACCGAGCTCGCGTATCTTGGCGTCGAGGCTGTCGGCCGCGCGGATGGCGTAGTCCTCCGGGCTCTCGCCGGGCTCGCCCCAGCGCCAGTGATGGCAGGGCTCGGCGTGGTGCATCGCGTCCGAGAGGAGCGGCTGGAACTGCGCGCGCCGCCACCGGTTGCCGGAGGCGGAGAGCGCGCCGAGCGTATTGCCGTGATAGGACTGCCAGCGGGCAATGACGTGGCGCCGCGCCCCCTCGCCCTTCTCTGTCCAGTACTGGCGCGCCAGCTTGACCGCCGCCTCCGTGGCCTCCGACCCGCCCG
>JBCBWF010000232.1:0-8097 GCA_039817245.1 Pseudomonadota bacterium | reverse complement strand
GCGGTGCCTGCGGGCAGCCTGGACTTCTGGGCCGCGCGCCTGCCGGAGCATGGCGCGAAGGTGGTGGCGCGCGATGCGCTCTTCGGCGCGGAGCGGCTGATCGCGGAGGATCCGGAGGGGCTGTGGCTCGCGCTGGTGGAGGCGCGGGAGGACGGCCGCGAGCCCTGGACGGGCAGCGGCGTCGGCGCGGCGCAGGCGGTGCGCGGCTTCGAGGGCGTGACCCTCGGCGTGGGCGACGAGGCGGCGAGCCGGGCGATCCTGGAGGGCGTGTTCGGCTATGAGCGCCAGGCCGAGGCGGTGGCGGGCGATGCCCGCGTGATCCGCTATGCCAAGCCGGGCGATCCGGCGGGTGTGGTGGATCTGCTGATCGACCCGGCGATGCCCGAGGGTGTGGAGGCCGCGGGCACGGTGCACCATGTGGCCTTCTCGGTGCCGGACCGGGCCGCGCAGGCGCGGGTGCGCGCGGCGGTGGCCGCGGCGGGCTTCCGGGTGACCGAGCAGATCGACCGCGACTACTTCTTCGCGATCTATTTCCGCACGCCCGACGGGATCCTGTTCGAGGTGGCGACCGAAGAGCCGGGTTTCGCGACGGACGAGCCGGTGGAGACGCTGGGCGAGGCGCTGAGCCTGCCGCGCCAGCATGCGCATCTGCGCGGCCGGCTCGAGACCGCTGCCGGCGCTGGTGGCATGAGCGGCGCGGTTGCCATGGCGGGTGCGGCGGTGGCGGGCGGGTACCGCCACCTTCTGCAGCCCGGCGCCGCGGGCGATGCGCGCACGCTGGTACTGCTGCACGGCACGGGCGGGGACGAGCGGGACATGCTCGTTCTCGGCCGGTCCATCGCGCCGGGGGCGACGCTGCTGTCGCTGCGCGGCGATGTGTCGGAGCACGGGGCCGCGCGCTTCTTCCGCCGCCGCGCGGAGGGGGTCTACGACATGGAGGATCTCGAGCGGGCGACGGTGAAGCTCGACGGGTTCCTGGAGGAGACCCTGCGCGCGGCGGGGCGGGACCCGGAGCAGGCGGTCGGGATCGGCTACTCGAACGGGGCCAATCTGCTCGCCAACCTGCTCTTCCGGCGGCCGGAGCGGCTGGGGGGCTGGGCGCTGCTGCATCCGCTCATCCCGTTCGCGCCGGAGATCGCGCCGGCGGAGGGCCGGCCGGTGCTGGTGAGCGCGGGCGAGCGCGACCCGATCTGCCCGCCAGAGCTGACGCGGCTGCTCGTCGCGGGGCTCGGCGCGGCGGGTGCCGCGGTGCGCGAGGTCTGGCATCCGGGCGGGCATGCGGTTGCGCGCAGCGAGCTCGAGGCGCTGACCGACTGGATCGAGACGCTCTGATCGGGGCGGAGCGGGGCCGGCGCAGGCGCAGGCGCGCCCGCCCCGGGGCCCGCGCCGCGCGGGCGGAGCAAGATCGACCCGGGATTGGGCCCGGTACGTCGGGCCCGGTGCGTTGGGCCCGGTGCGTTGGGCGGGTCAGGTGCGCAGGAAGCCGACGCGCTCGTAGGTCTCCGCCAGGATCGGCTCGGCGATGGCGCCGGCGCGGGCGGCCCCGTCCGCCAGGATGCGGTCGATCTCGGCGGGATCGGCGCGGTAGCGGGCGATCTCGGCTGCGATGGGCGCGAGCGAGGCCACGGCGAGATCGGCGAGCGCCGGCTTGAAATCCCCGAAGCCGCGCCCGGCATATTCGGCGAGCACATCCTCGGCCGTGCGGTCCGAGAGGGCCGCGAAGATGCCGACGAGGTTGCGCGCCTCCGGCCGGCCCTCGAGGCCCTCCGCGCTCTCCGGCAGCGGCTCGGGATCGGTCTTGGCCTTGCGGATCTTTTGCGCGATCGCGTCGGCGTCGTCGGAGAGGTTGATGCGGCTCATATCCGAGGCATCGGATTTCGACATCTTCTTGGTGCCGTCGCGCAGCGACATGACGCGCGGCGCCGGCCCGCCGATCAGCGGCTCGGGCAGCGGGAAGAAGTCTTCCGGCCCGTAGTCGTTGTTGAACTTCGTGGCGATGTCGCGGGCGAGCTCGAGATGCTGCTTCTGATCCTCGCCCACCGGCACATGCGTGGCGCGGTAGACCAGGATATCCGCCGCCATAAGCGCGGGATACATGTAGAGCCCGCCCGAGGCGTTCTCGCGGTTCTTGCCGGCCTTGTCCTTGAACTGCGTCATCCGGTTCAGCCAGCCGAGGCGCACGACGCAGGAGAAGACCCAGCCGAGCTGGGTATGCGCGGGCACGCCGGACTGGTGGAAGAGGATCGAGCGTGCGGGATCGAGGCCGCAGGCGAGATAGGTGGCGGCGAGCTCGCGGGTGGCGGCGCGCAGCGCGTCCGGCTCCTGCCACTGGGTGATCGCGTGCAGATCGACGATGCAGTAGATCGTCTCCATCCCCGATCCCTGCAGCTCGACGAAGCGCTTCACCGCGCCGAGATAGTTGCCGAGCGTGAGCGCGCCGGAGGGCTGCACCCCCGAGAAGACGCGGGGCGTATGGCGGCTCGGTTCGGTCATGGCGGGCGGCTCCCGGATGGGCATGGCGTGGACGGCGGGGGTTCTATGGTCCTGCCCCGGGCGGCTCGTCAAGGCGCGCATGGCGCGGCGGTGCGGCACTGGCGCGGCGGCGCGATTGCCTCTATGTGCGGCGCATGACATCGAGATTGACCCGGATCGCGCCGGGAAGCCCGCCCGCCAACGCGCCCGTGCACCCGGTTCTCTGGGTCATTGCGGGGAGTTGGGCGGCGATCGAGCTGCTGCTCAACCTGGCCGATGCCGGCTACGGGCCGCCGCAGATGCAGCGCCATGTGGTCTACTGGACCTATGGCTTCAACGATCGGGTGTTCGAGTTCGCGCGGTCGGGCAACGGGGTGCCGACGCAGCTGCTGGTGGGGACGGTGACGCATGCGTTCCTGCATGGCGGCTGGCTCCATCTGGCGCTGAACGGGGCGGCCTTTCTGGGCCTCGGCCATGCGATCAGCCGCGATGCGGGGATCTGGCCGACGGTGGCGATCTTTCTGCTCACCGCCGCGGCGGGGGCGCTGACCTTCGGGCTGGTGGCGACGAGCTACGTGCCGCTGGTGGGCGCGTCCGGCGCCGTGTTCGGGCTGCTCGGCACGCTGACGGCGTGGCAGGAGCGGTGGCTGGCCGAGCAGGGGGCCTCACGCCAGCCGATCTGGATGCGGGTGGCCGGGGTGATCGCGATCAATGTGGTGATGGCCTTCGGCTTCGGCGGCTTCGCGATCGCCTGGCAGGCGCATCTGGGCGGCTTCGCCGCGGGCTGGCTTCTGGCCTATGCGTTTCCGCCCCGGCTTCGGGAGCGGCGCGCGCGGGCGCGGTTTCTGTGAGGGCGTGGTTTCGGCACGAGGCCCGTGCGGGGCGGGCGGAGCGCGGCCTCAGCGCATGAAGCCCGTGAGGGGGGCTGTGCAGAACGAACCCTGATGGCAGGTCATGGCGTCGTAGCCGCCGATGAAATAGGCCACGATGCTGACGAGCAGGACCACGAGGCCCACGGAGAAAGTGTCGGTCATGTCGGTCTCCTTCGGCTGAACCGGTGTTGTTCCGGTTATGCCGAAGGCGGGTGCGGGCTTCTGTGATGATCCTCGCGCAGTTGGTTTCCAGTGTGTTAGCGGGTGCTGAGGCGCTGGGAATCGCTGAGCGCCGCTTCGGCTCCCGCTCCCACCCACGACATTTTTGACCGCGGTCCATGAATGTCGGATGACCATTTGCGCAGAGCGCCCAACCGGTGTGCAGGCCTCAGTTGTTCACTCAATGTTCTCATGATCGAGTCAACCATGTCGTGGGTGGGAGCGGCCGCAGGGGGCGATCTCGTCAGGGCTGCGAGCGCGTGACCGCGGCGCGGAGATCGGCCGGGCGGAGGGCGCCGGAGAGGAGGGCCGCGCCGGCATAGGCCGCGGCGCCGAGGGCAACGATGCCGGCCAGGGCCGCCGCGCGGGGAACGGGTGCGAGCCCCGCCGCGGCCTCCGCCCCGAGCCAGACGCCGACGCCCATGAGGAGCGATGCCCCGGCTATGCGGGGCGCGCGCTCGGCGAGGCGGGCATCGATGGCGATGCCCGGGTCCAGCCGGCGCGCGCCCTGCCAGAGCAGCGCCAGCATCAGCCAGCCGGCGACGGTGGTGGCGATGGGGGCCGCCTGCCAGCCGATGAAGGGCGCGCCCCCGGCGGCGATCAGCACATTGGCGGCCATGGACCAGAGGGCGTAGCGCAAGGGCGCGCGCATCTCCTCGCGGGCGTAGAAGGCCGGTTGCAGCACTTTCTGCAGGACGAAGGCGGGCAGGCCCAGCGCGTAGATGGCGATGGCCTGGCCGGTCGCCGCGGCGTCCGCGGCCGTGAAGGCGCCGCGCTCGAAGAGCACCGCGGCCACCAGCCCCGGCATGGCCAGAAGCGCCACGGTGGCCGGCAGGGTGAGGGCGAGGCTGAACTCGGTGGCGCGGTTGAGCGCGGCGTGCCCGCCCTCGGCATCGCCGGCGCGCAGGCGCCGCGCGAGCTCGGGCAGAAGCACGACGCCGATGGCGATGCCGATCACGCCGAGGGGCAGCTGATAGACCCGGTCCGCCATCCAGAGCCAGACCACCGCGCCCGCGAAGTAGCTGGCAACCTGGGTGCCGACGAGAAGGTTGATCTGCACCACCCCGGCGGAGAGGGCCGCAGGCAGGCCGAGGGTGAGGAGGCGGCGCACGCCGGGGGTGAGCCGCGGCGCGGACAGGCGCACGCCCATGCCGAGCCGGCGCATCGCGAGCCCGACCAGCGCGAGCTGCGCGATCCCGCCTGCGAAAGCCGCCCAGGAGAGCACGAGCCCGGCATCCGCACCCTCCATCCAGCCCACTGACCAGCCGAGCGTCATGGCGCCGATCAGGATCACATTGAGCAGGACCGGCGCGGCCGCCGCGGCGGCGAAGCGGCCGAAGGCGTTCAGCACGCCCGAGCAGAGCGCGGCGAGCGAGATGAACAGGATGTAGGGAAAGCAGATCCGCGAGAACAGCACGGCGAGGTCGAAGGTGCCGGGCTCGAGCCCGCTGGCGAGCGCCCAGACGAAGGCAGGCATGGCGAGCTGGGCGAGCGCGGTCAGCACGAGCAGTGCCGCCAGCAGCGCCGAGCCCGCCTCGCCCGCGAAGCGGCCCGCGGCCTCCGGCCCCTCCCCCTCCAGGCGCTTGGCGAAGAGGGGGATGAAGGCGGTGTTGAACGCGCCTTCCGCGAAGAAGCGGCGGAAGAGGTTGGGCAGGCGGAAGGCGACGAAGAAGGCCTCCGCCACCGGGCCGGCGCCGACAAGCGCGGCGATGAGGATATCGCGCGCGAAGCCGAGGATGCGGCTCGCCATCGTCCAGCCGCCGACGGTGGCGAAGGCGCGCAGGAGGCGGGGCGCGCGCGCGGTGGGCGGTGCGGGCGAAAGAGAGGGGGGCGACGCCTGGGTCCCTGGCCCTTCCCCTGCCCCTGGCCCTGCCCCCGCGCCGGGATCAGCCGTCACGGTCGGGCGCGCCGTTCTGGCCTGCGGCGGCCTCTATGGCATCGGTGAGGCGGCGCTCGATCAGCGCCTGTTTCTGCGGATTGCGCACTTTCAGCCCGAAGAGATCCTTGACGTAGAAGACGTCCACCGCGCGCTCGCCATAGGTGGCGATGATGGCGGTGAAGATGTTGATGTTCTGCGAGGAGAGCGTGCTGGCGAGCACGTGCAGGAGGCCCAGCCGGTCGCGCGCATTGACCTCGATGACCGTGTAGAGCTCGGAGGCCTCGTTGTCGAACACGATCTGGGTGGGCACGCGGAACGGGCGCTCGCGGCGCGGCTCGCGCCGGCGCTCCTCGATGGCCTGATCGGTGACGACCTCCGCGGCGAGCGTGCGCTCGATATTGCGGCTGAGCCGGGGCAGGCGGGTCTCCTCGAAGGGGTGCCCGTCCGCGTCCTGGATCCAGAAGATGGAGCAGGCCATCCCGTCCGCGGTGGTGTAGCTGCGCGCATCGACGACATTGGCGCCGGAGAGCGCGAAGGCGCCGGCCATGCGCGCGAAGAGGCCGTGATGGTCGGCAACGTAGAGACAGGCGATGGTCGCGTCGCGGTCCGGCGCCGGCAGGAAGCGGACATTGAGCGGATCCTCGCCCGCCTCGCGCGCGATCTCGGCGAAGACGGCATGCGCATCGGTATCGAGGCCGAGCCAGTAATGGGGGTAGTGGCGCTCGCATTCGGCGGCGACGGCCTCGGCGGGCCAGCCGGGGAGCCGCTCGGCCAGCGCCTCCCTGGCCTCGCTGATGCGCACGGCCTGGGTGGAGACCACATCGCCCCCGCTGGTGAGGAAGCTGCGCGTGTCCCAATATAGCTTGCGCAGGAGCTGAGCCTTCCAGTTGTTCCAGACGCCGGGGCCGACCCCGCGGATATCGCAGACGGTGAGGATGAGCAGGAGGCGCAGCCGCTCCGGGCTCTGCACCTCCTTGGCGAAGTCGCGCAGCGTATGCGGGTCGGAGATGTCGCGCTTCTGGGCGACGTCGGACATCAGGAGATGGTGGCGCACGAGCCAGACGACGAGCTCGCACTGGCTCTCGGAGAGGCCGAGGCGGGGGCAGAGCGCCTCGGCGATCTCGGCGCCGACGATGGAGTGGTCCCGCGGCTGGCCCTTGCCGATATCGTGGAGCAGGAGGGCGACGTAGAGGACCTCGCGGTTGGCGCTGTTCTTGATCAGCTCGGAGACGACGGGCAGGTCCTCCACCAGCTCGCCGGCCTCGATGCGCGCGAGGTTGTGGATGGTCTCGATGGTGTGCTCGTCCACCGTGTAGTGGTGGTACATGTTGAACTGCATCATCGCGACGATGCGGCCGAATTCGGGGACGAAGCGGCCGAGCACGCCGGTCTCGTTCATTAGCCGCAGCAGCCAGGCGACATGCTGGCGGTCGGTCAGCATCTCGCGGAAGAGGCGGTTGGCCTCCGGGTCCTGGCGCAGCGCGGTGTCGATCAGCCCCAGATTCTGGATCACCACGCGCATGGCGGCGGGGTGGATGCGCGCATCGGTGCGCGCGGCCTCGTGGAAGAGGCGCAGGATGTTGATGGGCTCGGCGGCGAGTATGCCGGGATCGGCGACCGTGAGCCGGCCGTCGCGTACCGCAAAGAGGCCGGGATGCGCGGCGTCTCCCCCCTTTAGCGAGAGCGCGCGCAGCAGCATGGAGAAGCGCGGCGGGGGCTTGGCGTGCTTCGCCTCGAGCGCCGCGGAGAAGATGCGGGCGAGATCGCCCACATCCTTGGCGTGGCGGAAATAGGTGTGCATGAAGTGCTCCACCGCCATGCGCCCGTTGCCGTCCACATAGCCGAGGCGCCGGGCGATCTCGACCTGGCGGTCGAAGCTCAGCGTCTCGGTGGCGCGGCCGGCGAGGTCGTGCAGGTGGTGGCGCACGGCCCAGAGGAACTTCGCGGCCTGGGCGAAGCGGCTCACCTCCTCGCGCTCGAAGACGCCGAGATCGCAGAGCTGCCAGGCGGTGCGGGTGCGGTACAGATAGCGCGAGATCCAGTGCAGCGTCTGCAGGTCGCGCAGGCCCCCCTTGCCCTCCTTCACATTGGGTTCGAGCAGGTAGCGCGAGCCGCCATGGCGGGCGTGGCGGCGGTCGCGCTCCTCGAGCTTGGCCTCCACGAAGGCGGGGCCGGTGCGCAGGAAGAGCTCGTCCCAGAGCCGCTGGTCGAGGGTGTCGAAGGGCGCGCGATCGCCATGGATGAAGCGCTTCTCGAGGAGGTTGGTGCGGATCGTGATGTCCTGCCCGGCGAGGCGCAGGCAGTCGTCCACCGAGCGGGTGGCCTGGCCGAGCTTCAGCTTGAGGTCCCAGAGGATGTAGAGCGTGCTCTCCACCACGCTCTCGGCCCAGGCGGTGCGCTTCCAGGGGGTGAGGAAGAGGAGGTCGACATCGGAATAGGGCGCCATCTCGCCGCGCCCGTAGCCGCCCACCGCGACAACGGCGAGCTGCTCCGCGCGGGTGCGCACGGGGGCGGGGTGCAGATGCGTCATGCAGAAATGCGCCTCGCGCCTCGCCGAGGGCCGCGCACGGGTCGATGCCGCCCTCCTCGCCTCGCCCGCCGCCGGCCTGCGCGTCGCCCGCGCCTACAGCCATGTGACCGACGTGATCGTCTCGG
>JBCBWF010000240.1:0-7983 GCA_039817245.1 Pseudomonadota bacterium | reverse complement strand
GCCATCTAGAACGCCCCGCCATTGGGCGGGGCGATGGGAAGGATCCGGCCGCCGGGGCGGCGATGTCTTGCGGCTGGCGGCACCGGCCCTCCGATCAGCTCACGGCCTGGAATTCGACGCGGCGGTTCTCCGGCGCGCGCGGCGCGACGGCCTCCAGCGGGTGGTCCTCGCCGACGCCGATGGCCTTGAGGCGCGAGCCGTCGATCCCGCAATCGCGGACCAGATACCGCCGCACCTCATCCGCGCGAAGCTGCGAGAGGGTGAGGTTGTAGCCCGCAGCACCCGAGGTGTCGGTGTGCCCGAAGATGTGGAAGACCGAGACGTCGGAGTCGCGCATCGCCGTGCAGACCGCGTCGAGCTTGCGCCGCTCGCTTTCGCGCAGGACCGCGCTGTCGAAGTCGAAGTTGATCTGCAGGTTCACCTGCACGTCCGAGGGCAGGGCGACATACTCGACCTTCGCCTCCGGCGTGCCGGCGGGCTGGCTGGTCGTCTTGCTCTTCGGCGGCTTCGGCGTGGCGACTTCGGCGCCCGGGCTGCGGGTCGCGGTCGTCGTCTCCGTCGAGGTGCCGGAGCTGGTGCTCGACCCGGTGCTGGCGCCGCGCGTCGGCTCGGGCTCGGCCTTCTTCGCCTCCGGCTGGTTCACCGGCGCGAGCGAGAAGCCGCGATGGCGCGAGAAGCGCTCCTTGATCTCCTCCGCCGTGAGCTGCGCCTCTGCCGCCGGGGCGGCCGCGAGCAGAAGCGCCATCGCGCCGAGCCCGATGCGCAGCGCTGCGCGCAAGGCCGCGGCGGGACGCACGCGCCGCGCGCCACCCTCCGTCGTCCCCTCACCGCGCTGCCAACGGGCGCGCGTCCGGTCCGTCGTCGCTGTCCGTGTCATCTTCGCCTCCACCAGGCCGGTATCGGTTGGTTACAGGGCCGTCGCAAAGCGTACGGCATAGGGTCTGGCCGATCAATCTGCGCCGGCACGTCCTCACTGACAGAGCCCCGCGTCAAGGGCTGTGAGGATCGTCTCATTCGGCGGCCTGCGTTCCGGCCGTCTCGCTGTCCTCGGCGTGCCCCATCGCAACCTCCACCTGCACGCCCGCCTCGGCGCAGAGCGCGGCAAAGGGGGCGGGGGGGGCGCGGTCGGTGACGATGGCGTCGAAGGTCTCGATCTCGGCGACGCGCACCGGTGCGGCGCGCGAGAACTTCGTGTGATCGGCCACCAGCACCCGGCGGCGCGCATTGGCGAGGGCCGCGCGCGTGACCTGTGCCTCGCTGAGGTCGAAGTCGAGAAGGCTGCCCTCCGGATCGATGGCCGAGACGCCGATGACCGCGATATCCGCCTTGAAGCGCCCCAGAAACGCCGCCGCGCTTTCACCGATCACCCCCGCATCGCTGCGCCGCAGCCGGCCGCCGGCCACGATCACCTCGCAATCGGGGTTCTCGGACAGGATATGGGCCACATTGAGGTTGTTCGTGACCACCAGCAGGTCGCGATGACGCCCGAGCGCGCGGGCGACGGCCTCCGTCGTGGTCCCGATCGTCAGGATCAGCGAGGCGCCATTGGGCACCGCGGCCGCGCAAGCGCGCCCGATCGCCTCCTTCTCCTCGCGCGCGATGGCGCGGCGGGTCTCGTAGATCAGGTTCGAGACACCGCTCTCCAGCACCGCGCCGCCATGCACCCGCTGCAGGAGCCCGGTGTCGCACAGCTCTCCGAGATCGCGCCGGATGGTCTGCGGGCTCACATCGAAGCGCAGGGCGAGCGCATCCACCAGCACCTGCCCGCTGGACCGGGCGATCTCCATGATCTCGCGCTGACGCAGCGAGAGGGCCATGAGCGTTTCCTTTCGATTCCAGCATCAGGCTGACGGAGTCGGGGCGCGGCTGCAAGCGCTTCGCGCGGGATTGTGCTTGAGTTGTGGCATCTGCGCTCGGCCTGGCGCCCTGTTTGCGCGAATTTCGCACAATTGCGCCAGGATGCCGGCTGCGCTGTGCGCAAATTTTCGAGTTCTTGGCTATTGCGAGCAAAAACGAACATGTATAAACATTCCCGCTAAAGCGCGAACGGTTGCATCGCCCGGGGAGAACCGGATGGATACCGAAGTCTACGACATCGCGATCATCGGCGGCGGCGTGAACGGCTGCGGGATCGCGCGCGACGCCGCCGGCAGGGGCCTTTCGGTCTTTCTCTGCGAGCAGGGCGACCTCGGCGGCGCCACCTCCAGCGCCTCCACCAAGCTCTTCCATGGCGGGCTGCGGTACCTGGAGTATTACGAGTTCCGGCTCGTGCGCGAGGCGCTGCTGGAGCGCGAGACGCTCCTGAAGGCGATGCCGCATATCTCCTGGCCGCTGCGCTTCGTGCTGCCGCACCACGCGGGTCTGCGGCCCAAATGGCTCGTGCGCCTCGGCCTCTTCATCTACGACCATCTCGGCGGCCGGAAGATCCTGCCGGGCACGCGCACCCTGGATCTCCGCCGCGACCCCACCGGCGCGCCGCTGAAGGACAGCTTCCGCACCGGGTTCGAGTATTCCGACTGCTGGGTGGAGGATTCGCGGCTCGTGGTGCTCAACGCCCGCGATGCGGCCGCGCGCGGTGCTGTCATCGCGCCCCGCACCCGCTGCGTGAGCGCGGATCGCGAGGACGGGCACTGGACCGTCACGCTCGCCGACACCGAGAGCGGGGAGAGCCGCCGCATCCGCGCCCGTGCGCTCGTCAATGCCGGCGGGCCCTGGGTGGACGACGTGATCCGCCAGCGCATCCGCATCAACACCGCCGACAAGGTGCGCCTCGTGCGCGGCAGCCATATCGTGACCCGCAAGCTCTTCGAGCACGACCGCGCCTACATCTTCCAGAACGCCGACAACCGGATCATCTTCGCCATACCCTACGAGCAGGACTTCACGCTGATCGGCACCACCGATCGCGACCACGGCTCGGAGCCCGGCGAGGTCAAGATCGCGCCGGACGAGCAGGCCTACCTGCTGGCCTCGGCCTCCGAGTACTTCGCCGAGCCGCTGAGCGACGAGGACGTGGTCTGGACCTTCGCCGGCGTGCGCCCGCTCTACGACGACGGGGCAAGCTCGGCGACGGCGGCGACGCGGGACTATGTGCTGAAGCTGGAGGGCGGGGAGGACACGCCCGCCGTGCTCAACATCTTCGGCGGCAAGATCACCACCTATCGCCGCCTGGCGGAGAGTGCGGTGGCCAAGCTCGCCCCGCTGTTTCCGGGCATGCAGCCCGCCTGGACCGCGGGCGTGGCGATGCCGGGCGGGGATTTCCCGCATGACGGCCAGCCGGCGCTGACGGATGCGCTGATGCAGGACTACGCCTTTCTCGACCGGCCGTGGGCCGCGCGGCTCGTGCGCGCCTACGGAACCGAGGCGCGCGACGTGCTCGGCGGGGCCGACAAGGCGGATGATCTCGGCCGCCATTTCGGGTTCAATCTCTACGAGGCCGAGCTGCGCTGGCTGATGGCGCATGAATGGGCGCGCACGGCGGAGGATGTGCTCTGGCGGCGCTCCAAGCTCGGCCTGCGCCTCGACGCGGCCGAGCGCGCGGCGCTTGAGGACTGGATGAAGGGCTTGCGCGCCGCGGAGGCGCAGGCGGCGGAATAGACGGCGATATCGGGTCGCGCGCGGCCCTTGCGTCCCTGCCGGCGGCGGGGTAGCGGCGAAGAGAGATCAGGCCCGAGACAACGGGCCGACAGAACACCCCGCTCGACCGGGGGCCGGGAGGAAGACTGGGATGACGCTCACGCTGGATGGTGTCGCGAAGCGCGTCGGCGCGGAGACGCATATCTACCCCACCAGCCTCACGCTCGAGCGCGGGACGATGAACGTGCTGCTCGGCCCCACGCTTTCCGGCAAGACCTCGCTGATGCGCCTGATGGCGGGGCTCGATGCGCCGAGCGAGGGGCGGCTTCTCTGGGACGGGGCGGATGTGACCGGCACCCGGGTGCAGGACCGCGGCGTCGCCATGGTCTACCAGCAGTTCATCAACTACCCCTCCATGACCGTGTTCGAGAACATCGCCTCGCCCCTGCGGCTGAAGGGGCTCTCGCGCGGGGAGATCCAGACGCGGGTCGCCAAGGTGGCGGAGCTGATGAAACTCACGCCCATGCTGAAGCGCCGCCCCCTGGAGCTTTCCGGCGGCCAGCAGCAGCGCTGTGCGCTGGCGCGGGCGCTGGTGAAGGATGCGGGGCTGGTGCTGCTCGACGAGCCGCTGGCCAATCTCGACTACAAGCTCCGCGAGGAGCTGCGCGAGGAGATCCCGGCGATCTTCGCCGCCTCCGGCGCGATCTTCGTCTATGCCACCACAGAGCCGCATGAGGCGCTCCTCCTCGGCGGCCGCACCGCCTGCCTCTGGGAGGGGCGGGTGACGCAGTTCGGCCCCACGGCGGAGGTCTACCGCGCGCCCGCCGATGCGGTGACCGCGCGCGTCTTCTCCGACCCGCCCATGAACTTCGTCGCGGCCGAGAAGGGGGGCGGGCGGCTGCGCTTCGGCACGCGCGTGGATGTGGCCGTGCCCGAGGGCCTCACCGGCCTGCCGGACGGGCGCTACCGCGCGGGCTTCCGGCCGAACCATCTCGACATCGAGCGCAGGCATGAGGGCGAGCTCGGCTTCCCGGCCACGATCGCGATCACCGAGATCACCGGCTCGGAGAGTTTCGTGCATGTGGACCACGACACCGGCAGCGGCACGGCGCGCTGGGTCGCCCTGGTCCACGGCGTGCGCGAGATGCCGGCGGGCCAGGAGCAGACGGTCTATGTCGATCCCGCCCGGCTCTACTTCTTCGGCGAGGACGACCGGCTGGTCGCGCCCGCCCCCCGCGCCGAAGCGGCCTGAGGAACGCGCCATGGCCCGCATCACCCTCGAGAACCTCGCCCACTCCTATGTCCCCCGCCCCAAGGGGCCGGAGGACTATGCGCTGAAGCGGCTCGACCATGCCTGGGAGGATGGCGCGGCCTATGCGCTGCTCGGCCCCTCCGGCTGCGGCAAGTCCACCCTGCTCAACATCATCTCTGGGCTGCTCGAGCCCTCCGAGGGCCGGATCCTGTTCGGCGAACAGGATGTCACCCACCTGCCCACGGCCGAGCGCAACATCGCGCAGGTTTTCCAGTTCCCCGTGGTCTACGACACCATGACGGTGGCGGATAACCTCGCCTTTCCGCTGCGCAACATGGGTGCCGATCCGGCCTATGTGCAGACGCGCGTGCAGGCCATCGCGCGCATGATCGGCATGGAGGATCGCCTGCGTCACAAGGCGCGCGGGCTGACGGCGGATGCCAAGCAGAAGATCTCCCTCGGCCGCGGCATGGTGCGCGAGGACGTCAACGCGATCCTCTTCGACGAGCCGCTGACCGTGATCGATCCGCATATGAAGTGGGAACTGCGCACCGCGCTGAAGGCGCTCCATCGCGAGTTCGGCCACACGATGATCTACGTGACCCACGACCAGACCGAGGCGCTGACCTTCGCCGACAAGGTGGTGGTGATGACCCATGGCGAGGTGGTGCAGATCGGCACGCCGGCGGAGCTCTTCGAGCGCCCGGCGCACACCTTTGTCGGCTACTTCATCGGTTCGCCGGGGATGAATGTGGTGCCGGCCGCGGTGGCGGGCGAGGAGGCGCGCATCGGCGACACCGCCGTGCCGCTCCCCTCCGCCTACCCGTCGCTGTCGGGCCGGGTGGAGCTCGGCGTGCGCCCGGAATTCCTCAGCATCGCGCGCGAGGGGCTGCCCGTCAGCATCCGCCGCGTCGAGGATGTGGGCCGGCACAAGATCGTCCGCGCCGCCCTCGAGGGCCACGCCATCGACGTGCTCGCGGGCGAGGATGCGGAGATCCCCGCCGACGATGCGCGCCTCGCCATCGATCCGCGCGGCCTGCATGTCTACGCCGATGGCTGGCGCGTCGCCCCCGCAGCCGAGCAGGAGGCCGCGTGATGCAGGCCAAGCCCGTCAATCACCGCGCCTGGTTCATGGTGCTGCCGGTGGTGGTGCTCGTCGCCTTCTCGGCAGTGATCCCGCTCATGACGGTGGTGAACTACTCGGTGCAGGACACCTTCGGGAACAACCAGTTCTTCTGGGCGGGCCTCGAATGGTTCGAGCAGGTGCTGCATGACGAGCGCATCCACAAGGCGTTTTACCGCCAGCTCCTGTTCTCCGGCACGATCCTCGCCATCGAGATCCCGCTCGGCATCTACATCGCGCTCCATATGCCGAAGAAGGGCGTCTGGGCCTCGGTCTGCCTGGTGCTGATGGCGCTGCCGCTGCTGATCCCTTGGAACGTGGTGGGCACCATCTGGCAGGTCTTCGCGCGCCAGGATATCGGGCTGCTGGGTGCGACGGTGAACGCCATCGGCATCCCCTACAACTACACCCAGAACATCCCCTCCGCCTGGATCACCATCATCCTCATGGATGTGTGGCACTGGACCTCGCTGGTTGTGCTGCTCTGCTATGCGGGGCTCCAGTCCATCCCGGATGCCTATTATCAGGCCGCCAAGATCGACCGCGCCTCGCGCTGGGCCGTCTTCCGCTACATCGAATTGCCGAAGATGCAGGGGGTGCTGCTGATCGCGATCCTGCTCCGCTTCATGGACAGCTTCATGATCTACACGGAGCCCTTCGTCGTCACCGGCGGCGGGCCCGGCAATGCCACCACGCTTCTCTCCATCGACCTCGTGAAGATGGCGACCGGGCAGTTCGACCTCGGCCCCGCAGCGGCGTTCTCGATCATCTACTTCCTGGTGATCCTGCTGCTCTCCTGGGTGTTCTACACGGTCATGACCAATCTCGACGCGAAGGAGGCCGGGCGATGACCGATGCTGCCGCCGGCGCGCGCACGGCCGATGGGGCGAAGACCGCGACCAGCAAGGGCCTCAGCCTGCCGCGGGTGAACCGCTCGGCGCTGGTCTGCACGCTCTACATCCTGTTCCTGTTGCTGCCGATCTACTGGCTCGTGAATATGAGCTTCAAGGAGACGCAGGAGATCCTCTCCAGCTTCTCGCTCTGGCCGCAGAACCCGACGCTGCGCAACTACATCGTGATCTTCACCGATCCGGCCTGGTACTGGGGCTACATCAACTCGATCATCTATGTGGTGATGAACACGGTGATCTCGATCACCGTGGCGCTGCCGGCGGCCTATGCCTTCTCGCGCTACTCGTTTCTGGGCGACAAGCACCTGTTCTTCTGGCTGCTCACGAACCGGATGGCACCGCCCGCGGTCTTCGCGCTGCCCTTCTTCCAGCTCTACTCGTCGATCGGGCTCTTCGACACGCATATCGCGGTCGCGCTCGCGCACTGCCTCTTCAACGTGCCGCTCGCGGTCTGGATCCTGGAGGGCTTCATGCGCGGGGTGCCGCGCGAGATCGACGAGACCGCCTTCATCGACGGCTATTCCTGGCCGCGCTTCTTCGTGAAGATCTTCATGCCGCTTATCGCGAGCGGGATCGGCGTGGCGGCCTTCTTCTGCTTCATGTTCTCCTGGGTGGAGCTCCTGCTCTCGCGCACGCTCACTTCGGTGGATGCCAAGCCCATTGCGGTCACGATGACCCGCACGGTCTCCGCCTCGGGGCTCGACTGGGGCCTGCTCGCGGCCGCAGGCGTGCTCACCATCATCCCCGGAGCGCTCGTGATCTACTTCGTGCGCAACTACATCGCGAAGGGCTTCGCCCTTGGCCGGGTCTGAGGGGGCGGCGGCGATGGCGCGGATCGACTGGTCGCCCGGCTTCTGGCGCTGGTGGCTGAGCTTCGCGGCCATGGCGGGGCTCGTCGGCGCCGTGGCGGCGGCGGTGGTCAGCACCGATCTGCCGCCCGCCGAAGGCACCGCCATCGGCCGGCTCGTCGCGGCGACGCTCGTCAGCAGCCTCGCCTATGGCTTCGGCGCCTTTCTCTACGGCCTCGTGCCGCCGGCGGCGCTCTACGGCCTGATCGACGGGCTCGGCGACGTGCATCACGGCCCGGTGGGCGTGATCCTGGCCGCGCCCGCAGTCGTCCT
>JBCBWF010000505.1:0-3442 GCA_039817245.1 Pseudomonadota bacterium | reverse complement strand
CTCCAAGCTATTTGTTCATTATATGTTCTTTCCTCTCCACCTAACCTGACGTGGGTGGGCGAGGGCGCAGCGGGGGTGTGTAGGGCGAGGATACTGGCCCGGTGGCCAGCGCTCGCGCGTCCCGCGCGTGGGCGCGGATCCGCGCGGCGTCGAGATCCCGGGGCAGCGGCCGCGGCGCGCGTCCGCATAGTGCTCTGAAAGATTTGCGGTGCGGCGCGCATTCTGGCGCCTGAGCCCGCCATGGCCGCTCCGGTATCTGCAACGCATTTTCCAGAGGTCCCCATGAAGATTGCTTTGACCCTTTCGGCCGCAGCCCTCGTTCTGGCCGGCTGCACCGCGCGCGATGCCGCCTTTGTCGGACCGCCCGTCGCGCTCGGCGCGGGCCTCGGATGCGCGATCGGCGCGGCTGTTGCCGGCAAGCAGGGCTGCGCCATCGGCGCGGGCGCCGGCGCGACCGTCGGCGTCGGGGTCGGCGCGCATGCGATGAGCCGGGCGAATGCCCTGGCCCTGGCCGCGGAGCGCCGCGATGTCGAGATCGCCCGGCTGCGCAGTGCGATCGGGGAGGAAGAGCGCCAGATCGGGCGCCTCCATGACAGTCTCGATCGCTACCACCGCCAGTATCGCCAGATCGAGCGGCAGCTCCGGCAGCAGCGCGCCAGCCTGCGCGTGCTCTCCGCCAGTCGCGCGCGCTACCGCGCGGAGCTCGCTCGCGTCGAGCGGCTGATCGCCGAGCGCCATGGCGGGATGATCGCCGACTATCGCCGCCTGTCGCCCGAGGCGCAGCGCCGGACGCGGACGGATTTCGAGCGCCTCGACCGCAAGCTGCGCGGCTTTCTTGCGCGCAGCGCCGAAATGCGGAGGCTGGGATGAACCGCAGGACTGTCCTCCTCGCCGGCATCGCGCTCATCCCGGGCGCCGGCCGGTCCGCCGAGCCCTGCGATCCGAGCGCGATCGAGGGGTTCTTCGGCTGGCTCCGCAGGCGAAACTGCGCAGAGCGGTATATCGACGGACAGGACCGCGAGCTCGACCGCCTGCGCTGGCACCATCGCGACGCGGTCGAGCGGCGTCGCCGGCTGGAGGGCGAGGTGGCAGAGGCGCGCCGGCGGCTCGATGCGGCGCAGGCGGCCTCGCGCGCCCTCGGTGCCCGGATCGCCGCGCTCGGCGACGAGACGGCCTCGCTCGCCCGGCGGCTGCGCGCGGCGGCGACGCTGAAGGCGGAGATGCTCGAAACCCTGCAGCGCTTTGCGGAGGAGGCCGCGCGGGCGGAGCGGCTGGCCGAGAGGGTGCAGCGCGATCCGGCCGCCGCGCCGGCCACGCGCGGGGCGGCGCGGCGGGTGCAGGAGCAGGGCTGGTCGCTCCGGCGCGCCATCGAGGAGGCCTATGACATCACGGTCGGCGTGCTGCTGCCGGATCCCGGCGACCCGGTCAGCGTGGCGCTCTTTCTGGGGCAGCTGATCTCCAGGCTCGGCTCCGCGCGCCGGCGGGTCTTCGAGGGGCTCGGCTATCTCTACGGCGCGGTGAACGAGCTTCTCGAGCGCTGGCACTGGTTCGACTAGGCCGGAACGAGCGCCGCCACGAGCGCGTGGCCGGACCAGAAGGCGGCGAGGCAGAGGACAAGGCTGAGCACTATATTGGTTGCGGCGTGGTAGATCGTGGCCGAGCGGTGCAGGTCGAGGCTCTGATAGGCGAAGCTCGAGAAGGTGGTGAGCCCGCCGCAGAAGCCGGCGACGAGACGGCGGATCTCCTCGCCCTCGAAGCCGGTGAGGCGCGGCAGAAAGGCCGAGGCCGCGCCGAGGATCAGGCAGCCCGCGACGTTCACGACGAGCGTGGAGAACGGGAAGCGGTTGGTGACCAGCAGGGTCAGCGCGTGCCGCGCGACCGCCCCGATGCCGCCGCCGAGCGCGAAGGCGAGGTGGAGGAGGAGCGCGCTCACGGCCCCTGCCGCCGCCGGGCATAGGCGACGGCGAGGCGTTCGCCGAGCACCGCCGCCGCGATGCCGAGGCCGATGGCGAGCGCGGCGGCGGCCGCTGCCTCCAACCAGGCGCCGCCGAGCAGGAGCCCTTCGATCTCGAGAACGAAATGGGAGAAGGTGGAGAAGCCGCCGCAGAAGCCGACCGCGCCGAAATGGATGAGATGGCGGTGGAGCGCGTCGCGCAGCGCATAGAGCCAGCCGATCAGGAGGCAGGCCAGGATGTTGACGGCCAGCGTCGCCATCCAGGGTCGCCCGAGATCGACCATGGGGGCGAGGAGCTCGCGGGCGAGCGAGCCGACAGCGCCGCCGACGAAGACGGCGAGGAGCGCGGGCCAGGACATGCTCGGCGGGCGGCGGGCCTACTCGTCGACCGCGGCGCCGAAGCCCGCGCGGCCGGAGGGGTAGGCATTGGCGCCGAGCACCGCGCCCTCCACCTCGGTGCCGTAGAGATTGTAGTCCTGCGCATGGAAGCGCGCGCGGGTCTCTGCTATGTCGCCGGTGAAGCGCGGGTCCTGCGGGCGCTCATGGCTGTTGATGTAGAGCGCGACGTCCCAGGCCTGCTGGTCCGAGAGGAGGTTCTGCAGGCCGAAGGGCATGTTCTTCTTGATGTAGGCGGCGGCCTTGGCGGGGACGTGCATGCCGGCACCCCAGTTGTAGCTCTCCGGGCCCCAGAGCGGCGGGAAGACCCAGCCGACGGTGTCGGTATGGCGCAGGCCGGCGCCGTCCTCGCCGTGGCAGGCGACGCAGTAGGCGGCATAGACCGCGGCGCCGCGGCCGATATCGGGGGTCTCGGCGGGGTCGGGCAGGGTGTAGAAGCCGGCCCCTTCGAGCTTTGCCCCGATCGGCGCGCCCTGGGAGAGCCAGGAGAAATAGGCGAGATAGGCCTTCATGAGCTCGCCATCCGCGGGCGGGGGCGTGCCGTTCATGGAGTAGCGGAAGCAGCCCTGCACCCGCATCTCCATGGTGTTCACCTGTTTGTTCTTGCCGCGGTATTTCGGGTAGACCGGGTAGGCGCCCCACATGGGCGCGGCGCCGGCGCGGCGGCCGGCGTCGAGATGGCAGTTGGTGCAGGCCATCTCGTTGCCGACGAAGTCCTGCGCATAGAGGGCAGGGAACATGAAGGCCTGCATGCCGTCGCGCACCATCTCGCCGAACTCGCCCTCGGGGATGTCCTGCGGCAGGGGCGGCGCGAAGGGGATGCGCGCGCCGGAATGGAGGTGGTCGTCCCAGGCGACGGTCCAGGCGGTATCGACCGCCGTGCCGCCGAGTGCCTCACCGGGTGCGTCACCGGGTGCGCGAGCGGGCGCGAGGGCATTGTCCTTGTCCTGCGCGTTGCTCATGACGCCGACGCTCATGGCGGCGAAGGCGACGGCGACGGCGAAGACGATGAAGAGCAGCAGGCGTTTCACGGGCGGGTCCCTCCTGCGTCGAGGCCAGCGCGCCGGAGCGGCGGGCGGATATGCGCGTAAT
>JBCBWF010000295.1:0-6479 GCA_039817245.1 Pseudomonadota bacterium | reverse complement strand
CGAGCGCGGGCTCGGCACGGCGCCGGGGGTGCTCTCGGCGCGGGTGAACCTCACGCTGCGCCGCGTGTCGGTGGCGTTCGATCCGGCGCGGACGGGGCCGGAGGCGATCGTGGAGGCGCTGGCGGGGCTCGGCCATGAGGCGCGCCCCTTCGATGCCGCGGCGATGGACGAGATCGAGCGCGACGGGCTGGGGCGCGACCTGCTGGCGCGCCTCGGCGTGGCCGGTTTCGCGATGATGAACGTGATGCTGCTCTCGGTCGCCGTCTGGTCCGGCGCGGAGGCGGCGACGCGGGACCTGCTGCACTGGGTCTCCGGCATGATCGCGCTGCCGGCGATCGCCTTTGCGGGGATGCCCTTCTTCCGCTCGGCGGCCGGAGCGCTGCGGGCGGGGCGGCTCAATATGGATGTGCCGATCTCGCTGGCGGTGGTGCTGGCGGCGGGTGTGTCGCTCTACGAGACCTCGGCCGGGGGGGAGCATGCCTATTTCGACGCCGGGATCAGCCTGGTGTTCTTCCTGCTGATCGGGCGGTATCTGGACCATCGGACGCGGGCGCAGGCGCGCTCGGCCGCGGCGGAGCTGACGGCGCTGTCGGTGCGCTCGGCGACGCGGATCCTGCCCGGCGGCGCGCGCGCGGTGGTGGCCGCGGAGGCGCTGGTGCCCGGCGACCGCGTGGCCGTGGCGCCGGGCGAGCGCGTGCCGGCGGACGGGGTGGTGGAGGCGGGCGCCTCCGATCTCGACCGCTCCATGGTGACGGGCGAGAGCGTGCCGGAGCCGGTGGCGGCGGGTGCGGAGATCCATGCGGGGATGCTGAACCTCTCCGGCCCCCTGGAGCTGCGGGTGACCGCGGCGGGGGACGCGACGCTGCTCGCCGAGATCGCGCGGATGGTGGAGGCGGCCGAGCGCGGGCGCACGCGCTACGACCGCTGGGCGGATATCGCGGCGCGCCAGTATGCCTGGTCGGTGCATGCGATGGCGGCGCTTGCCTTCGGCGGCTGGCTCTGGTGGACGGATGGGGATCTCTACCGCGCAGTGACGATCGCGGCGGCGGTGCTGATCATCACCTGCCCCTGCGCGCTGGGGCTGGCGGTGCCGGCGGTGCATGCGGTGGCCTCGGGGCGGCTCTTCCGGCGGGGGATTTTCCTGAAGGACGGGGCGGCGCTGGAACGGCTTTCGGCTGTCGACATGGTGGTGTTCGACAAGACGGGGACGCTGAGCCTCGGCGAGCCGCGGCTGGCAGGGTGTGGCGCGGTCGGGGGCGCGGTCGGGGGCGCGGGCGATGACGGGGCGGATCCGGCGGCTTGGGCGGCGGCGGCGGCGCTGGCTGGCGCCTCGCGCCACCCGCTGGCCCGGGCGCTGGCCGCGGAGGCGGCGGTGCGCGGGGTGCACCCGGCCCGGGCCGAGGGGCTGATCGAGCTGCCCGGCGCCGGTGTAGAGGGGCGCATCGGCGAGGCCCGCGCCCGGCTCGGCCGGCCCGATTGGGTGGTGGGCGAGACTGGGTGCGAGACGGCGGGCGCAGGAGCGGGCGAGGAGACCGCCGTGCTGCTCCGCATCGGCGCGGGCGCGCCCGTGCGCTTCACCTTCGAGGACCGGTCGCGGGCGGATGCGGCGGAGACGGTGGCGGCCCTCCGGGCGCGGGGCCTGGAGGTCGCGCTCTTTTCGGGCGATGCGCCCGGGCCCGTGGCGCGCGCCGCCGCGGCAACCGGGATCGCGCGGTTCGAGGCGGCGATGACGCCGGCGGCCAAGCATGCGGCCCTCGACGCGCTGGCGGCGGAGGGGCGGCGAGTGCTGATGGTCGGCGACGGGATCAACGATGCGCCGGCGCTGGCGGCGGCACATGCCTCGATGTCCCCGGTCTCGGCGGCGGATGTGAGCCGCGCCGCGGCCGGGCTGGTCTTCACGGGTGCCGCGCTCTGGCCGGTGGTGGAGGCGGTCGACACGGCGCGGATGGCGCGCGCGCGGGCGCGGGAGAACTTCGCGATGGCCGCGCTCTACAATCTCGTGGCGGTGCCGGTGGCGCTCTTCGGCTTCGTGACACCGCTGATCGCGGCGCTCTCGATGTCCGGCTCGTCGATCGCGGTCACGCTCAATGCGCTGCGCGGGGCCGCGGTGCGGAAGGAGACGGCATGACGATCCTCGGTATCCTGATCCCGGCATCGCTGCTTCTGGGCGGGCTGGGCTTGGCGGCGTTTCTCTGGAGCCTCAAGAGCAACCAATATGACGACCTGGAGGGCGATGCGGCGCGGATCCTCTTCGACGAGCGCGAACCGCCGAAGGAGTGAGTGGCATCGCGGCGTTCGCTCGGTGGCTTTGAACCACGCCGGCGCCCGCGCCCGCCCACGTCAGTATGGGGTTGATGCAACGAACATAGAGTGAACATTTAGCTGCCACGGAAAGTCGCGGGCAAACGAACATGCTTACCCGGCCTTTACACTCTGTTGCGCAAAATGACGTGGGTGGGCGCGGGCGCGGCGGTACGGCTCGGAGGCGCCCAGGGACGCAGTGGCTCAGGGGGCGCTGCGGCCGACCTCGACCATGATCGCGGCGTAGAAAACGACGCTCGCCGCCAGCACATGCGCATGCCAGATGGCGTTCTGATAGGGCAGCCTGTCCCAGAGATGGAAGATCACCCCGAAGCTGTAGAGCCCGCCGCCGATGATGATGAGGGCGAGACCCGCGCCGCTCATATCCTCCAGCATCTGCCCGCCGAGCACGATCACCGCCCAGCCCATCGCGAGATAGAGCCCGAGCGCGAGCCACTGGAACCCGCGCGGCGAGGTCAGCACCAGGATGATGCCCACGAGCGCCGCCGACCAGATGGAGATCAGGATCGTCGCCGCCTGCGCACCTCCGAGCAGCACCGCGAAGGGCGTGTAGGTGCCCGCGATCTTGATGAAGATCGCCCCGTGGTCGAAGCGCTTCAGAAGCGCCTTCGCCCGCCCGTGCCCCACCATGTGGTAGGAGGCCGAGAAGGCGAACATCGCGATGAGCGAGAGCCCGTAGATCGTGGCGGCCGCGACCGTGGGCAGATCGCCATGCCAGACCGCGGCGAGAGTGATCATCACGGGCACCGCTGTGAGCGCGGCTAGCACCCCGAGCGCATGGACGACACCGTCCGCCACCTTCTCGCGCCGGCTGTAGACCGGGTAAGCAGGCGGGATGTCGTGCCGGCGTGTCAGTGCTGCTGCCATACGCGCTCTCCCTATGCGGGTAGCCTAGGGGGATCGGCGGGCGATTGGCAATCGTGCCCTTTTGCGGGACAGCGCTCAGCCAGCGCCGATCTCTTCAAGAAAGCGCGAGATATGGGCGGCGAGGACCGCGGGCTGCTCGACGCAGGGGATGTGGCCCGCCTCCTCGATGAGCGCGAAACGGCTGCCGGGGATGAGTGCTGCGGTCTGGCGGACCAGCTCCGGCGGTGTCGAGCCGTCATGCGCGCCGCAGACCGCGAGGCAGGGCAGGCGCAGCTCCGCGGTGCTGGCGCGGTAATCCGCATCGCGGATCGCCTCCCCGGTGCGGGCATAGCCCTCGGCCGGCGTGCGCGCGAGCATGGTGCGCCAGGGCGCGAGGCGCACCCTGTCGGCGCGGAAGCCCGGCGCGAACCAGCGCTCCATCACCGCATCGGCGATGCTCTCGAGGCCCTGGGCGCGGACTGCGGCGATGCGGTCGTTCCACATCGTCTCGGTGCCGATCTTGGCGCCGGTGTCGCAGAGGATCAGCGCGCGCACGAGATCGGGGCGGCTGGCGGCGAGGCCCTGGGCGATGAGCCCGCCGACGGAGAGGCCGCAGATGACCGCGCCGGAGAGGCCCTGCGCCTCCATCAGGCCCGCGAGATCGGCCACATAGTCGTCCATCCGCCAGGGGCCGTCGGGCGCGCCCGAGAGACCATGGCCGCGCTTGTCGTAGCGCAGGATGTCGAGGCCCACGGGCAGATGCGGCAGCAGCGGGTCCCAGACGCGGAAATCGGTGCCGAGCGAGTTGGAGAAGACGAACGGGTGTCCCCCGGGCGTCCCGCTGCGCGCATAGTGGAGGATCACATCGCCGATCGAGGCCGTAGTCGCCATGCCCGTCTCCCCTGTTTTGCGCGATCTTATGGAGCGGATCGGTGGGGCGCCAGCCGTCCTTTCCGCCTTAACCGCGCCACGCTAGCGTGCGATTTTCGGGCATGCGGCCTTGCCGCGCCGATGCGAAGGGTTCCATGCGCTATCTGCCGAGTATTCTGATCGTTCT
Source organism: Pseudomonadota bacterium (assembly GCA_039817245.1). Classification (GTDB taxonomy): domain Bacteria; phylum Pseudomonadota; class Alphaproteobacteria; order Rhodobacterales; family Rhodobacteraceae; genus Thermohalobaculum. Next base: position 2,254 of record JBCBWF010000295.1, on the reverse strand, counting down.
CGCCGTGCTGGCAGCACCGTTTCTGTGGCATCTCTCCGCGCCCTGGTTCGCGGAGGACGATGACGCAGCCCAGCTCGCGCTGGATGCGGATTTCGCGGCGCTGACCGCGCGGCTCGCGGCGCTCGAGCAGTCCCACAGCGTGCTGCAGCAGCGGGTGGACGAGCTGGAGGTGCGCCGTCCGGAGCCCGCGGAGCGGGTGGGCTCGGTGGCGCCCATCGGCAATGCGGGGCCGGTGCGCAACGACGCGCTGGCCGACACCTTCGCGCAGGTGGTGCTGCTGGGGGACCGGCGCGGCTTCAACGAGGGGCTGACCATCGCGACGCCCAATTTTCTCACGGAGTTTCTCGGAAAGCCGGCGGAGACGCTGACGGACGACTGCGGGGAGATGACCAATCCGAACCTGTCGGGCATGCTGCGCCTCGAGGATGTGGGGCCGATCCGGGCGCGGATGCTGGAGCCGGCGCTGGTGTCGCTGCGCCAGGTCTTCGCCAATGTGCAGGTGTTCGAGCCGGAGCTCTATGCGCGGATCAAATCCGCCGGCTCGCTCTGCGTGCGCCAGATCCGCGGCACGACGGGGCGGGTCTCCAACCACTCCTACGGGCTGGCGGTGGATCTCAACATTGACGGGGTGCTGGACACGCTGGGCGACGGGAAGACTCAGCTGGGGCTGATGATCCTGTCGGAGTTCTTCCGCAAGGAGGGCTGGATCTGGGGGGCCGCCTTCAGCCGCGAGGATTCGATGCATTTCGAGATCAGCCGCGAGAAGCTGGAGCAGTGGCGGCGGCTGGGGAAGATCTGACGGCGGGGGAGCGGGGCCGCGCGGGCCCTCAGAAGAGCCACTCCTCGCCGGCAAAGGGGATGACCGGTTCGGCCGCGAGGGTACCGAAGGCCGGGTCCTGCGCCCCGCCCCCCTCGGTTTCGGCCTCGTCGAGAGCGCTGCGCCAGTTCGTGGTGAGGAGGACGAGGCCCTCCTGATGCGCGCCGCCCTCCTCGGTCCTGACTGCTGGACCGGCCGGTATGTGGGGCTCGCGCGCCCTCACCACCCCCACGCCTCGAACGCGCCGGGCATCTCGGCCTCGGAACCGTGCTCCGCGGCTGTAGCGGGCTCGTCCATGATGATGATCTTCGGGTTGGAGATGAGGCCGCGCGCGGCCTCGGTCGCGGACGGGTTCTCCATGACGAGCCGGGGCATGCCGGCCTTGCGGCCGATGACGCCGACCGCCTCGGTCTCGCTGTTCTCGGCAAACTCGAAGCTGTCGGCGGAGAAGCCCCCGTCCGGGGCCTGCTGGTACTCGGCTTTGGCGGTCGTCGACATGGATGTCCTCCTGGCGCTTTCCGGGCCGCTGGGGGCGCGGCCGGGGCAGAGCAGGGCTGCGGGCGACGTCGGCTGTATCGATCCGCACAGTGACAGCGCCGCGCCGGGCGGGAAGTGACGCGCTTCACAGAAGTCGGTGGCACGGCCCAGTCACGCGGCGATCCGGGCGCGGCTGCGGGCTTCGGCGGATATGCGGGCTGCGAGCGCCTGATCGGCACGGCGGCGAGCTTTTTCCAACTCAGCCGCGCCCGCGCCCACCCACGTCAGTTTGAGCGATGCTTGGTGAACGCTTGGTAGCCATGCATCCCTTCGCAACGAAGGGGTCGGTGTGGCGATATGTTCATTATATGTTCTCCGTGCCTGGTCAATACTGCGGTGGGTGGGCGCGGCCGCTAGGGGAGTTTCGCCGGCCGGGGGCGTGTGCGGTCTCGGCCGTGCAGCGCTGCCCTCCGGCGGGGCGCGCGCTCAGAGGTGCTTGCGGAGGAAGTCGTTGCGGTCGCGGTCCGACGGTATCGATTCAGCGAGGGTCCGGTAGAACTCCTCATGGTCGCGCGCGCTCATCGCCGCGCGATCGATCAGGACGCGGGCCATCGGCCCCACGAAGGAGGCCAGCGAGCGCTGCGTCGAGGTGATCACCTCCGGCGGCAGCATCAGGCGCGGCTGGTTCTGCCCCTGCCCGTCCGCAGGACGCGAGGCGTAGGAGTGCACGCTGGTGAGCGTGGTCCGGTGGAGCACGCGCCGGAACGCCTCCGCCATCGCGCCCTCGCCCACGGCCTCGATGAGGGCGGCGCGCAGGTCCTCCTCGTTCGTTGCCTCCTTGGCAGCGCGCTTCAGCACGACCTTGGCGATGGGGCCGATGATCTTGGTGAGTTCGCGCTCGAGCCGCTCCATCGCCTCCGCGTCGAAGGCCGCGGCACTTTGCGGCATGACCGGCACCGG
>JBCBWF010000585.1:0-2432 GCA_039817245.1 Pseudomonadota bacterium | reverse complement strand
CGCGAGGCCTGCGAGGCGTCGCTCCGCCGGCTCGGCACCGATTGCATCGATCTATACCAGCTCCACTGGCCGAACCGCGGCTCCTACCATTTCCGCCGGATCTGGGAGTACGACCCCTCGGGGCAGGACCGCGCGACCACGATCCGGCACATGGAGGACGCGATGGGCGCGCTTCGCGACCTCGTCGCAGAGGGCAAGATCCGCGCCTTCGGCCTCTCGAACGAGAGCGCCTGGGGCACCGCGCAATGGCTGGCCGCCGGGGAGCGGACCGGCGGGCCGCGCGTCGCCGCGATCCAGAACGAATACTCCCCGCTCTGCCGGATGCCCTATGACGGCGACATGGCAGAGCTCGGGCACAACGAAGCGGTGACCCTTCTGGCCTTCTCGCCCCTCGCCACCGGCTTCGTGACGGGCAAGTATCTTGACGGCGCCCTGCCGGCGGGCTCGCGCCACCAGATCGCCGGCGGCTCGCCGCGGGCGTCGTCGAAGCTCGACGCGGCGGTACGCGCCTATCTCGCGGTGGCCCGGAAGCACGGCATCGATCCCGTGCAGATGGCGCTCGCCTTCTGCCTGCAGCGGCCCTTCCCCTGCATTCCGATCTTCGGCGCGACGACGCTCGCCCAGCTCGAGCACATCGCCGCCGGCCAGGCGCTCGAGCTGAGCACCGAGGTCCTCGCAGACCTGACCGACGCCAACCGCGCCCACCCCATGCCCTTCTGATCTCCGCCGAATCCCGGCCCCGGCCCCGGCCCCAGCCCCTGGGCGCACGCCGCGGCGGGCATGCTGCGACATTCCGGCAGCCGGGGCTCGGCGAACTCCTCTGCGTTCCGGTGCGTTACCCCGGCGCCAACGGTCGCTCTGCCCGCATGGTCGCACTCGCTGCGACCGGCCGAGGCGGTGGCGGCGCAGGCATGCAGTGCGAGGCTCGGCATCGACCGACCCGGTGCGCTGCCGCGAGTGGCGCGTCCCCCCGGCCGAGCCCTCCCATCCCTCCAGCACCTGAGCGCGGCCGTAATTGCCTCATTCTCGCCTCAAGAAAACGGTCTCATGAAACCCGGATGCCGTAGCGTCGTTCCCCGTCGACACGGTCTCGCGTCACGTCGTTTGCGCGTCACTTTCCAAGCACTTAGCAGCGTGCACCGCTCCCCCCGCTCTCCGTCACAGTCCTGACGCAACCAAGCTCTTGGGAACACGTCATGCCCCTTTTCGACTCAGCCTCCGCCGCACTCGACGTCTCGATTCGCAACAGCTGGAATGGCGGCCTCGTCGCCGATCTCGCCTTCATGCCGGAAGACGCCGTTTCCGGATGGACCGTCGAGTTCGAATACGCCGGCACCATCGTCAACATATGGAATGCGCGCATCGTCTCGCGGACGGGCGACCGCTACGTGGTCGAGAACCTCGGCTACAACAGCACCGTCAATGCCGGCGGCACGGCCGGTTTCGGCTTCGTCGGCAGCGGGGCTTCGGACGGCATCACGGCGCTGGCGATCAATGGCGAGCCGGTCGGCGGCAGCGATCCGGAGCCCGCACCCCTGCCGATGGTCTCGATCGGCGATGCGGTCGCGGCCGAGGAAGACGGCAGCATCGGCTTCCAGCTCACCCTCTCCGAGCCGTCGGACACGGATGTCACCGTCAGCTACCAGACCGTGGCGGGGACCGCGCTCGCGGGCAGCGATTTCGCCGCGGGCAACGCACAGGTCGTGATCCCGGCGGGACAGATCTCGGCGGTCCTCTCCGTTGCGCTGGCCGATGACGCCGCGCCGGAGGCGACCGAGCAGTTTCAGGTGCAGCTCACCGGCGCGACCGGCGCCGAGATCGCCGATGGCGAGGCGACCGGCCAGATCACCGACAGCGATGTCGCGCCGGCCCCGGTGCCCGACCCGGTGGTCTCGCTCGGCGATGCCAGCGTGCAGGAGGGCGATCCGGATGGCGGCGGCACGGGCAATATCGCGACCGGGCTCATCGTCGACGGGCCGCTCTCGACCTCGGGCAACCAGATCCTCGACGCCAATGGCGACGCCGTTCAGATCCGCGCCGTCAACTGGTTCGGAGCCGAGAACGATGTCCGCGCGCCGCATGGGCTCTGGCAACGGCCCATGACCGAGATGATGGACCAGATGGTGGAGGAGGGCTTCAACGCCATCCGCCTTCCCTTCTCGGTCCAGAACATTCTGGAGGATCTGCCCGCGACCAGCGTCGCCGGAGATCCGAGCCTGGCCGGGCTGACCACGCTGGAGATCTTCGACCGCATCGTGGACTACGCCGAGGAGATCGGGATCAAGATCATCCTGGACGCGCACCGTATCACCCAGGGCAATGGTGCCGAGGGGATCTGGTATGCCGGCCAGTACGACGAGGCGGACTGGATTGAGGCCTGGGAACTCCTGGCGAACCGCTATGGCGACTCCGACGCGGTGATCGGCGCGGAT
>JBCBWF010000615.1:0-2171 GCA_039817245.1 Pseudomonadota bacterium | reverse complement strand
TGGACGAGCCCTGCTCGGCGCTCGACCCGATCGCGACTGCGCAGGTGGAGGAGCTGATCGACGAGCTTCGCCAGTCCTACTCGGTGGTGATCGTGACCCACTCCATGCAGCAGGCCGCGCGTGTGAGCCAGAAGACCGCGTTCTTCCACCTCGGCAACATGCTCGAATACGACGAGACCGGGAAGATCTTCACCTCCCCGAGCCACGAGAAGACGCAGCAATACATCACCGGCCGCTTCGGCTGAGGCGCTGAGAGGCGGGTGACGGCTTTAGTCGAGGAGAGCGCATGGACCGCGACCGCGTCCAGAGCCGTCACATCGTCAGCGCATTCGACCAGGATCTGCGGGCCATCGCGGCTGGCATTTCCGAAATGGGCGGGATCGCGGAGGAGCAGCTCGGCAATGCGCTGGAAGCGGTGCGCACCCGCGACAGCGCGCTCGCCCGGGAAGTGGTCGCCGCGGATATCCGGCTCGACCGGCTGGAGATGAAGCTGGAGGAGGCGGCGATCCAGACGCTCGCGCTCCGCCAGCCCGTTGCAAACGATCTCAGGCAGATTGTGGCTGCCCTCAAGATCGCCTCGACGCTGGAACGCATCGGGGACCTGGCGAAGAACATCGCCAAACGCGCGCAGTATCTGAACGAGGGTCAGCCGCTGCGCATCGCCGGGTCCATCGTGCGGATGGGCAAGCAGACGCAGGGTGCGTTCACGGAGGTGCTCGACGCCTACACCGCGCGGGACACCGCCCTTGCCGTCTCGGTCTGGCGCCGGGACGTGGAAGTCGACGAGATGTACAACTCGCTCTTCCGCGAGCTGATCACGTATATGATGGAAGATCCGAGGGTAATAGGCCTCTGCTCCCAGCTGCTGTTTGTGGCGAAGAACCTGGAGCGTATCGGGGATCATGCAACTTTTATTGCGGAGATGACGTATTTCGTCGTGGAGGGCAGACCGATCGGAGACCGCCGACCCAAGGGCGATCCGTTTGGGGAGATGCCGCGGCTCGATTGAGCCCCGGTGAAGCAAGGGGGACCGCGCGATGTCGGCACGGGTGCTTGTGGTCGAGGACGAGGACGCGCTTTCGGCGCTGCTCGAATACAATCTCGGCAAGGAGGGCTTCGCGGTCCGGATCTCCGCCGATGGCGAGGAGGCGCTGCTCGCGATCGAGGAGGACAAGCCGGACCTGATCCTGCTGGACTGGATGCTGCCGGGGCTCTCCGGGATCGAGATCTGCCGGCGGATCCGCGCGCGCGGCGAGACGCGTGACACGCCGGTGATCATGCTGACCGCGCGCGGGGAGGAGGACGACCGGGTGCGGGGGCTCGACACCGGGGCGGACGACTATCTGACCAAGCCCTTCTCGGTGCCGGAGCTGACAGCGCGGGTGCGCGCCCTGCTGCGCCGCTCCCGCCCGACGCTGGCGGCCGATGTGGCGACCTTCGGCGATCTGACGCTCGACCGCGAGACGCGCCGGGTGCGCCGGGGCGAACGGGAGGTGCATCTGGGGCCGACCGAGTTCCGCCTGCTGGACTGCCTGATGCAGCGCCCGGGCCGGGTCTTCAGCCGCGAGCAGCTGCTCGACCTCGTCTGGGGGCGCGACGTCTATGTGGAGGCGCGGACGGTGGACGTCCATGTTGGACGTCTGCGCAAGGCGCTCAACCAGAGCGGCGAGCGCGACCCCATCCGCACGGTCCGCGCCGCCGGCTATGCGCTGGACGAGACCTACAACAACTGACCACGCCTGCCCCTGGGGGACCGGCGCCAGGGCCACCCGACCAGAAAGTCGGCCAAGGGCGGCTTCCGATCCGCCAGCGGCGGAGCGGAAGCGGTGGACCGGTCGGCGCGCGCAGCGCGGCGACGCCGCCTGGTTCCGTTGCGGCCGTAGCGATCACGGCCGTGCTCTCAGCGGTGCAGGCGGTAAGGTTCGGAAAGAGCGATGTTTTCAATCCGCTGAGCAGAAACTGAAGCAGCCGGTCAGCGCCTGGCGGCCTCGTGATCGAAGCAGCGTCGAGGCCATTCCTACGCCTGTGAAGCGGTTCCGGCCGCTCCCACCTACGTCATTGTGGGGCCAGTACGGTAAATGCTCGGTGAGCGCTTTGGTGTCGCTGACCGCGATCGAGCAAATGCTGTCGTTCACTCAATGTTCTCATCTCCACCGCTAAGCTGACGTGGG
>JBCBWF010000113.1:0-12914 GCA_039817245.1 Pseudomonadota bacterium | reverse complement strand
CTCGAAGCCCAGATCGGTGCGAACGGCGCGACCTGGCTCGACCGGCTGCAGCTCGCCAAGACCCAGGCGCCGCTCAGCATGGGCGGTTTCGGCGCCGAGATCCGCGAAGCGCTCGACCGGCGCGCCGATCATCTTGTCGCCGAAGGGCTCGCGACCAGAAATGGCCGGCGCGTCACCTTCGCCCGCGATCTCCTGAAGACGCTGCGCGACCGAGAACTCGACACGGCGGCGGCGGCTATCGAGGCCGAGACCGGCTTGCCTCGCCGCAAGCCCGTCGATGGTGATCGCATCTCCGGCACCTATCGCCGGCGGCTCGATCTCGCCTCGGGTCGCTTCGCCATGGTCGATAGCGGCCTCGGCTTCGAACTTGTCTCGTGGAAACCCCAGCTCGAACATCATCTCGGCCAGACCGTGATGGGAACGATGACACCGGGCGGTGGGATCGACTGGAGCCTTGGCCGCAAGCGCGGGCTTGGCATCTGAGCATTGCCCCGGAAGGAAAACACATGCCGATCAAGACACAGCCAACACAAGCCACCAAAATCCTCTGGGGCCAGATCATCATCGTCTCGCTCGTTGTGGTCGGTTTCATCTGGGCCGCAACACAGTGGACCGCATGGCGGCTCGGCTTTCAGCCTCAGCTCGGCGCGCAGGCAACGGACATTCTCGGATGGCCGATCTATCCGCCCTGGAGCTTCTTCGTCTGGTGGTATTTCTACGACGCCTATGCGCCGCGTGTGTTCGTCGAAGGCGCGATCATCGCGGGCAGCGGCGGGATCGCCGCGATCGGTGTCGCGATTTTCCTCTCCGTGCTCCGGGCTCGCGAGGCGCGCGACGTCACCACCTATGGCTCAGCCCGCTGGGCGGAGAGAAGAGACGTTGAATCGTCCGGGCTGCTTGCCGCGGACGGCGTCGTGCTCGGCCGCTTCGAAAACCACTACCTCCGCCATGACGGCCCGGAGCATGTGCTCTGCTTCGCGCCGACCCGCAGCGGCAAGGGCGTCGGCCTCGTCGTGCCGAGTCTCCTGACCTGGCCGGGCTCGGCAATCGTGCATGACATCAAGGGCGAGAACTGGCAGCTCACGGCCGGATGGCGGGCGCGGTTCACCCGCACAATCCTGTTCGATCCGACCAATCCGAAGAGCGCGGCTTACAATCCGCTGCTCGAAGTCCGGCGAGGCGACAGCGAAGTGCGCGACGTCCAGAACGTCGCCGACATCCTGGTGGATCCCGAAGGCCTGCTCGAACGCCGGAACCATTGGGAGAAGACCAGCCATTCGCTGCTCGTCGGCGCGATACTTCACGTCCTCTATGCAGAGGCCGACAAGACGCTCGCCGGCGTCGCCGCCTTCCTCTCTGATCCGGGCCGGCCGATCGAGGCGACGCTTGCGGCGATGATGCGCACCCCGCATCTTGGCGACCGGCCGCACCCTGTCGTGGCGCAGGCGGCGCGAGAACTCCTCAACAAGTCGGAGAACGAACGCTCTGGCGTCCTGTCCACGGCGATGAGTTTTCTGGGCCTCTATCGCGATCCCGTCGTCGCCAAGGTCACCAGCCGTTGCGAATGGCGGATCAAGGATCTGGTCTCCGGCGCACGGCCGACCACCCTCTATCTCGTCGTACCGCCCTCCGACATCAGCCGCACAAAGCCGCTCGTCCGGCTTGTGCTGAACCAGATCGGACGCAGACTGACAGAAGAGTTGAACGCCAACCGCAAGCGTCACCGCCTGTTGCTAATGCTCGACGAATTTCCGGCGCTCGGGCGTCTCGATTTCTTCGAGAGCCAGCTCGCCTTCATGGCGGGCTATGGTCTGAAAGCCTTTCTGATCGCGCAGTCACTCAATCAGATCGAGAAGGCCTACGGCCAGAACAACGCCATCCTCGACAACTGCCATGTGCGGGTAAGTTTCGCGACCAATGACGAGCGCACCGCCAAGCGCGTGTCCGACGCCCTCGGCACGGCGACCGAGATGCGGGCGATGAAAAACTACGCCGGGCACAGATTGTCGCCCTGGCTCGGCCATCTCATGGTCTCCCGCCAAGAGACCGCGCGGCCTTTGCTGACGCCCGGCGAGATCATGCAATTACCGCCGGATGATGAAATCGTGCTCGTCTCTGGCGCGCCACCAGTTCGCGGGAAGAAGGCGCGCTACTTTGCCGACCCGCAGCTCAAGACACGCATCCTGTCACCGCCAGAGTTGAGTGCCGAACCAACGACACCGGATCAGTTGACGACGGATGACTGGAGCGGCCGGACGCCGATCGCGGTGCCCAAGCCCCGGAAGAAGACGTCCAGCGATACGGGCGAAGACGCCGATGGGGGAATTCGCCGCGAGCCTGAACTGCCCGAACACGAAGACATCGCACCGGAACCGGCGCAGTCGGCGCGAGAGGAGTTCGCGGGGCTCGATGACGAACCGGATGACGATGCTCAGCGCGCTCGCCAAATGCAGGGCCGATTCCGCAGCATCGCCCGGCAGGCCTCGCTTGATCCCGATGACGGCATCGATCTTTGAGGCTCGCCATGAAGAAAGATCGGCTCAATGTTTATTTCGATCCTACGCTGTCAACGGAGCTCGACGCGCTGGCGGCGCGGCGCAATGTGTCGAAATCTCAGATCGTGGAAGCGGCGCTGGCCTCCTATCTCTCACCGGACGCCGCCGATCAGCGTGAGGCAGCGATCACGCGGCGTCTCGATCGGCTGACTCGCGCCGTCGAACGGCTTGAGCGGGATGTGACCATCGGCAACGAAGCGGTCGCTCTGTTTGTCCGGTTCTGGCTCACGACAACCCCACCGCTGCCGGACACGATGCGTGACGCCGCGCAGGCGAAAGGCCGCGAGCGGTATGAAGGCTTTGTGGAGACGCTCGGAAGGCGGCTGGCGAAGGGGAGCACCTTCGCCAAAGAAGTTTCGCAAGATTTCACACCGAAAGAGTAAGCCTAAAGGCTGTTTCCCAGATATCTTGAACTGACCTGTTCCGGCCGATTTTCGCTTTCTCCTGCCGTTGCACGCCGTAGTACTACTACGCCTTCTAAGCTGTTGCCGATGAGCCTTTAACGGTCTTCTTAATCGACCCCGTAATCAAACGCGGGGCCGCCAATGACCGTCCACACATTCAAATCCGAAGCGCTCGCCCGTGGCGCACGCATGCTCAGGACCGCCTTAGGGACCGACGTCGCCGCATGGCTCGAAGACCCTGCGGTTGTCGAGGTCATGCTCAATCCGGATGGCCGCCTCTGGGTCGACCGGCTGAGCGAAGGCCTTGCCGACACGGGGGTAGAGCTCTCCGCCGTTGACGGCGAGCGCATCGTCCGTCTGGTCGCGCACCATGTCGGCGCAGAAGTCCATGCGGGATCCCCGCGCGTGTCCGCAGAGCTACCAGGAACGGGGGAGCGGTTCGAGGGGCTGTTGCCGCCGGTCGCCGCCGCGCCTGTCTTCGCGATCCGCAAGCCGGCCGTCGCCGTCTTCACGCTCGAAGACTATGTCCGCGCCGGGATCATGCCAGACGATGCGGCGGCGAAATTGTGCGACGCCATCACATCCCGCGCCAACATCCTTGTCGCTGGCGGCACCTCGACCGGCAAGACCACGCTCACCAATGCATTGCTGGCAGAAGTCGCCAAATCCTCCGACCGCGTCGTTCTAATCGAGGACACACGCGAGCTCCAATGCCTGACGCCCAACCTTGTCGCTCTGCGGACCAAGGATGGCGTGGCGTCGCTCTCCGATCTCGTTCGCTCCTCGCTCCGCCTGCGGCCTGATCGTATTCCCATCGGAGAGGTCCGCGGCGCTGAGGCGCTCGATCTCCTCAAAGCCTGGGGCACAGGCCATCCCGGCGGCATCGGCACCATCCATGCCGGTTCGGCGCTCGGCGCGCTGCGCCGCCTCGAACAGCTCATCCAGGAAGCCGTCGTCACCGTGCCCCGCGCGATGATCGCCGAGACGATCGACCTGATCGCCGTCCTGTCGGGACGCGGATCGGTGCGCCGGCTTTCCGAACTCGCTCGCGTCGAGGGCCTCGATGCGACCGGGGACTACCGAATCCAACCGCTTCTTCACCCCCAGACAGGAGATCATCCATGACCAAAACCACCATCCTCTATCCGCGCTGGCCGCTTTACGCGACGGCGCTTGCGTTCAGCCTTCTGCTTGTCGCGCCCGCCCATGCGGCGGGATCGGGCATGCCCTGGGAGGCGCCGCTCCAGTCAATCCTGGAATCCATTGAAGGGCCGGTCGCCAAGATCGTCGCGGTGATCATCATCATCATCACAGGATTGACGCTCGCCTTCGGCGACACCTCTGGCGGTTTTCGCCGCCTTGTGCAGATCGTCTTCGGCCTCTCCATCGCCTTCGCGGCGTCGAGCTTCTTCCTGTCCTTCTTCTCGTTCGGCGGCGGAGCGCTGATCTGATGCGGGAGCTGACCGACATTCCGGGCTTTTACGCGCCCGTCCACCGCGCCTTGATCGAACCGATCCTGCTCGGCGGCGCGCCCCGAACGGTCGCCATCGCCAACGGCACGCTCGCAGCGGCCGTCGGACTCGGGCTCAGGCTCTGGGCTGTTGGGATCGCGCTCTGGCTTGTCGGTCATCTCCTCGCGGTCTGGGCCGCAAAACGCGACGCCCAGATCGTCGATGTCGCCCGGCGGCACCTTCGTTTCCCAACCTGGTTCGGAGTCTGAGCGATGATGCGCCTCGCCGAATATCGCTCGACCGCCTCGCTGCTCGCAGATTTTCTTCCGTGGGCGGCGCTCGTCGCGGAGGGCGTCATCCTCAACAAGGATGGCAGTCTGCAACGCACCGCGCGGTTTCGGGGGCCTGACCTCGACTCCGCGACACCGTCAGAGCTCGTCGCCGTGTCCGGCCGGCTCAATAACGCCCTTCGCCGGCTCGGATCGGGCTGGGCGGTGTTCGTCGAAGCGCAGCGGGCGCCGGCGCGCGATTATCCGCTCTCGGAATTTTCTGATCCGGTCTCCGCGCTCGTCGATGCGGAGCGACGCGCCCAGTTTGAAGATGCGTCGAGACATTTCGAGAGCAGCTACTTCCTGACCTTCGTCTGGATGCCGCCGCTCGACGATACGAGCCGGGCGGAGCGATGGCTCTATGAGGACGCACCAGACAGCGGCCTCAACCCGCAAGAGCATGTCGAGAGTTTTACGGCGCGAACGGATCGTCTGCTCGATCTCCTCGACGGCTTCATGCCGGAGGCCGCCTGGCTCTCCGACGAAGAGACCCTGACCTTTCTGCATTCGACCGTGTCGACGCGCCGCCAGCGCGTGCGCGTGCCGGAAACGCCGATGCATCTCGATGCGTTCCTGGCCGATAGCGCGCTTGTCGGCGGACTGGCGCCGAGACTTGGCGATGCGCATCTGCGCAGCCTCTCCATCATCGGCTTCCCCACGGCTACATGGCCGGGACTGCTGGATGAGCTCAACAGCCAACCCTTCGAATATCGCTGGGTCACGCGCGCCATCTGCCTCGACAAGACCGATGCCACCAAGCTGCTGACGCGCATTCGCCGGCAATGGTTCGCCAAGCGCAAATCCATAGCCGCGATCCTGAAAGAGGTGATGACCAACGAGGCGTCGACGCTCCTCGATAGCGACGCGGCGAACAAGGCCGCCGACGCCGATGAGGCATTGCAGGAGCTCGGCGCCGATATGGCCGGCGCCGCCTACATCACGGCCACTCTGACCGTTTGGGATGAGGATGAGGCTGTCGCCGACGCCAAGCTGAAAGCCGCCGAAAAGGTCATTCAGGGCCGCGACTTCACCTGCATGCCCGAGACCCTCAACGCCATTGAGGTCTGGCTCGGTTCGCTGCCCGGCCATCTCTACGCCAATGTCCGCCAACCGCCGGTTTCCACCCTCAATCTCGTGCACATGATCCCGATCTCGGCGGTCTGGGCAGGACCGCCGCGAAACGATCACCTAATTGGGCCTCCGCTCTTCTATGCGGAGACCGAAGGTTCGACGCCGTTCCGCTTTTCGCCTCATGTCGGCGACGTCGGGCACACACTGGTCGTCGGTCCGACCGGCTCGGGCAAATCCGTGTTGCTGGCGTTGATGGCGCTGCAATTTCGCCGCTACGGGCGTAGCCAAGTCTTCGCCTTCGACTTCGGCGGCTCGATCCGTTGCGCGACCGTCGCCTGTGGTGGCGACTGGCAGGATCTCGCCGGCGCGCTCTCGGATGACGAAGCCGCTGTCCAGCTTCAGCCGTTGCGCAACATCGACGATGTCGGCGAACGCGCCTGGGCGCAGGACTGGCTGTCCGGCCTGATCGCGCGTGAAGGCGTCACCATCGACCCGGTCGCGCGGGATCATCTCTGGTCAGCGCTGACATCGCTCGCCTCGGCGCCCGTCGGAGAACGAACGCTCACAGGGCTTTCCGTTCTTTTGCAGTCGACCGAACTCAAACAGGCATTGGCGCCATTCTGTCTTGGCGGCCCCTTCGGGCGTTTGCTCGACGCCGAAACCGAAGAGCTCGGAACGGCCGACTTCCAAGCCTTTGAAACTGAGGGGCTGATCGGGTCGGCCGCGACGCCCGCCGTGCTCGCCTATCTGTTCCATCGGATCGAAGATCGTCTCGACGGACGGCCGAGCCTCATCATCGTCGACGAAGGCTGGCTGGCGCTCGATGACGGCACCTTCGGCGGCCAGCTCCGCGAGTGGCTGAAGACGCTGAGGAAGAAGAACGCGTCCGTTCTCTTCGCCACGCAATCGCTCGCCGATATCGACAATTCCGCGATCGCGCCCGCCATCATCGAGAGCTGCCCAACGCGAATCTTTCTGCCGAACGAGCGCGCCTTCGAGCCGCAGATCGCAGACATCTACCGCCGCTTCGGGCTCAATGAACGCCAGATCGAGATCGTCGCACGGGCCATGCCGAAGCGGGACTATTACTGCCAGTCACGCCGCGGCAATCGGCTTTTCTCGCTCGGTCTCGGCGAAGTCGCGCTCGCCTTCACGGCCGCGTCGTCGAAGACCGATCACGCCGCCATCACCGACATCCTCGTCGAACACGGGCGAGACGGTTTCGCCGCCGCCTGGCTCGCCCGTCGCGATCTCGATTGGGCCGTCGAATTACTCGGCCAAGCACCTGATCCGATCCCATCACCTCACACCACGGAGACTACTCATGCGTAAGAAACTCGCCGCCCTCATGCTGACCGGAGCCATCGCTTTAGCGCCGATGCAACCTGCCCATGCGCTGTTCGGCGTCGGCGACGTCGTCATCGATCCGACCAACCTCGCGCAGAATATTCTGACCGCCGCGCGCACCCTCGAAATGATCAACAATCAGATCACGCAGCTTCAGAACGAAGCGCAGATGTTGATCAACCAGGGACGCAACCTCGCAAACCTGCCGCACTCATCGCTGGCGCGTCTGCGGTCGATCATGCAGCAGACGGAAGATCTGTTGGGCGAAGCCCAAAGCGTTAGATACGTCGTCTCCGAAATCGAACGCGTCTTCTCCGAACAATATGGAGACGCCGCAGCAACCGGCGATTTCGCCGCCATGAACGCCAATGCCGAGGCGCGCTGGCGGACCTCGGTTGCTGGCTATGAAGACGCATTGAAGGTCCAGGCCGGCGTCGTCGGCAATATTGAAGCGACGCGCACGGAATTGAGCACTCTCGTCTCGCAAAGCCAGGGTGCGGTCGGCGCCTTGCAGGCGGCGCAGGCCGGCAATCAACTTCTCGCATTGCAAAGCCAGCAGATGACGGACCTAACCGCCGCCATCGCCGCGCAGAACCGCGCGGACGCGCTGGACGCGGCTCGGCGCACCTCCGCGGAAGCGCAGGGGCGGGAGAACCTCAGCCGATTCCTCGATTACGGGGCCGGCTACACGCCAACCGCCGTCAGCATGTTCCGGTAAGCCCCGTGCGCAGTTCTCCCGATCAAATCATCAGGCTCGTCGCCATCGCTCTGGGCGGGCTCGCTGCGCTCTTCGCTGCGGTTGAACTGGCTAACACGGTCACTTCGAAAACGCCGGCGAGACCGTCGGCAAGCGATGATCCTTTGCAGGCGGAACTTTCTCGCTGCCGGACGATGACGCCGGAAGAGCTGGAAACCGACACGACGTGTCGCGCCGCCTGGGCAGAGCAACGCCGCCGATTTCTCGGGCTTCCCGGCGACGATCTCGAGAAGGAGTAGGATATGGGCGGCGTTGGCGTTATTGACCGCTTCCTGCAGGTCTTCACCTCCTACATCGACAGCGGCTTCGGCCTGCTCGGCGGCGACGTCGCCTTCCTGGCAACGACGCTGATCGTCATCGACGTGACGCTCGCTGCGCTCTTCTGGGCCTGGGGCGCCGACGACGACATCCTCGCCCGGCTCATCAAGAAAACGCTGTTCGTCGGCGTCTTCGCCTACATCATCGGCAACTGGAACGCGCTCGCCCGCATCGTTTTCGAAAGCTTCGCCGGGCTCGGTCTCATAGCTTCGGGCGGCAGTCTCAGCCCCGGCGAGTTGCTCCAGCCCGGCCGCATCGCGGAGATCGGCCTTGATGCAGGCCGTCCGATTCTCGCGTCGATTTCCGATCTGATGGGCTTTGTCTCTTTCTTCGAGAATTTCCTCCAGATCATCATCCTGTTGTTCGCCTGGCTGGTCGTCCTCCTGTCCTTTTTCATTCTGGCGATCCAGCTCTTCGTCACGCTGATCGAGTTCAAGCTCGCCACGCTGGCCGGCTTCATCCTCGTGCCCTTCGGCCTCTTCAACAAAACCGCCTTCATGGCCGAGCGGGTGCTCGGGCTGGTGATCTCGTCCGGCGTCAAGGTTCTGGTGCTCGCCGTGATCGTCGGCATCGGCTCGACCATCTTTGGCGAGTTCACCGCCGGGTTCACGGGCGAGCCGACCATTGAAGACGCCATGGCCATCGTTCTCGCCGCGCTTTCGATGCTCGCGCTAGGCATCTTCGGTCCGGGCATCGCCAACGGCATCGTTTCGGGCGGACCGCAACTCGGCGCAGGCGCTGCGGTTGGCGCAGGTCTTGCCGCCGGCGGGCTTGCTGTCGGCGGGGTCGCTGGCGCCCGGATGGCCGTGGGAGCAGCCGGCGCCGGAGCACGCGGTGCGGCGGCAGTCGCTGGTGGCGCTTCGACCGCCTATAGCATGGGAAACGCGGCCGCTGGCGGCGGCGCTTCCGGCGTCGCCGCTGGTCTCGCCAGCGTTGGGAAAGCCGGTGTCGGCGCCGCAACGAACCCGCTTCGCCGTTCCATGAGCGAAAGCTACCGCTCCGGCTCGCGCGCAGCATTCGAAGCGACCGGCGGCAAGTTCAGCAATAGCCCAGAGCCAGCCACGTCGACGAACGACGGGCCGCCAGCCTGGGCGCGCCGCATGAAACAACAGCAATCCCTTCACCACGGCACCGCCGTCGCCGCCCATGCCGTTCGCTCCGGCGACCATGGCGGCGGCGGGACCGCTGTCAGCCTTTCGGAGAAATCATGATGTTCCGTCGCCCGAGCGTTCGTTATTCCAAGACCCCCGAGCCCGTCACGCCGTATCAGAAGGCCGCACAGGTCTGGGACGAGCGCATCGGGTCCGCTCGCGTGCAAGCCAGGAACTGGCGGCTGATGGCGTTCGGCTCTTTGCTGCTCTCAGGCGGGCTCAGCGCCGCGCTGGTCTGGCAGTCCACGCAAGGGACGATCACGCCCTATGTCGTCGAGGTGGACAGGCTCGGCGCAGCGCAAGCCGTGGCGCCCGCCACCGCGGACTTCCGACCGACCGATGCGCAGATCGCTTACCACCTCTCGCGCTTCATCGAGAATGTGCGCCAGATTCCGGCCGATCCGATCGTGCTGCGCCAGAACTGGCTGCACGCGTATGATTTCACGACTGACAAGGGCGCGCTGGCGCTGAACGACTACGCCCGGGTGAACGATCCCTTCGCCAAAGTTGGCGACACGCAGATCTCGGTCGAAGTCTCCAGCGTTATCCGCGCGTCCGAGAGCAGCTTCCGCATCGCCTGGATCGAGCGCCGTTACGCCAACGGACAGCTCGCCGCGACCGAGCGCTGGACCGCCATTGTCACCCTCGTTCTGCAACAGCCGCGCGATGCCGAGCACCTGCGCAAAAACCCGCTCGGCATCTTCGTCAACGCCATCAACTGGTCTCGGGAGACTGCCCAATGACAAAAACACTTCGCCTGAACAAAGCCTCCATGACAGGGCTTCTCGCCGCCGCGGCGCTCTCGGGATGCGCGACCTTCAAGCCGCCTGAGATCGCTTATGACACCCCTCCGATCGAAGCGACGCTTCTTTCTGAACCGGAGCGTCCGGTACGGATCGTCGAGCGCAACAGTCCCTTGCCGCTGCCAGGTCAACTCAAGCCGATCAATGGGGGTGACCGAGCGCCGGAATCTGCCGATCCCGCCGAACGGGTGAACGAGGCGAACGCCGCCGCCCGGATGGAGCCGGTGCGCGACGGCTTCATCAACGCCGTACAACTCTATCCCTATACCGAGGGTGCGCTCTATCAGGTCTACGCATCGCCGGGGCAGATCACCGACATCGCCCTACAACCTGGAGAGAGCCTGGTGGGCTCCGGTCCTATCGCGGCCGGCGATACGGCGCGCTGGATCATCGGCGACACCCAGAGCGGTTCGGACAGCTCTCGGCGCATCCATATTCTGGTCAAACCGACGCGGCCTGATCTTCAGACCAACCTCGTCATCAATACGGATCGGCGGACCTATCATCTCGAACTGAGAGCGAACCCGTCCGCCTATATGGCTTCCGTCTCCTGGACCTACGCCGAGGATGCCTTGATCGCGCTCAGGCGGCGCAACGCCGAGGCGGAAGCAGCCTTGCCGATCGGACGCGACGTGGCGCTCGACTCCTTGCGCTTCAGCTACCGGATCGAGGGCGACCGCGCGCCCTGGCGGCCGCTTCGCGCTTTCGATGATGGGCGGCAGGTCTTCATCGAGTTCCCACGCGGGATCGGACAGGGGGAAATGCCGCCGCTCTTCGTCATCGGTCCGGAAGGCGAAAGCCAGCTCGTCAACTATCGCATCGCCCGCAACTACATGATCGTCGATCGGCTCTTCGCCGCCGCCGAACTGCGTCTCGGCGACAGGCAGAGACGCGTGCGGATCGTCCGCACCGACGGGGTGAGCCGCAACGCCCCTACCGCGTCACGCCCCGACGCCGTGGGGCCACGCAAATGAGCGAGGATAGAGAATCCCGTGAGGACAAAGAGATTGCCGCCTCTTTGCGGCTGCGCGCCGATCCGCCAAGGGTCATGCGTCTCTCGCGCCGCACGCTAACGGTGCTTGGCGCGGTCGGAGGCCTCGGTCTCGGCACCATACTGATCGTCGCGTTACAAGACCGCAAACCCGTTGATGGACCGCCGGAGCTCTATTCGACCGAGCGCATCCAGGCAGCCGAAGGTCTGTCGCGCCTTCCGACCGACTACACACACATACCCCAACTTGGACCGCCGCTCCACGGTGAGCTAGGACGGCCGATCCTGTCAGCTCAACAACGCGGTCAGCCCGTGCCGGCGGTCGCTACTGCGCCTGCCGTCGATCCGGAAGAACAGCGCCGGTTGCAAGAGTTGGAGGCAGCCCGGCTCAGTCGTCTTTTCGCCGAAGCCAAGACCGCCATCGGCGAACAACCGCAATCTTCGCCGGTGGTCGCTCCCGTGCTGTCCGGCACCGGATCATTCTTTCCCGCGAGTGCTACGGACACCGCTCCAGACGCGACAGACAGGCGGCAAGCATTTCTCGACGAACCCGTTGATCGCCGAACGACCGCCGCCGATCGGCTCACCGATCCGCCCAGTCCTTACGTGGTCCAGGCAGGCGCAGTCATCCCGGCAGCGTTGGTCACGGGTCTGCGCTCGGACCTTCCCGGTCAGATCACTGCGCAGGTGACGTCCAATGTCTATGACAGCCCGACCGGACGGTTCCTGCTGATCCCCCAAGGCGCGCGCCTCATCGGTGAATACGACAGCCGTGTCGCTTTCGGGCAGAGCCGCATGCTGCTGGTATGGACACGTCTGATCCTGCCGAACGGGCGCTCCATCGTTCTCGAACGTCAGCCCGGCGCAGACCAAGCCGGCTATGCCGGGCTCGAAGACAGCGTCAACAACCACTGGGGCAAGCTGTTCATGGCCGCCGGTCTCGCCACCGTCCTGAATATCGGCTCGGAATCTGGTGCCGATGACGACGACGAGATCGCCCGTGCCATTCGCGAGGGAATGCAGGACACGGTCGGCCGCGCAGGCGATGAGATCGTCCGTCGTCAACTTTCGATCCCGCCGACCCTGACCATCCGCCCCGGTTTCCCCGTGCGCGTCATGGTTACGCGCGACCTTATCCTTGAACCCTATCGGAATTGACAAATGACCAAGCTGAAACTCGGCGCCATCCCTGACGACAAACCTGTCAAATTGAGCATTGAGCTTCCCGCCGATGTGCATCGCGATCTTGTCGCCTACGCTGATGTGCTGGCCCGTGAGACCGGGCAGAAGAACGAACCTGCCAAACTTGTAGCGCCTATGTTGGCGCGGTTTATGGCGACCGATCGTGGGTTTGCTAAGGTACGCAAAGACAGCAGCCGTCGCGTCACGCCGCGCGGTACCAGCCCATCAGGAGGCGGCGGCTGACATCTGACGCGCCATGCTCAGCAAGCGGCGGAGTGCGGGATTGTCGTTTCGCGGAGACCAGACCGCGCTGAATGACAGAATCTCTCCATCGATCGGGCGATAGATGACGCCAGGAATAGTGGAGACTGTCGTGGCCTGACTTGTGAGCGTTAGCCCACGTCCGAGTCCGACGAGTGAGAGCAGATTGTGGCGATCCAGCTTACAGAGACGAACGTCTGGGCGACGGCCACGAACGGCGAGCCGCTGCACTAGACAGTCACTGACTTCCGAGCCGGGCACCATCTCGCTGGCAATAAACTGCTCCCCTTCAAT
>JBCBWF010000417.1:0-4440 GCA_039817245.1 Pseudomonadota bacterium | reverse complement strand
CGCGCCGCTCGGCCTCCGCCTCGGCCTGCATGTGCGCACCGATCTCCTCGGCAACAGCCTTCGCTTCATCGGCGGGCGCTATGACGGGCACGTCCTCTACCTCGCGGAATATGCGCGCGAGGACGGCACGCGGCTCTTCCATGCGAGCGAGGAGGTCACCCGCGCGCTCAACGTGCCCCTGCGCCATCCCGCCGAAGCGCTGAGCGTGAAGCCGCAGGTCACGCATCTGCGGCGCGTCGCGGCGCTGCAGGTCGCCCCGCTCTCCGCGCTCCGGCGCGAGGGCATCGCGGGCTGGGATCCGCGGCTCTGGACCCCCGCGCCGCCGCTGCCCGAGGCCTCCCTCGCGCCCCATCACCGGATCGCCGAGACCCCCGGCAGCGGCGCGGCCTTCGCGGCGCTCGATGCGCATATCGCCAGCCTCGAGATCGGCGGGGACGGGCGGGTGAAGGCCGCCGCCGGGCGCAGCCTGCCGCCCATCGCCGAGGGCGCGCCCTACGTCATCGCACTGCCCGCCGGGGATTTCGGCTGGGGCCTCAAGCCGCCGCGCTTCTCGAAGGAGGCGCAATCGGTGCTCGCCCGCGCCTCTTCCAACCGCATCCTGCTGCTTGGCGCGGCACCGATCCACGCGCCCGAGGCCGCGCGCACCCGCCTCTCCCCCTTCGCCTTCGGCCTCGGCCTGCCCGGCCAGCAGCTCGACCTCGCCCGGATCGCCTTCGACAAACCCGCGCCGCTCTACGAGAACGGCAAGCCGATCGACGGGCAGATCCTCGGCGTCGTCAACGACGCGCATCTGCGCTGCTTCGGCTGCCTCTTCGACGGGGTGGACGGGGTCGGCCGCGGCATCGGCCTCAACGCGCGCGACGGCGACCGCTCCCGCGCCGAGATCTACGACAGCGCCTTGCGCGGCCTCGCCAACGCCGCCAGCTTCGGCTCGATCCGCACCAATGTGCCCAAGCGCGGCGGCCGGCTGATCATCGCGCGCAGCTCGATCGACGTCTCCAACGACCTCTTCGACATGTACGCCCCCGGCGCGCTGCTCCTGGAGGGCAACTACATCTACGGCACCGGGGGCCTGCATACGGGCACCCACTTCCTGCATCGCGACTATGGCGGGCAGGTGGACTGCATCTACTCCTGCCACGTCGCCGTCGCCGCCTACTACAATACGGTCAGCATGGGGCCGAACTGGCACGCCGCCGAGATCAACCGCGGCGCGCCGCAATTCGGCATGATCCAGCAGGGCCGCTACGATGCTCTGGAATGGGCCTACAACATCCTGGAGATGAACCAGCGCGGGCGCGGCTTCGGCACCTTTCCCTACGCCTCGGGCTATCTGCCCACCGCCCCGCGCCCGGCGCTGACGGAGACCGGCGAATACGCCGTGCCCCGGCTCACGGGCAAGAAGGAGGTGGGCGAGACCGTCACCGCCGAGCCCGGTCTCTGGCGTGGTGCCGC
The DNA here is from genome assembly GCA_039817245.1 of Pseudomonadota bacterium. Taxonomy (GTDB): domain Bacteria; phylum Pseudomonadota; class Alphaproteobacteria; order Rhodobacterales; family Rhodobacteraceae; genus Thermohalobaculum. The sequence continues at coordinate 2,985 of JBCBWF010000417.1, read as the reverse complement.
GCATGTCGCTACCTATGTCAATGTGGGCAGCCGGCTCGAGCCCTCGCCCTACCGGATCCGCAAGGGCGACCCGCTGCGCACCATCGTGGCGATCGATGTGGCCACCGCGGCGGACGGGACGGAGGCCGGCGCCACCTCCCGCGGGCACTACCTGCCCTTCGGCGTGCGCTCCGAGGCCGGGCCGCGGCCGCGGCCGGGCTATCTCACCAACGCGATCTTCGCCTACAACATCTACCTGCACCATGCGGACCAGCGGCTGCGCGCCACGGCGTTTGCGCGCAAGCTCCAGGCCTCCTACCTCGCCCAGCGCCACCCGCATGACACGGTGATGGCGTTCGGGGACGTGATCCCGGGCGTGGGCAGCATGGTACAAACCCCGTTCCAGCGCGCGATCCTGTCGCTGCCGCCGGAGCTGGAGGGCCGCGGCGGGCGCGCGCGCCTGCCCGGGGCGGAGGAGGCGTTCGAGGCCCATCCCGCCGTGCGCCTCTCCGGCCGCTGGCCCGAGCCGGACGCGCATGCGGTGCTCGACTGGTCGCAGACCCGCCATGGCGGCACCGCGCGCGAGGGCTTCGTCGCCCCGCTGGATCTCGCCGCCCGCCCGCGCCTGAGCGGCGACAAGCTGCCGCTCACCCAGGGCGCGCGCGGCGGCCCGGGCCTGCTCACGCGCGAGGAGATGACGGGCCGCTTCACGGACCTGCCGGACTGGCTCTTCGAGCGCTTCGAGCCCGCCGCCTTCGCGCCCGATGCGGCGATCGCCGATCCCTGGGCGACCCCGGACCCCCGCCGGCTCTTCCTGAACATGCAGATCGAGCGCCGCGCCGCCGGCACCATCGCCGAGGAGATCGCGGCGGACGGCTCCGGCTGGCGCCTCGAGCTCCTGCCCCAGAGCTTCCGCCCCCGCTTCACCCTCTTCGCCGGCCCGGCCGAGGGCGGCGCGGTGCTCATGCAGGTGACGGATATGCACGGCGTGCAGGATGGCGAGCGCCTGATGCTCGGCGTCGAGACCGCCTTCCTGCTCACCGTGGGCGAGCCCTATTACAGCAACACCTCCTTCCGCCGCGCGCTCTACGAGCACCGCCGCGTCGCCGGCCACCGCGCACCGCTCGCGCTCGAGGTCGTGACGGCGCGCCACCAGCCGGTGCCCGACCCCGCGCGGCGCACGATCTGGCTCCAGCCCATCGAGAAGGGCGTGCGCATCCGCGAATGGCAGGCGGGGTCGTGGCGCGACCTCCACGGCGACCTCGCCGCCGCCGCCAGCGCCTATTTCTGGACCTTCAGCCCCAAGCCGGGGAAGCGCTTCTCGCTCTATCTCGACGAGGATTTCGAAGCCATCGACGCGCTTGCCCGGCCGGGAGACTACGCCTTCACCGCCGAACGCGGCCTCGTGCAGCGCGACCGCAAGGGCCGCTGGCACAACCGGCTGATCAAGAACATGCGCCGGCCCTACGGGCTCGTCTCCGCCTATTTCCGCGTGGGCGGCCGGTTCCCGCACAAGATGGGGGACTGGATCTGGTCGACCCGCCCCGCAGCGGACCAGCTCTCGGGCGAGGGACGGGACATCCCGGTCGGCACCCTGCGCGTGGGCGCCGCCACCGCCGCGCCGGCCGAGGGGCTGCGCCTGCGCTATTTCGAGGCGCGCCGGCAGGGCACGGCGCGGCTGAAGGGGCTCGGCGGCATCCCGGTCTGGCTCACCGGCACCGAGCTGCGCTTCGCCGCCACCCCCGAGGATCCGGCGACCGGCGACCGCGGCGCCTATTACGGCCCGGCCGATGTCTGGCTGACCGCGCCCTGATCGCGGCCTGATCGGGCCGTGAGCGCGCCCTGATCGCACAGCGGGCTCTGAGGCGAGGCCGCGCGGCGCGCGCTCTCGCCGCAGAGGGCCCGATCGCGACGTCGCAGGTCGCGTTTCCGCTTGATCGCGCGCCGCCCGCGCGTGTCCGCTAGGGGCGACGCCACAGCCGAGGAGCGCCGCGCATGCCGTCCGATCCGTTGCTGCAGCCCTACCGCCTGCGCCATCTCACGCTGCGCAACCGGCTGATGTCCACCGCCCACGAGCCCGCCTATTCGGAGGACGGCCTGCCCAAGGCGCGCTACCGGCTCTACCATGCCGAGAAGGCCCGCGGCGGCATCGCGCTCACCATGACCGCGGGCTCGGCCATCGTCTCGCCGGACAGCCCGCCCGCATTCGGCAACCTCCATGCCTATCGCGACGAGATCGTGCCCTGGCTCCGGGAGATGTCGGACGCGGTGCACGCGCACGGGGCCGCGATCATGATGCAGATCACCCATCTCGGCCGGCGCACCGGCTGGAACAAGGCGGACTGGCTGCCCGTCCTCGCCCCCAGCCCCGTGCGCGAGCCCGCCCACCGCGCCTTTCCCAAGGAGGCGGAGGACTGGGACCTCGCCCGCATCACCGCCGACTATGCCGATGCCGCCGAGCGCATGCAGGCCGGCGGGCTCGACGGCATCGAGCTCGAAGCCTACGGCCACCTGATGGACGGCTTCTGGTCCCCCGCCACCAACCAGCGCACGGACCAGTGGGGCGGCAGCCTCGAGAACCGCCTGCGCTTCTGTCTCGGCGTGATCGATGCGATCCGCGACCGCACGGGCCCCGACTTCATCCTCGGCATCCGCATGGTGGCGGACGAGGACTGGGACCGCGGGCTCTCGCGCGCGGAGGGGGTGGAGATCGCCCGCCGCCTCGTCGCCACCGGCAAGATCGACTTTCTCAACCTCATCCGCGGCCATATCGAGACCGACAACGTGCTGGCCGATGTGATCCCCATCCAGGGCATGCCCTCCGCGCCCCATCTCGACTTCTGCGGCGAGGTGCGCGCGGCCACGGGCTTCCCGGTCTTCCACGCCGCGCGCATCAACGACGTGGCAACCGCGCGCCATGCGGTGGCGGAGGGCCGGCTCGACATGGTGGGGATGACCCGCGCGCATATCGCCGAGCCTCATATCGCGGCCAAGGTGGCGGCGGGG
>JBCBWF010000147.1:0-11145 GCA_039817245.1 Pseudomonadota bacterium | reverse complement strand
CGCGCGCCCCCGCGCCTGCCCGGCATCATGGCAGCGCCTCCCGCAATCCACGCCGATCTGGTCGCCCGGCGCAGCCCCCGCTGAGCCGCATTGACGCCGCTCGGCCCTGACGCGATTGTGCGCCGCGAGAGCGACGCCGCCCGGGCGCCGCGCGGTCCCGGAGGATGCCGATGACCACCAAGCTCCATCTCGTCTTCGGCGGCGAGCTCGTCGATCCGAGCGGCACCCAGTTCAAGGATGTCGACGCCATCGACATCGTCGGCATGTATCCCAACTATGCCGCCGCCTACGATGCCTGGAAGGCCAAGGCGCAGGCCACGGTGGACAACGCGCATACCCGCTACTTCATCGCGCATCTGCACCGGCTGCGCGACGAGGAGCAGTCCGCCAGCGCCGAGGCCGACGCGCTGGACGGCTGAGCCCGTGGCGCGCGCGCGCGGCCGCGGCGATGCAGGCCCCGCCCGACGCGGCGGGCTCAGCGAGCGTCTGTTCCGGGCGCTGCGCACCGGCCCCCGGCTCCGCGCCGTCGCCGCCTGGCTCGGGGCGGTCTATATCCGCTTCGTCACCCGCACCGCCCGCGGGGCGCGCATCGGGCAGGACCAGCAAGACCGAAGCATCGCGGCCGAGGGCGGGCTCATCGCGGTCATGTGGCACGGCCGGCTCTTCGTCTCGCCCATCTTCGCGCCGCCCTGGCGCCACACCGTCGCGATGATCTCCAACAGCCGCGACGGCGACCTGATCGCCGCGATCGTGGGCCACTGGGGTGTCGAGACCGTGCGCGGCTCCACCTACGATCGCCGCAAGCGCCAGGACAAGGGCGGGGCGGATGCCTTCGCGGCGGCCGAGGCCGCGCTCCGCGAAGGCGCGCTCCTCGCCATCACGCCGGACGGGCCGCGCGGCCCGCGTATGCGCGCCCAGCCCGGGGCGGCCCAACTCGCCCAGCGCACCGGCGTGCCGGTGCTGCCGATCGCCTTCTCGGTCCGTCGCGGCTGGCTCCTCGGCAGCTGGGACCGGTTCCTGCTGCCGGCCCCGTTCGGCCGCGGCGTCATCATCACTGCCGAGCCGCTTCAGCCCCCGGCGCCCGAGGCCGGCCGCGACGCCGCCGAACGCTTTCGCCTGGCCATCGAGCAGACGCTCACGGCCCTCACCGAGGAGGCCGACCGCCGCTGCGGCCGCCCCAGCGTCGAGGCCGGTGCCGCCGAGCCTGGCACCCCCGCCCGCCCGCGCCTCGCGCCCGACGATCCGCGCCTGGCGGAGCAGGACGAGTCACAGCCCGGGATCGGCCTCCAGAGCGGATCAAAGGACCAGACCGATGCCAAGCGCGCGGCTCGAAGCGCCGGTCGGGACGAAGCCGCCTCCCGTGCCTGATACCCGCCCCCGCTCCCGTTGCGCCCCGCGGCCATCCCGGTGCACCTGCGTCGCGGCCGGCGCCGGTCGCCCCGCGCCATGACCGGCCGCCGCTCCGCCGCCCTTGCGGCCTATCTCGGCGTGTCGCGCCTCGCGGGCCCGCTCGCGCCCTTCCTGCTCCGCCGACGTCTGCTGCGCGGGCGCGAGGATCCGCTGCGCGTCGGCGAACGTCTCGGCTGGCCCGGCCGCGAGCGGCCCGAGGGCCCCCTCGTCTGGCTCCATGCGGCCAGCATCGGCGAGGCGATGAGCCTCCTGCCGCTCGTCTCCGCGCTTCGCGAGGGTCCGCATCCGCCGGTCTGCCTCGTCACCACCGGCACCGTCACTGCCGCGGCGCGCATGGCCGACCTCCTGCCCGAGGGGGCGCTGCACCAGTTCGCCCCGGTCGACACCGCCTCCGCCGTGCGCGGCTTTCTCGACCACTGGCGCCCCGACCTCGCCATCTGGGTCGAGAGCGAGTTCTGGCCGCGGCTGATGTGGGAGACCGGGGCGCGCCGCGGCATCCCCATGATGCTCGTCAACGCGCGCATCTCGGCGCGCAGCGCGCGCGGCTGGACGCGGCTGCCCGTCATGGCCGCCCGCCTTCTCGGCCTCTTCCGCGCGATCGTCACGCAGGACGCCGCGAGCGCCGAACGCCTCGCCGCCCTCGGTGCAGATCCCGCCCGCATCCGCGAGGGCGGCAACCTCAAGACGCTCCTGCCGCCCCCCGCGGCCGATCCGGAGATGCTGGCCACCCTTCAAGCCGGACTCGAAGGCCGCCCCCTCTGGCTCGCCGCCTCCACCCATGCGCCGGAGGAGGAGGCGGTCATCGCTGCCCACGCCCAACTCGCCGCCGCGCATGCGCCGCTTCTCACGATGCTCGCGCCGCGCCACCCCGAGCGCGCGGAGGCCATCGCCGCCGCCGCCCGCGCCGCCGGGCTCACCGTTGCGCGCCGGAGCGCGGGGCAGGGCGCGCCCGCCGAGGCCGGCCTCTGGCTTCTCGACACGCTCGGCGAGATGGGCCTCTGGTACCGCCTGGCGCCCTTGGCCTTCGTCGGCGGCTCGCTCGCGCGCGTGGGCGGGCACAACCCCTTCGAGCCCGTGGCGCTCGGTGCCGCGGTGCTGCATGGCCCCTCCACCGAGAATTTCGCTCCCGCCTATGCCGCCCTCGCGGCCGAAGGCGGCGCCGTCGAGGTCGCGGATGCCGAGAGCCTCGCCACAGCTCTCGACCGCCTCCTTCCCCCGGCCCCGGGCGCCGCCGAGGCCCGCGCGGCCATGCTGGAGGCCGCCGGAGCCGCCCTCGCCCGCGAGCGCCCGGATCTCGACGCCCTCGTCGCCGAGGCCCGTGCGCTGCTCGACGAAGGGCCGCGGCGCTGATGCGCGCCCCTGCCTTCTGGTGGCAGGCCCCGGAAGCGCCCGGGCTCAAAGCCCGGCTCCTCGCTCCCGCAAGCCTTCTCTGGCGCCTCGGCGCGGCGTTGCGGAAGGCGCGCGCGTGCCCCGAGCGCGCATCCGTGCCGCTGATCTGCATCGGCAACCTCACGGCCGGCGGCGCGGGCAAGACCCCGCTCGTGCGCGCACTGGCCGCCCGCCTCGCCGCGGCGGGCCATACCCCGCATATCCTCCTTCGCGGCCATGGCGGCCGACTGGGCCGCACCGCGCCCCACCGTGTGGACCCCGCACGCGACGGCTTCGCGGATGTGGGCGATGAAGCGCTCCTCCACGCCGCCCAGACCCGCACCTGGGTGGCGCGCGACCGGCTGGCAGGCGCCCGCGCCGCCGCCCGGGCCGGCGCGGAGCTGATCCTCATGGACGACGGCCTGCAGAACCCCGCCATCCTGCCGGACCTCGCGATCCTCGTGGTCGATGCGGGGCAGGGCTTCGGCAATGGCCGGGTCATGCCCGCGGGTCCCCTGCGCGAGCCCGTGGCCGAGGGCCTCGCCCGCATCGCCCCGCCGAACCGCGGTCTCGCGGTGCTCATCGGCGAGCCCGAGGCCCGCGCGCGCCTGCTCGCCGCCTGGCCCGCGCTCGCGGCGCACGAGCCCATCCCGGCCCGCCTCGCGCCGCTCGCCACGGGCCTGCCGATTGCAGGCCTGCCCGTCGTCGCCTTCGCCGGGATCGGCCGGCCCGAGAAGTTCTTCGACACGCTCCGCGCTCTCGGCGCACAGCTTCGCCGCGCCGAGGCCTTTGCAGACCACGCCGCCTACGCCCCGGCGGTGCTCACCCGCCTGCAGCGCGAGGCCCGCGCCGCCGGCGCCATGCTCGTCACCACCGAGAAGGACGCCGTGCGTCTGCCGCCTGCGTTCCGCCGCGAGGTCCTGGTGCTCCCCGTCGCCCTCGAGACCGACCGCTGGGACGCCCTCGACGCCGCCATCGCGCCCCTTCTGGCCTCATCGCCCCGCGACACGACTGCATAGCGTTGCCGCATGCATTGTGCATCGTTTGTGTATAGCCTTCCGAAAGGGCGCAGCCCTTGCCACTGCGACCGGCAGCTTTTACATGGCCAGAAGCGCAAGGAGACGCCATGCCCGTACAGGCCAGTGAAATCGAGCGACTGATTACGGAGGCCTTCCCCACTGCGACGGTGGAGATCCGGGATCTGGCCGGAGACGGGAACCATTACGCCGCGACCGTGGTGGCCGAGGAGTTCCGCGGCAAGAACCGCGTCCAGCAGCAGCGGATGGTAAACCAGGCGCTGAAATCAATACTGGAGGGTGCGGACGCCCCGCTTCACGCGCTGGCACTGCAGACCAGCGCGCCGGATTGAACGAACGGCCCGAACACCGCCAGAACAAGACTCGAGAGAACCCAGTAACGCAGACGCAGGAGACCAGCCATGTCCGACGTCCATGCCGAGATCGACGCGCACGTGAAGGAGAACGACGTGGTGCTCTTCATGAAGGGCACCGCCACGATGCCGCAATGTGGGTTCTCGAGCCGTGTCGCTCAGATCCTGCAGTTCATGCAGGTGGACTTCAAGGACGTGAACATTCTCGCCTCCGACGAACTGCGCCAGGGCATCAAGGACTATTCTGACTGGCCGACGACCCCTCAGCTCTATGTGAAGGGCGAATTCATCGGCGGCTGCGATATCGTGACGGAGATGACGCTCTCCGGCGAGCTCGACCAGGCTTTCGAGAAGGCCGGTGTGGCGTTCTCCAAGGAAGCCGCGGATTCGATCCGCAGCCATAACGCCCAGCAGGCCTGAGCCCGCACCGGCGCGGGAGGGGCCCGCGCCGCATCCATCCGTCCGAGCGCAGGGGCGTGGGGACATGCAGCTCTTCGTCGGCCTCGGCAATCCGGGCCCCACGCATGCGCGCCAGCGGCATAACATCGGCTTCATGGCGCTCGATGCCATCGCCGATTGGAACAATGCCACGCCCTGGCGCGCGAAGTTCCAGGGCGAGATCGCCGAGGCTCGGCTCGAGGCCGGCAAGGTCCTTCTGCTCAAGCCCCTGACCTTCATGAACCTTTCCGGCCAGTCGGTCGGCGAGGCGGCGCGCTTCTACGGCATTCCGACCGAGGATGTGACGGTCTTCCACGACGAGCTCGACCTCGCCCCCGGCAAGCTCCGCGTCAAGCGCGGCGGCGGCCATGCAGGGCATAACGGGCTGCGCTCGATGCACCAGCATATCGGGGCGGAGTACGCCCGGGTGCGCCTCGGCATCGGTCATCCCGGCCACAAGGACCGCGTGGCGGGCTATGTGCTCCACGCCTTCTCGCAGGAGGAGCGCGGCTGGCTCGAGCCGCTGATCGACGCGGTGGCACGCGAAGCCGGCCATCTCGCGAGCAAGGACGACGCGGGCTTCATGAACGCCGTCGCCCGCCGCCTTCAGCCCGCCAAGGCCGAAAAGCCTGCAAAACCAGCCGCTAAGCCTCCGGCCGCGGAAGCGGAGACGGCGCGCTCCGACACGCCCGCCAGCGCCTCCCCCTTCGCCGCGCTCCGCGGGCTCCTGCCGCGCCGCTGAGCGGTGGCCACCCGGCGCTTGACCTTGCCGGCCGTCTCGGGCATTCGCGACGCCGCACCCGCCTCCCGGAGATCGCGCCATGGGCTTTCGCTGCGGCATCGTCGGCCTGCCGAATGTCGGTAAATCCACGCTCTTCAATGCGCTGACGCGCACCGCGGCCGCGCAGGCGGCGAACTTTCCGTTCTGCACCATCGAGCCCAATGTGGGCGATGTGGCGGTGCCGGACGACCGGCTCGCGCGCCTGGCCGAGATCGCGAAGAGCCGCGAGGTCATCCCGGCGCGTCTCACCTTCGTGGACATCGCCGGTCTCGTGAAAGGCGCCTCGCGCGGCGAAGGTCTCGGCAACCAGTTCCTCGCCAATATTCGCGAGGTGGACGCCATCGCCCATGTGCTGCGCTGTTTCGAGGACGGCGACATCACGCATGTGGAAGGCCGGGTCGACCCGATCGCAGATGCCGATACCATCGAGACCGAGCTGATGCTCGCGGATCTCGAATCTATCGACCGCCGCCTCGCCAACCTCTCGCGCAAGATCCGTGGCGGCGACAAGGAGGCCGTGGAGCAGTCCGCCCTCCTTGAGCGTGCCAAGGTCGCGCTGGACGACGGCAAGCCCGCGCGCAGCGTCGAGATCACGCCCGAGGAGACGCGCGCCTGGAAGCAGCTCCAGCTCCTGACTGCCAAGCCCGTCCTCTATGTGTGCAATGTCGAGGAGAGCGCCGCGGCGGAAGGCAACGCGCTCTCCGCCCGCGTCGCCGAGCGCGCGGCCGCGGAAGGTGCTCGCCACGTCGTCATCTCCGCGCGCATCGAGGAGGAAATCGCCCAGCTCGACGATGTCGAGCGCGCGGAATTCATGGCGGAGATGGGCCTCGAAGAGCCCGGGCTCGACCGCATGATCCGCACCGGCTACGCGCTCCTCGGCCTCCTGACCTATTTCACCGTCGGTCCCAAGGAGGCGCGCGCCTGGACCATCGCCGACGGCACCTTGGCGCCCCAGGCCGCCGGCGTCATTCACGGCGATTTCGAGCGCGGCTTCATCCGCGCCGAGACCATCGCCTATGACGACTACATCGCCGTCGGCGGCGAGCAGGGCGCCAAGGATGCGGGGCGCATGCGCGTGGAAGGCAAGGGCTACCGGGTGGTCGACGGGGACGTGTTGCACTTCCTCTTCAACGCCTGAGGGGCCTGTTCAAACCTCCGACATCGGTCGTGCCGATCGCTTGCATTTCAATCTGTTTGTGGCCTCTTCTACATCCTGACACCGCGGGATGGCGCGGTTTTGACCAGACCTCCCGCTTCGGCCGCCCCGCACGGGCGGTACCAAGAGGTGCGGTGAAACCGTGCCGCGGGGACATCGAGGAGCTCACTCCATGAGCCGTGTATTGCTCGGCGCCGCTTATGCGCCGTTCCTGCTGCTGTGCCTGCTCGGAGGCGCAGCGTGGTCGCAAACCGTCTCGCTGGCGGAGCGACAGGAGGATGCCGCGCGGATCGTGCCCGTCGCGCTCGGCGCCGAGGCGGTGATCGGTGATGTGGGCGATCGCGCCCGCGCCCGGCTGCTGGGTCCGGCCGAGGAACGCCATGGCGGCATCGCGGTCTGGGGCACGGTGCGCGGACAGCCGCTCGTGAACTTCGACAGCGCGGGCTTCGACGGGCGGCTGCTCGGCGGGGCCTTCGGCATCGAGGGCATGGCCTCCTCAAGCGTCCTGGTCGGCGCGCGCATCGGCTACGACGACACCAACCTCACCACCGCGCTCGACGGGCTGCCGGGCCATCTGGACAGCCGCTCCTTCTCGATCATCCCCTACGCCGCCTGGAAGCCCGGCGAGACCTGGGTGTTCGACGCCCATATCGGCTTCAAGCGCACGGAGTTCGACTTCTTCAACGGCGGCGTCGGGGCGGAGGTGAACTCGGACCGGTTCATCGCGGGCCTCGGCGCCTCGGCGCTCTACGGTTTCGCGGGTCTCCAGGTGATCCCGCGCTTCTCCGGCCTCATCGCGGTGGACAGCGCGGTGAGCTTCACCGACAGCGCCGGGATCGACGTGCCCACCAACCGGCTCACCTATTTCGAGGCCTCGGGCGGCGCGGAGATCGGCTATCCCGTCCAGCTCGGTGCGATGCGGCTGACCCCATGGGTCGCGGGCCACATCGTCGGGGTGCTCGACGATGTAGGCGGCGCCTCGCTGGTCGGCGACACGGTCTTCGGCCGGTTCGGCGCAGGCCTCAGGCTCGGTGCCGGCCCGCTCGACATCGTGCTCGAAGGCCGGGCGAGCGGCTTCGGCCCGCGCGACTTCAACGACTACCAGGGAATGCTGCGCATCGCCTACAGCTTCCAGTGAGCCTGAGCGAGGCGGCTTGACACCCCTCCATCCCACCCCTTATGTCCCGCCCACGGCACCCGGTGGGGAATAGTTTAACGGTAGAACAGCGGACTCTGACTCCGTCAGTCCTGGTTCGAATCCAGGTTCCCCAGCCAGAAAATATACCTGATATCAATGATTTAAGTTCGCATGTCTGATCGCAGCAATGCTGTTCGTTCCTCATTTGTGCAGTTTCTTGTGCCGAGTCGCTCTGGTTGAGCGGATCAGCGGTCATCCGCCAGGACCGGAATCTGCGGAAGGTTGTCCGGGATCGGCGCCCATGGGACACCTGAGGTGATTTCGTAACGGAGGGTTTCTGGCTCATCGTAACCGCCAAGGAGTGGAGATGAGACAGAAACCCGGAACACCCAAGCTGCCGGCCGATCGTGTCGTGAAGGACATCCGCCGGCGCACGCGCAAGCACCATTCGGCGGAGGAGAGTGAGGGATCGAACGCCACGGGTTCGAGAGAGAGCCCGAACCCGCATCGTGCTCGAAGGCCTGCGCGACAAGGCTCACCCTCGATGACTTCAGCCGATACGTTGTCGCCTGGAAGCTCTGCACGACCATGCGGGCCGAGGACGTCATGGACACGCTCGGTCTCGCTCTCGAGGCCTCCGGCTGCGACCAGCCAACGGTCCTTCACCGGCCAAGGCTCCTCAGCGCTTGCCATCGGCGCGCCATCGGTTCGAGCGACGATGGCGAGGGGCTCCTCGTACATCGCGGGCAAGCTCGCGACCTGGCTCGACGGCAAGGGCATGGATCATGTCCGAGGTGCGCCGAACCACCCCCAGACGCAAGGCAAGATCGAACGCTGGCCCCAGACGTTGAAAAACGTTCGTTGGGGAAACGATCCACCGGATCGTTTCCTTCTCCTCCTCACCCTGCTCGAGAACCACTCCCTGCCGGGCGCGCTCAAGGCCGCGGTCAGCGACTTCGTGGATCGCTACAACTATCGCCGGGTGCACGAGAGCCTCGGCAACGTCACGCCCGCCGACGCCGTCTTCGGTCGTGCACCGGCCATCCTCGAGGAGAGAAGGAGGATCAAGGACGAAACCATCCGCCAGCGCCGCTTGCTCAACCAGCGGACCGCAGCCCAGCCTCAACCAAACCGAGCCAGACCCTCCACTGCGTCATGGCCTCCGGTGGCCCAGAATATCTGACAACGGACACCGTCCGACGTAAGCCTGTGCCTGGGGAGGCCGCAAGCCTCCCTACTCAGGCCTTTTGTCCGGTCGACATGGGGTCAGTTCATGAGGGGCCACGCACAGGCGGGTTCGGCCACAGCTTGAAGCCCTCGTGGCTTACCAACACGTCTTGCCGGCGGATATCTCGCGGAGAGCGCAGTTCAAGTGTGAGTTCGACGCATTCCGCGAGATCGAGGTGGATTACATCGGCAGGTGATTTTAGACCGGGGACGGCCTGCTCGGTGAACACGTGGCGTCCGTCATGTTGATCCGAAACTTTCGCACGAGGGCGCAAAAAAAATACTTCGCCGAGGGGGAAAGATGAAGCTCACCGACAAAGAACTGGCCATGCAAGCCGGCGCGTTCGGCCCCGCGTGCCAATGGGCAATCGAGCATCAAACTCAGGTCGGCAGGATGTTCGACGCAGCGGACATGGTGGAGGTCAGCCAAGCCCATATGATGGCCGATCCGGAAAGCCTGGGTGACGCAGGCGTCGCGTTCGTCGAAACCATGGCCAAGGATGGCGCGAAGGTCGCCATCCCCATGATAACGGACCCTCGGGGCGTCGACCTCAGCTACTACGATCCTCTGGGACAGACGGAGGAGATGGCCAATCTGGAACGGCGGTTCATCGCCGCATGTATCCGGATGGGTATCATGATGACCGATACCTGCATCAACTATCAGACCATCATGCCGCCGGTTCGTGGCGATCACGTTGCCTATGGTGATACGGGTGTCGTCATCTACTCGAACTCGGTTTGCGGGGCGCGGTCCAACTTCGAGGGCGGGCCATCCGCGCTTGCAGCGGGGTTGACCGGTCGGACGCCCAGATACGGGCTTCATCTCGATGAAAATCGCAAGGCGACGAAACGGTTCGTTGTCGGCACACAGCCGAATGACCTGATGGATTGGGGCGTTCTGGGCGCCACTATTGGCCGCAAGTCAGGAAGCTACTGGGAAGTTCCCGTAATCGAAGGCATCGAGAAGACGCCGACTTCAGACGAGATCAAGCATATGGGCGCGGCCATGGCGAGCTATGGATCGACCCCCCTGTTTCACATCGTCGGCATCACACCGGAAGCCCCGACCCTCGCGGATGTCGAGGGAGACAGACTGGCAGCGGTCCCGATCACCGATCAGGACCTTGCGGATCTCTACCAGCCGTTTGGTGCCAAGGGAGAAGCTGTCGACGTTGTGGTATTTGCCGCGCCGCAGCTCAGTCTCGTGGAGATGGGACAGGTTGCCTCCCTTTGCCGAGGGCGGCGTCGTGCTGAAACAACCGATCTGATCGTCTGCACACCTGCACAGGTCTATGTGGATGCCAAGCGGATGGGGTTCGTGGACGCCATCGAAGACTTCGGCGGGAAGGTTCTGACGGGTACCTGCTTTTACCAGCAATATGCCCGCGAGATTGGCGAAGCAAACGGGTGGAAGCGTCTCTTGAGCAACTCCGCCAAGATCGTGAACATCCTGGGCGGATACGGCTACCTGCCCGCGCTTGCAAGCATGGAAGACTGTGTCGCCTCCGCCGAGAAAGGTCGAATTGTCTGATGTCGGTAGAACTGAAATGTCACGTCGGGATCGGCCCGAGCGTCAGAGGCAGAGCCCTCGTTGCGGACGATAACTTTTCGGCACGCTATGATCTCGACCGCATCAAAGGGGTGTTCTCGCGACCTCAGCATAAGCTCGCAGGGCAGAGTTACCGCGATGTGATCCTCGTCCTGAACACCGCAAAGGGCGGCGTTGCCTCCGCCTGGATGCTCCATGAAATGAAAGCTCGCGGCATCGCGCCGAAGGCGATCCTCTTCAATTCGACGAACACGATCCTCGCGCAAGGGGCCGCGCTTGCCGGCATGCCGATGTGCGACCGGTTCGAAGACGGCGACGTCACCCGGCTCATAGCAACAGGCGATGACGTCGAGGTTGATCCCGGACAGGGGAAGGTCACGATTCACAACCAGACCTAACCTGTCGCTCAAGCCCCACGGACGAGGCCTTCGCGGCGGTGCCGGACGTCGCAGGGGCGGCGCGCTCAACCGGACCTTCATCCGAGATGCTGCATGCACCGAGCAGGGTCTGCCGCGGGGTTCATCGGCGCGAGGCGAGGTTGGGGGTGCATGCCGTTGTCTTTTCCAAGCGGTAGGATCTCCCGGTTCGTCCCTTCTCGGGTTTGCTGCCGCTCCCTGGCGGCCTGCGCCGCCGGGCAGGGCGTCCGTCCTTCGGGATCGCGGGTTTCGCCGGACGGCTCGGCGCG
>JBCBWF010000199.1:0-8907 GCA_039817245.1 Pseudomonadota bacterium | reverse complement strand
TCGGGGGCGGCGAGGCACGGCTCGTGATGGTGGTGGACGAGGATCCGCTGGAGGCGGGGCTCGAGATCCTCTGACAGCCGCCGGGCAAGAAGCTCTCCAGCCTGTCGCTCCTGTCCGGCGGCGAGCTTCTTGCCCGGCGGCTGGCAGAGGATCTCGAGCCCCGCCTCCAGCGGATCCTCGTCCTCCACCATCACGAGCCGTGCCTCGCCGCCCCCGAAGAGCTCGCGGAAGAGCCCGGCGAAGGCCGTGTTCACCCGGTCGAAGGCCGCGGTCAGGCGCTGGCGGCCCTCCCGGTTGAGGCTGCCGATGGCACCGCGGAGCTTGGCGATGGCGGCTTCCAGATCGGCCTTCTCCGCGAGGAGCGTGTCGCGTTCGGCGCCGACCTCCTCGCGATCGGCCTCGGCGCGGAGATTGACCGGGCCGATGGCGTCGCGCTTGCGGGTCAGCCGGGCGATCTCGGCTTCCAGCTCGCGCGGGGTGTCCGGCAGTGCGCGCTCCGCCGACTCGGTCTCGGCGGTCTCGGCGTCCGGGGCTGTGGCTGGGGCCGGGTTCGGCGCCGGGGCTTCGGCGAGGCGCTGGCGGGCCTCGGCCACCGCGGTCTCGGCGGATTCGCTGCGCACCTCCAGGCGGGCGCGCTCCTCGCGCGCGGCGGAGGCCGCCTTCTCGGCCGCCCGTGCAGCGGCCGCGGCAGCGGCAAGCGCGCTTTCGCCGGCGCCCAGCGCATCGGCCGCGCGTTTGCGGCGCGCCTGCGCCTCGGCGAGGGCATCGCCGAGGCGTGCCGCCTCGGCCGCGATCTCCGCCGGGCGCTCCTCGGCGCTCTTCCGGGCCTCGGTCGCCTCGGCCGTCCGTGTCTCCAGCGCCTCGATGCGACCGCCGGCCGCCCCCGCGCGGCGTTCCCAGTCGGTGCGCTCGCGTTCCAGCGCGGCCAGCCGGCGCTCGCGCCCGCGATTGGCGCGCGAGATCTCGTCGGCCGCGGCACGGGCCGCGAGCATCGCCTTGCGCGCCTCGGCCACGCGGTCGCGCAGGCCTGCGAGGGCCGCCTGCGCGCCTGCGGGATCGGCGACCTCGCGGGCGCGGGCCTCGGCGGCGGCATGGGCAGCGGCCGCCTCCGCCTCGGCCGCGCGGCGGGCCTCCAGCGCTTCGGCCAGCGCCGCGCGGCGGGCCTCGAGCTTGGCCGCCTCCGTCTCCGCCGCCGCCAGCGCGCGGGCGGTGGCGGCGCTCGCCCCCTCGGCCGTGCGCCTCGCCTCGCGCGCCGCGCGCTCCTCGGTCGTGGCTGCCTGCAACGCCTCGCGCGCAGCCCCGTGTGCCTCGGCCGCGGCGGTCGCGGCCGCCTCGGCCCCGGCCTCCGACTCGCGCAGCGCCTTCAGCCGGTTGCGCCGCGCAAGGCGCATGGCGGCCGGGGAGGGGGCATCGGCGCCGCGGCGGCAGAGCCCGTCCCAGCGCCAGAGATCGCCGTCGCGGCTGACCGCGGACCAGCCGGGCCCCAGCGCCGGCTGCAGCGCCGCCCCCGCCTCCGCCGGCACGACCCAGACGCGGGCGAGACGACGGCTCAGCGCCGCCGGCGCCTCCACATGCTTGCCAAGCGGCTCGGCCCCGGCCGGTAGCGGCGCGCCGGCCTCCAGGGCCTCCAGCGCGCGCCAGCCGGTCTCGGGCCCCGCATCCCCGGCGCATTCGGGAAGCGCCAGCGTGTCCCCGAAGATCGCGCCGAGCGCGGCCTCATAGCCGGGCGCGACCTCGATCCGGTCGATCAGCCGGTCCGCCGCGCCCTCCTGCGCATCCGCCAGCAGCGCCTCGACGCTCTTGCGCTCGGCAGCCACGGCGCCATGGGCGGCCGCGGTCTCGGAGGCGTCGCGCCGGGCCGCGGCCTCCGCCTCGCGCGCGCGCTGCATCGCCGCCTCCGCACCGGCCAGGCGCGTCTCGGCAGCCCCCGCGGCGTCGGTGGCCGCAGCGGCCTCGGCGCGTGCCCGCGCAACGGCCCCCTCTGCCTCGCGGACGGCACCCTCCAGCGCGGCGGCCGCCTCGGCATCGCGCGCCAGCGCCGCGCGCGCCGCCGCGGCCGCCGTCTCGGCGTCGCGCAGGGCTTTCGCGGCGGCCTCGGCCTCGGCCACGCGGCGCGCGGCATCGGCCGCAGCCGCATCGAAGGCCGCCTCGTCCCGCGCCAGCGCCTCCGCCGCAGCGCTCGCCGCCGCCTCGGCCGCGCGCTCCTGCGCCTCCGCGCCGTCCGACTTCCGCCGGAGCGTCTCCTGCTCCGCGCCGATGCGCTCGAGCGCGGTGCCGGCATCGGAGCCGAGCTGGCGCTCGCGTTCCAGATCGGCGGCCAGCTGCCCGGCGGTGCGGGCCAGCGCCGAGATCTCAGCCTCCGCGCGCTTGCGCCGCTCGTCGATCGCATCGCGCTCCACGGCCAGCCGCTGGTAGACGGCCGCGGCGACCGTCTCCTCCTCGCGGAGCGGGGGCAGGGCGGCCTCGGCCGTCTCGCGGTCGCGCTCGGTGGCCAGCACCGCCGCCTCCGCCCGCGCGAGCCCCGCCAGGATCTCCGAGCGCTGCGCCGCCAGCGCCGCCGCTGCCGCCTCGGCCTCCTCCAGCCGCAGCTCCAGGAGCCGCCGCTCGGCGCGCCGCAGCGCCTCCGCCAGGCGCCGGTACCGCCGCGCCTCGCCCGCCTGGCGCGCCAGGCTGCGCAGCTGCGTCTCCAGCCCCTCCAGCACGTCGTCCACCCGCGCGAGATTGGCCTCCGCCGCGTTCAGCTTCAGCTCGCTCTCATGCCGGCGCTGATGCAGCCCCGAGATCCCCGCCGCATCCTCCAGGATCCGCCGGCGCTGGCGCGGCTTGGCTTCGATCAGCTCCGAGATCTGCCCCTGGCGCACCAGCGCGGGCGAGCTCGCCCCGGTCGCCGCATCGGCGAACAGCGTGTGGATATCGCGCGCCCGCACCGTCCGCCCGTTCAGCATGAAGGCCGAGCCGATGTCGCGCGTGATGCGCCGGCCGATCTCGATATCGTCCGCCGCGTTGAAGGGCGCAGGGGCGCGCCGCGCGCTGTTGTCGATCAGCAGCTCCACCCGGGCCCGCGCGCGCGCCGGGCGCGCATGGCTGCCGGCGAAGATCACGTCGTTCATCCCGTCGCCGCGCATCGCCCGCGCGCGGCTCTCGCCCATCACCCAGCGCAGCGCCTCCAGGAGGTTGGACTTGCCGCAGCCATTGGGCCCGACCACGCCGGTCAGCCCGGGCAGGATCACCAGCTCGGTCGGATCGACGAACGACTTGAAGCCCTCGATGCGGAGCTTTGTGAACTGCACTGCCTTGCCTGCCTCGGCTTTGATTTTCCCGCCAGCTTTCCTTGCAGCGCGGCGGTTGTCAATCAGCGAACGGCCGATATTGCGGGCAGGTTGCCCCTTGCCACAAGATGCAGAGCTATGGCAGCGCACCCGCTGCGCCCGAAACGGAAAGCGCCGGCCCCTGGTTCCAGAGGCCGGCGCGCAAGGCGTCACAGCGATGGCGGCGGATCAGCCGGAGAGCGCGGCGTCCAGCAGCGCCGAGAAATCGGCCACGCCCATGTTCCCGCTATGCTTGGCGCCGTTGATGATGAAGGTCGGCGTCGAGCGTACCTGATGCTCGTCCGCGGTCTCCTGATACCGCTCCACAAGGCTGCGCGCGTAGTCCTCGTCTGCCAGGCAGGCCTCCATCGCATCCGGCGAAAGCCCGTTCAGCCGGCCGATCTTGCGGATCTCCCCTGCGATATCCTCCGACCGGGTCCACACCGCCTGGCGCTTCAGGAACTGGTCGGCCATCGGGTAGAAGCCCCGCTCGCCGCCGCAGCGCGCCACCATCGAGGCCCAGAGCCCGTAGCGGTCGAAGTAAACCTCGCGCAGGATGAACTGCACCTTGCCGGTCTCGATGTAGTTCTTCTCGATCTCCGGGAAGGTGTTGTTGTGGAAGGCCGCGCAGTGCGGACAGGTGAAGGAGGCGTACTCATAAACCGTCACCGGCGCCTCCGGGTCGCCGAGCACGATGTCGCCCAGCTTCGGCTCGGCCGCGGCCAGACGCGGCAGGAGCCCGGCAGCCGGCAGCGCGGCAGCGACAAGCAGCAGGGAGCGGCGGGTCTGCATGGATGTCTCTCCTCGTCTCGATCTCATCCGGGCGCGCGTCAGGGTTTGCGCGGGCTGGGGTTCGGGCCGATGCCGCCGCCGGCGCCCCTCTCGGCGGCGCCCGCCGCTGCGGTGCGGCCCGGTTTCTCGGGCCCAGACTTCCCGGGCCTCGAAAGCACATAGCGGCCCATTTCCAAAAGTGCATCCCTGAGATCGGGGTCGGTGACATGGGCCACCTTCGCCGCGGCCCGCGCCTCGGCCTCCGGCAGCACCGGCGCAGGGCCCGCCGGCATGCCGCGCGCCGCGTTCACGGGCCCGGGAGCGACGCCAGAGCCCGGTTTCGGGCCCGAAAACACCGCCTGAGCCTCCGACAGCCCCTTCGCCGCCCCGCGCCCGCGCCGCCCCTGCGCCTGGGTCACGTTTAGGTGAGAGACGGCGCGATACCCGTAATGCGTGTTCACCCGCTCGATGATCCGCGGCGCCAGATGCTCGACCTTGAGCGCCACGGCCCCCTCCGCGGCGACCACGAGCGTCGCCCCGAAGCCGCCGCGCCCGGCATAGCGCACCGCCACCGGCCGGCAGAGGGGCGCGATCGCAGGGCCCAGGATCGCGTCCCAGTTGAGCAGCACATCCGGCTCCGCAAAGCCGAACCGCGCCGCGGTGCGCGACAGGGGCTGCGCGATCGCGGCGCCCGCCGCCCGGAAGCCCCGTCCGCGGCGCACCGGCGTCGCCGCCGCCTCCTCCGCAGCGCCCGGCGGCCGCTCCGGCCCGGCCTTCTCGTCGGCCGCGCGCCGCCCGCGCCCTTTCGCCACCCGGCGGCCCGGCTTGTCAGACATTCCGCCTCCGCCCATGGTGCGACGCTCCGATCACGCGAATTCGACAGGCCGGCCCGCGCCGGCGGCGGGAGCATAGGCAGTGGCGCGAGCGAAGCCAACAGCGGCCGGCAGCGAGGCCTCCCAAGTCCCTATCCACGACCCCGCCCACCAGCCCGCCCACGACCCCACCCACGACCCCACCCACGACCCTGCCGCCCTCGCCGCGGGCCTGCTCGACTGGTACGACCGGCACCACCGCAGCCTGCCCTGGCGCGTCGCGCCCGCCGAGCGTGCGCGCGGGGTACGCCCCGATCCCTACCGCGTCTGGCTCTCCGAAGTGATGCTGCAGCAGACCACCGTTGCGGCCGTGCGCGAGCGTTTCGCGGCCTTCACCCGGCGCTGGCCCCGGGTCGAGGCGCTCGCCGCCGCCCCGCGCGAGGAGGTCCTCGCCGAATGGGCGGGGCTCGGCTACTACGCCCGCGCGCGCAACCTCCATGCCTGCGCCGTGGCGGTCGCGGGCGCGCATGCCGGCCGCTTCCCGGATACCGAGGAGAGCCTCCTCACCCTCCCGGGCATCGGCCGCTACACCGCCGCCGCCATTGCCGCCATCGCCTTCGACCGCCCGGCCGTGGTGATGGACGGCAATGTGGAGCGCGTGATGGCCCGCCTCTATGTCGAGGCCGAGCCCCTGCCGGGTGTGAAGCCCCGCCTCTACGCCCGCGCCGCCGGTCTCACGCCCCTGGCGCGCCCCGGCGACTACGCCCAGGCCGTCATGGATCTCGGCGCCACGGTCTGCACCCCGCGCCGGCCCGCCTGCGGCATCTGCCCCTGGATGGACGCCTGCGCCGCCCGCGCCGCCGGCCTCGCGGAAACCCTGCCCGCCAAGGCGCCGAAACAGGCCAAGCCCATCCGCATGGGCACCGCCTTCGTCGGCCTCGACGCGCGGGGCCGCGTCGGCACCGTCATCCGCCCCGAACAGGGCCTCCTTGGCGGCATGCGCGCCCTGCCATCGACCGACTGGGCGGAAGACGCACCGCCCGTCCGTCCCCCCTATCGCGGGCAATGGATGCGGATCGGCGAGGTCCGCCACACCTTCACGCATTTCCACCTCCGCCTCGGCGTGATGCGCGCCGAGGGCGTTGCCGTGCCCGCGCCGATGGAGCCCGCCGCCGCCGCCGCCGCCATGCCCACGGTCTTCGCCAAGGCGCTGCGCCTCGCGCTCCCCGAAATCCCAGCCTCGTCGAAGGCCGCGCGCGGCTGAGACAGGGCGACCCGGTGCGGCTTGGCCCACCGCTCGAGGAACCCGGAGGGTGACGAGAGCCAGAAACGCATCGCCGCGCAGAGCGCGGCGGTTCCGCTAAAGAGGCCCGGAGCCTCAGCCGCGGTCCGGCTCCGCGCGGCGCTCAGTCCGGCATCTCCGCGCGCACCTTCTGGCGGAACACATCGATCGGCACCCGCCCCCGATCCGTCTCGATATGCCAGTACGTCCAGCCATTGCAGGAGGGTGCGCCCTCCAGCGCCGCCCCCACCTGATGGATCGAGCCCGACACGTCGCGCGCCACCAGCGTCCCGTCCGCGCGCACCTTCGCCGTGTGCCGGCCGTTCACCGAAACCAGCAGCGTCCCCGGCTCCAGCATGCCCCGCTCCACGAGATGCCCGAACGGCACCCGCGGCGCGGTCCGCTTCGCTGGCGCCAGCCGTACCGCCTCCGCGTCATGCGGCGTCACCGAGGCGATCCGCGCGCGCGCCACCTCCGCATAGCCCGCATCGCGCTCGATCCCGACGAAATGCCGTCCGAGCCGGCGCGCCACCGCGCCCGTCGTGCCGGTCCCGAAGAAGGGGTCGAGCACCGTCTCCCCGGGCCGGGTCGTGCCCAGCAGCACCCGGTGGAGCAGCGCCTCGGGCTTCTGCGTCGGATGCAGCTTGGCCCCCGCCCCGTCGCGCAGCCGCTCGGGCCCGCCGCAAATCGGCAGCGTCCAGTCCGAGCGCATCTGCAGCCCCTCGTTCAGCTCCTTCAGCGCCTCGTAGTTGAAGCAGGGCTTCGCCTCCTCCGAGCGCGCCGCCCAGATCAGCGTCTCATGCGCGTTGCAGAACCGCTTGCCGCGGAAATTCGGCATCGGATTGGTCTTCCGCCAGACCACGTCGTTCAGGATCCAGAACCCCGCATCCTGCAGCGCGGCACCCACGCGGAAGATGTTGTGGTAGCTCCCGATCACCCAGATCGCGCCGTTCGGCTTCAGCAAGCGCCGCGCCGCCGCCAGCCAGCCGCGCGTGAACCGGTCATAGGCCTCGAAGCTGTCGAACCTGTCCCAGGCATCCTCCACCCCGTCCACACGGCTGTGGTTCGGCCGGTGCAGCTCGCCCTTGAGTTGCAGGTTGTAGGGCGGATCCGCGAAGACCAGATCGACCGAGCCCTCCGGCAGCGTCGACATGATCTCGGTGCAGTCGCCGCTCAGCACGCGGTCGCGCGGCAGATCGGCCATGCTGTTGTCCCCCTGCAATACGGAGGCGAGCCTGCATCGCGTCCGTGAGCCCGTCAACAGACCAGCGAATCAGTCGGTTGGGCGGATTGCCTCACGTATCGCCCACTGCGCCTTCCGAGTCACACCGCGCCCCCGCCAGCAGCGCTCTCGCCATCGATACCCTCTGCCAAGAGCGCCACCGGCCGGAAGCAGCGCCGATGCTCCGCCGTCAGGCCGAGCCGCTCCAGCGCCGCGCGGTGCTCCGCCGTGCCATAGCCCTTGTTGCGCTCCCAGCCATAGCCGGGATGGCGGCGGGCGCGGTCCTGCATCATCGCATCGCGCGCCACCTTGGCCACGATCGAGGCCGCGGCGATCGCGGAGACCCGCGCATCCCCGCCGATCACGGCGCGCCCCGGCAGGTTCAGACCCTCCGGCATCCGCCGCCCGTCCACGAGCACCGATGCCGCGCGCAGCGGCAGCGCGGCCACCGCCCGGCGCATCGCAAGATCGTTGGCAGGCCCGAGGCCGATCCGGTCGAGCTCCGCGGCCTCCACGACGCCGAGCCCCACGGCAGCAACGGCCCGGATCTCCGCGGCGATCAGCACCCGGCGCGCATGGGTGAGCCGTTTCGAATCGTCGAGCCCGGCCGGCCCCGACCCGTCGCCCAGCACCACGGCCGCGGCCACCAGCGGGCCGGCCCAGGGCCCGCGCCCGACCTCGTCCACCCCGGCGACCGGCCCCTCCAGCCCCTCGGCGAGTGTCATGTCAGGCGGTTCTCGGGCGCTCATGCGTCTCTCCTCGGCTCGCCCCTGCAGGCTAGCCGCGCCGCGCCGCCCGGCACCAGCCCGTCCGCGCCGTTCAAGGAGGCCCCGGGTCGAGCCCGGGGCCCGCGGCCGGCCTCGCCGCTCTCCTCTAAAGATCGAGCGAAAGCTGGTCCCCGGCCCGCGCAGGCGGCGCGAAGAGATCGGTGCGCAGCGGCGCCAGATCCTTCAGCCCCAGCCCGGCCCGCCGGCAGGCCAGCGCGAAGCGCCGCGCGATCAGGGCCGCATGCACGCCCTCGCCCTTCAGCCGCTTGCCCCAGGCCGGGTCGTAGTCCCGCCCGCCATGAAGTTCGCGCACCAGCCCCATAACCCGCGCCGCGCGCTCCGGCCGCTCGCGCTCCAGCCAGTCCCGGAAGAGCTCCGCCACTTCCAGCGGCAGCCGAAGCACGGTGTAGTGCGCCTCCCGCGCGCCCGCCTCGGCCGCCGCGGCCAGAAGCTGCTCCATCTCGTGATCCGTGAGCCCCGGGATCACCGGCGCCACATTCACCGAAACCGGCACATCCGGCATCGAGTTCACCGGCCTGATGTGCCTGTTTGCCGCTGCTGGTGTTCCTGACGAGGTCAAGGAAGACGTGGGCGCCGCGATCGAGCACATTGCAAGCGTCGAAGGCTACCAGAAGTACATGGGCAAGAACGATCTGGCGTCGTTCTACACCTCTGGCCCGGACGCGACAGCTGCGCAGGACGTCATGTTTGACGTGATGGGCCCTGTGGTCGCCAACATCATCGC
>JBCBWF010000092.1:0-14203 GCA_039817245.1 Pseudomonadota bacterium | reverse complement strand
TGCCGATCTCTGGCTCACTTTTCTCAGTATGTCCGCAACCAGGGCAGACAATGCTGCATTCTTGTGCAGGGGATGCCCTCCCCGATCCCCCCTGTCGAAGAGCGCCGCGCCGGCGAAGTCGCTGGTTTCCCCCATCGCAGCGGCGCATCGGAATCTCTCTCCTGTCGAAACCGGCCGCGCTTCAGGGGGTTAGCGTCGGCGGCCCTCCCCCGGATCAGGCAACAACCGTGCCAAATGTCTGGAAACCCCGACATTTCCGGCCGCGCCCTTGTCCGCCGCCGCCGTCCCCGCCTCTCCCCTCTCCGGCGCTCCGGCGGGACCCGCCGACGCGCGCGCAGGCGTGGTACGGAAGTTGCTCCCCTCTAACCGTCCCGCCCAGGAGCACCAATGTCCCCCACCGCGCCTCCCGCCCTCCGCCTCGGCATGCTCACGCCCTCCTCCAACACCGTGCTCGAGCCGCTCACCGCGGCGATGCTGGCGGGCCTGCCGGATGTCACGGCCCATTTCGCGCGCTTCCCCGTCACCCAGATCTCGCTCGACGAAAGCGCGCTCGGCCAGTTCGACCCCGGCCCCATGCTCGCCGCCGCCGATCTCCTCGCGGATGCCCGGGTCGATGTGATCTGCTGGAACGGCACCTCCTCGGGCTGGCTCGGCTTCGGGAGCGACCACGCACTCTGCGAGGCGATCGAGGCACGCACCGGCATCCCCGCCGCCTCCGCGGTGCTCGCGCTCAACGAGGCGCTGAGCCTCACCGGCGCGCGGCGCATCGCCTTCGTCACCCCCTATCTCGACGAGATCCAGGAGCGGATCCTCGCGACCTATGCGGGCGCGGGCTTCGAGGTCGTGGCCGAGCGGCATCTGCAGGACCGCGGCAACTACTCCTTCAGCACCTACTCCGAAGCCCGGATCGCCGATCTCTGCCGCGAGGTGGCCGCGGCGGGGCCGGAGGCCATCGCCGTCTTCTGCACCAATTTCCGCGGTGCCGGGATCGCGGAGGCGGTGGAGGCCGAGACCGGCATCCCCGTCTACGACACCGTCTCCACGGCACTCTGGGGCGCTATGCGCCGCGCCGGCGGCGATCCCGCGCGCATCCGCGGCTGGGGAAGGCTGTTCGGGCATGTCGGATGAGCGCGACCTCGTCGGCTATGGCGGCCGGCCGCCGGAGATCCGCTGGCCCAACGGCGCCCGCCTCGCGGTCTCCGTTGTCCTCAATTTCGAGGAGGGGGCCGAGCTGCAGGTCGGCGACGGCGACGCCGCCTCCGAGCGGGTCGGCGAGGTGGCCAGCGTCGTCGCGCCGGGCGCGCGCGACCGCGGCCAGGAGCAGCTCTTCGCCTATGGCATGCGCGCGGGGCTCTGGCGGATGCTCGACGCGCTCGAGCGCCACCGCCTGCCGGCCACCATCCTGTTCTGCGGCCGCGCCGTCGAACGGGTCCCCGCCCTCGCGGCCGCGGCGGTCGCGGGCGGGCGGCACGAGGCGGCCTGCCATGGCTGGCGCTGGCGCCCGCATGCGGACTATGCCGAGCCGGCCGCCGAGCGCGCAGATCTGGTGCGCTGTCTCGACGTCACCGAGCGCGCCACCGGCCAGCGCCCCCGCGGCTTCTTCTGCCGCGGCGCGGAGAGCGCCTGGACCCGCCCGCTCCTGGCCGAGCTCGGCTTCGCCTATGCCGCCAACGCCTTCGACGACGATCTGCCCTACTGGGACCCCAACGGCCTCGTCGTGCTGCCCTACGCGCTCGACACCAACGACATGAAGTTCTTCCATCCCAACGGCTTCGTGCGCTCCCGCGAGCTTGTCGACTATGTCGACGATGCGCTGGAGATCCTGCTCGCCGAGGCCGGCCGCGGCCGATCCGCCATGCTCACTCTCGGCTTCCATCTGCGCATCAGCGGCCGGCCCGCGCGCATGCGCGCCTTCGAGGCCATCCTCGCGCGCCTCGCCGGGCTCGGCGACCGGATCTGGTGCGCGCGGCGGATCGACATCGCAGAGGCCTTCCGCGCCGCCCATCCCGACCCCCAACCCCATAACCAACAGGGAGCCTGACCATGAGATCCCCCCTCGCCCTCGCAGCCCTCGCCCTCGCGCTCGGCGCCCCGGTCGCCGAGACCGCCCACGCCGAGACCTCGCTCCGCGCCACCGGCCTCGTCTCCACCCACAAGTTCCACACCGCCATGGAGAAGGCCTTCTACGAGGGGCTGGCCGGGGACACCGGCATCGCCGTCGAGGTCAATTTCAACCCGCTCGACATCGTCGGCGTCGACATGCAGGACACGCTGCGCATGGTTCGCAGCGGCGCCTTCGACATCGTGCAGACCACCGTGGGCGCGGCGGCCCGCGACGACGCCTTCTTGGAGGGGATCGACCTCATCGGCGTGTCCACCAGCATGGAGCAGCTGAAGGAGGTCGTCGCCGCCTTCCGCCCCGAGCTGGAAAGGCGCGTCGCCGAGAAGTTCAACGCCAAAGTGCTGACCCTGTGGCCCTATGGCCCGCAGGTCTTCTACTGCAACGCGGAGGTGACCGGGATCGGCAGCCTCTCGGGTCTCAAGGTCCGCTCCTACACCGCGTCGATGTCCACCCTGCTCGAGGCGGTCGGCGCCACGCCGGTGACGCTCAGCTTCAAGGAGGTCTATCCCGCCCTGCAGCGCGGCGTGGTGGACTGCGCGATCACCTCGCCCACCTCCGGCAATACGGGCAACTGGCCGGAGGTCACCAGCCACTTCCTGCCGCTCGGCATCTCCTGGTCGGTGAACGGCCACTTCATGAACATGGACACCTGGAACGCGTTCTCCGACGAGGAGAAGGCCAAGCTCGAGACCGCCTTCGCCGGCTTCGAGCAGGGGTTCTGGGACCTCGCCGCCACGAACAACGGCTGGGCGATCGCCTGCAACACCGGCGGCGCGGGCTGCGAGAACTACACGCCCTTCTCCATGACGCTGGTCGAGCCCTCGCCGGAGGACCAGGCCGCGGTCACCGAGGCCACTATGCAGAAGGTGCTGCCCGGCTGGGCCGAGAGCTGCAATGCGGGCTTCGCCGAATGCTCCGCCATCTGGAACGAGACCGTCGGCAAGGTCCGCGGCATCACCCTCGAATGACCGGGGCCGGCACGGGAGCGCGACGGGGCCGATTCGACACATCCTCGCGTCCGCTCCCTCCCACGTCATTTTGCGCAACGACCGGTGAACGTAGGGTAATCGCGTCGACTATACCTCCGACTCGCCTGGGTCGCCCGAATGTTCACTCTACGTCCAGGGAATCGCGCCCAAGATGTCGTGGGTGGGTGCGGCCGCACAGCATGTGCACGCCGACCGCCCAACGCCCACGCCCCCTGCGAGCCTAGCCCATGCGCCTCGTCGGCATCCTGTCGGGCTATGCCTGCCTCGGGCTCTCCGTCCTGATCGTGGCGGAGATCCTGGCGCGCAAGCTCCTCAACCTCTCGATCCAGGGGGTCGACGAGATCGGCGGCTATGTCGTCGCCGTCACCGGCACCTTCGGCATGGCGCTGGCGGCGGCGCATCGCGCGCATACCCGCATCGACATCCTGCTCGTGCGCCTGCCCGGCCGCGCGCAGGCCGTGCTCAACATCGCCGCCTATCTCGCCCTCGCCGCCAGCGCCGCCTTCATGGCCTTCATGGGCTGGGCCACGCTCGAGGAGAGCCTCGCCTTCGGCAGCCGCGCCAGCACGCCCCTGCAGACCCCCCTCTGGCTGCCCCAGGGCCTCTGGCTCGCGGGGCTCCTGCTCTTCGGCGCCACCGCCCTCGTCATGGCCATCCGCGCGCTCCGCCTCCTGCCCCGAGGCCTTAGCGCCGCCAACGCCGCCCTCGCGCCCCCCACGGTCGCCGAGGAGATCGACGAGGCCCGGCGATGATCGACCTCGCAGGCGCCGCCATCGGCTTCGCCATCATGCTCGGCCTCATGTTTCTCGGCCTGCATGTGGGCGTCGCCATGCTCGCCACCGGCATCCTCGGCGCCATGGTTTATTTCGGCCCCGCGGTGCTCATGAGCTTCGGCACCAATCTCTGGTCGGTGATGAACGACTTCCTGCTCACCACCATCCCCCTCTTCGTGCTCCTCGGCGAGCTCCTGCTGCGCGCGGGCATCACGCGCAGCATGTATGAGAGCCTCGCGGACTGGCTGAGCCGGCTGCCGGGGGGGCTTCTGCACACCAATATCGGCGCCTGCTCGCTCTTCGCCGCGGTCTCCGGCAGCTCCGTCGCCACCGCCGCCACCATCGGCACGGTCGCGCTCGAGGAATTCGAGCGCCGCTCCTATTCCGAGCCGCTGGTGCTCGGCTCCATCGCCGCGGGCGCCACGCTCGGCATCCTCATCCCGCCCTCCGTCAACCTCATCATCTACGGCGCGCTCACCAACACCTCGATCGGCCAGCTCTTCGCCGCCGGCATCCTGCCGGGGCTGATTCTCACGCTCCTCTTCATGGGGGTGATCGCGGCGGCAGCACTCATCCGCCCCTCTGTGGCCGAGCGCGTCGAGCATGTCGCGCCGCGCGCCGAACGCCTCGCGCGCCTGCGCCATCTGCTGCCGCCCGTCGGGATCTTCGTCGTCGTCATGGGTGCCATCTATGGCGGCTGGGCCACGCCCACCGAGGCCGCAGCCCTCGGCGTGGTGCTCGCCCTCGGCCTCGCCGCCGCCCGCGGCCGGCTCTCCTTCGCCATGCTCCACGAAGCCTTCGTCGCCACCACCCGCACCAGCGCGATGCTGATCTTCATCATCTCCGCGGCCTTCTTCCTCAACTTCATCGTGGGCATCCTCGGCGTGCCCCAGGCGATGACCCGCTTCGTCACCGAGCTCGGCCTCGGCCCGCTCGAGATGATCTGGCTGCTCGTGGTCTTCTATCTCGTGCTCGGCTGTTTTCTGGAGACGCTCTCGATGATGGTGGGTACGATCCCCGTGGTCATGCCCGTGATCCTGCATCTCGGGATCGACCCGGTCTGGTTCGGCATCTTCCTGGTGATCATGATGGAGCTCGCGCTCATCACCCCGCCCGTCGGCATGAACCTCTACGTCGTCCAGGGCGTGCGCGGGCGCGGCACGCTCGGCGACGTCTATGCCGGCATCGCGCCCTTCGTGGCCGCCATGCTCGCCATGGTCGCGCTCATCATCGCGGTGCCGGACATCGTGCTCGCCGTCCCGCAATGGCTCTACTGAGCGCCGAGCCCGCTCTCGCCACCGCGCAGCGGCTTTTCGAGACGCTGGCGCGCGAGACCGCCGATCCCCCCGGCGTCACCCGCGCGAGCTACGGCGCGGGCGAGGCCTTCGCCCACGGCCTCATCGCGGCGGAGGCGGACCGGATCGGCCTCGCCCGGCGCACCGATGCGGTGGGCAATCTCTACATAACCCTCGCCGGGCGCGACCCCGCCGCCCCCGCCCTCTTCCTCGGCTCGCATATCGACAGCGTGCATCATGGCGGCAATTTCGACGGCGCGGCCGGCGTCCTCGCGGGCCTCGCCGTGCTCGAGCGCCTCGCCGCCGCCGGCATCGCGCCCCCATTCGACATCACGCTCATGGTGATCCGCGCCGAGGAGATGGTGTGGTTCCCGGTCCACTATATCGGCAGCCGCGCCGCCTTCGGCCTCCTGCCGCCCGACACGCCGGACACCGCCTGCCGCTCCGACAGCGCGCGCCCGCTCGCAGCCCATATGGCCGATCTCGGCTTCGATCCCGGCCCCATCCGCCGCGGCGAGGCGCTGCTCGATCCGGCGCGCATCCGCGGCTTCATCGAGCTCCATATCGAGCAGGGCCCCGTGCTCACCGGCGCCGACATCCCCGTCGGCATCGTCACCGCCATCCGCGGCAATATCCGCTACCGCTTCGCGCGCATCGAGGGCGAGACCACCCATGCCGGCGCGGTGCCCCGCAGCCACCGGCGCGACGCGGTGCTGGCCGGCGCCGAGCTCGCCGCAGCACTCGAGGCCGCCTGGATCGCGCGCGAGGCCGCCGGCGACGATCTCGTGCTCACCCTCGGCGAGTTCGGCACCGATCCGGCGCGCCACGGCATCACCAAGGTCCCCGGCGCGCTCGCCTTCACCCTCGATATCCGCAGCACCGCCTCGGCCGTGCTCGACCGGTTCGACGCGACCCTCCGCGCCGAGGCCGAGCGCATCGCCCGGGCCCGCGGCGTGCGCATCGCGCTCGGGGCCCAGACCCGGGCGCGCGAGGCGACCATGGACCCCGCCATGCGCGCGGGCCTGCACGCCGCCGCCGCCGCCGCCGGGATCCCCGCGATCGACATCGCCTCGGGCGGCGGGCACGACGCCGCGGTCTTCGCCGGCCAGGGCGTGCCCAGCGCCATGCTCTTCGTGCGCAACGCCAATGGCAGCCACAACCCGGACGAAGCGATGGACCTCGCCGATTTCGCGGCCGCCTGGCAGGTGCTCGCCGGCTATATGGACGCGCTCATCGCGTGTCCCGCCCCGCAAGCCCCAGCCCCAGCCGCCCCAGCGCCGGGCTGACGCCGGAGAGCCCGCCCCCCGCCGCGCCGGCGAAGGAGCCCACGCGCCGCGGCGGCGCGCCGAGCGCCACCATCGCCCGGATCATCAGGGCCCCGGCACGCCCGCCATCGACCAGCGGCACCGGCGCGCCCGGCTGCACGCGCCGCGCGGCGCCGGCCAGCACCGCGCCGACCAGGACCACCACATCCGCGCCCTCCGCGGCCAGCCCCGCCGCCGCCTCGCCCAGCGCAGCGTCGAGCGCGCTCTTGTCCCCGGGCCGATACGCCTCCGGCGCCTCCAGCGCGCGCCAGCCCGCCATGTCCCGGTCGAGATCGTAGGCCCCCAGCGTGTCGCGATAGAGCGGGGTCACATCGGCGCCCATCGACAGATAGCCGATCCGCCCGCCGAGCATCCGCGCCATGGCCAGGCTCGCCTCCGTCATCCCTACCACCGGGATCGGCAGCGCGGCGCGCAGCGCGTCGAGCGCGGTGTCGAAGGAGACCGCCAGCATGATCCCGTCCACCGCGCCGGCATGCGCCGCCGCGCGCTCCACCACCGCATGGCCGGCCACCACATGGTCGAGCCGCGTGCGGATCACCGCGGGCCCGAACCCGGCCGTCTCCGGCACGATCTCCGCCGCCTCGCCCAGCGTGGCGCGCATCTCGCCGGCCACGGTCTCGGTCACAAACTCCGTCGTATTCGCGTTCAGGCACAGGATCCGCATCTCATCGCTCCTCCACAGGCAAGGGCAGCCCCCCGGGCACGCCTTCTGGCACCCCTTCTGGCACCCCCTCGGGCTCCCACACCGGCAACCCCGCCGCGCGCCGCCAGAGCCGCGCAATCTCCGCCCGCGTCGCGAACCACACCCGGCCCCGCGCGGCCATATGCGCGAGCAGAGCCTCCAGCCCGCCGATCCGCGCGGGCCGCCCGATGATCCGCAAATGCAGGCCCACCGACATCATCCGCGCCTCCCCTGCCCCCTCCTCCCAGAGCCTGTCGAAGGCCGCGATGCAGTACCGCGCGAAATCCTCCCCCTGCACGAAGGCGCCCCCGGGCTGAAAGCGCATATCGTTGGTGTCGAAGGCATAGGGCAGCACCACATGCGCCCGCCCGCCCACGGTCTCGATCCGCGGCACATCGTCGTCATAGGCGTTGGAATCGTAGAGATACCCGCCATGCTCCACCAGCAGCCGCCGCGTCTCCGGCGTCGAGGCCGAGCGCGTGTGCCAGCCCACCGGCGCCACTCCGGCGGTCTCCGCCAGCACCCGGTGCGTGCGCGCCACGATCCCGCGCACCGCTGCCTCCGGCATCCCCGCATGGCTCTCCCAGCGCCAGCCATGTGCGCTCACCTCGTGCCCCCGCGCCACGATATCGCGCATCAGCCAGGGCAGCCGCTCCGCCGCGCGCCCGCAGGTCGAGAAGGTCGCGCGCACCCCGTGCCGCGCCAGGGCCTCCACGATCCGGCGATAGCCCGCGCGCGGCCCGTAGCCGAAATGGCTCTCCATGCAGGGATCGGGCGCACCCACCACCTCGTGGCGCGCCTCGTAGACCCCCTCGTTCACCTCGTCCCCGTCGCCGATGGCGCGCTCGGCGCCCTCCTCCACGTTCACGACCACCGAGACCGCGAGGCGCGCGCCGTCCGGCCAGGGCGGGGGCGGCGCGCCGTCCCACCATCCGCGAAGATCCCGCCGGTCCGCCATGCGCCCTCCCGCCGCCGCCGCCATCCCAACCGGTCGAGACTGACAGGCCCGCCCCGCGCCGATCAAGCGGCGGCTTGCTCTGTTCCGCGCCGATCAAGCGGCGGCTTGCCCCACACGTGCTGCAATGCAACCCTGCAGCCGGGCTCCCCTCCGGCCCCAACCCCGAGCTCCGCCCAGCGAGGAAAGGCATCGCCTGCATGACCGGCATTGGACTGGCCGCCGATATCGGCGGCACCTTCACCGACATCGTGGCCGAGCGCGGCACTGGGCCGGGCATCGAGCGCTTCTCCGTCAAGCGCCTGACCACGCATGACGCGCCGGAGCGGGCCCTGCTGGAGGGGGTGGAGGCGGTTCTCGCCGAGGCCGGCGCCGGCTTCGAGGCGGTCACCGCCTTCGTCCACGGCACCACGCTCGCCACCAACGCGATCATCGAGCGCAAGGGCGCGCATACCGCCCTCATCGCCACCGAGGGCTTCCGCGACATCCTCGATATCGCCGACGAAGGCCGCTACGACCAGTACGACCTGGAGATCGAGAAACCCCGGCCGCTGGTGCCGCGCGCCCTCCGCCTCACGGTGCCCGAGCGCATGGATGTCACCGGCACCAGCCTGCTCGCGCTCGACGAGGCCGCCGTCCGCGCCGCCGCCGCCCGGCTGGCCGAGGCGCGCATCGAGGCCGTCGCCGTCGCCTTCCTGCACGCCTATGCCAACCCCGCGCACGAGATCCGCACCCGCGAGATCCTGGCCGAAGCGCTGCCGGGCGTCGCCGTCTCGCTCTCCTCGGAGGTCTGCCCCGAGATCCGCGAGTTCGAGCGCACCTCCACCACCGTCGCCAACGCCTATGTGCAGCCGCTGATGGCCGGGTATCTGCGCCGGCTGGAGGGTGCGATGGCCGAGCGCGGCTGCCGCGCGCCGATGCGGCTCATGACCTCCGGGGGCCGGCTCGCCAGCGTCGATGCGGCCTGCCGCTATCCGGTGCGCCTCGTGGAGTCGGGCCCCGCCGGCGGCGCGATCCTCTCGGCTCATATCGCGGCGGCGCGCGGCCAGGCCAAGACGCTCTCCTTCGACATGGGCGGCACCACCGCCAAGGTCTGCCTCATCGAGAACGGCGAGCCGCTGACCGCGCGCAGCTTCGAGGTCGACCGCTCCGCGCGGTTCCTGAAGGGCAGCGGGCTGCCGCTGCGCATCCCCGTCATCGAGATGATCGAGATCGGCGCGGGCGGCGGCTCCATCGCCCGGCTCGACGCCACGCGCTCCATCGCCGTAGGGCCCGACAGCGCGGGCTCCGAGCCCGGCCCCGCCTGCTATGCCCGCGGCGGGGAGGAGCCCACCGTCACCGATGCCGATGTCGCCCTCGGCCGCATCGCGCCTGAGCGCTTCGCCGGCGGTGCGATCACGCTCGAGCCCGCCCGCGCGGCCGAGGCGGTGGGCCGCGAGATCGCCGCCCCCCTCGGCCTCTCGGGCGAGATGGGGGCGCTCGGCGTGCTCGAGATCGTGGACGAGAACATGGCCAATGCCGCGCGGGTGCATGCCGTGGAGCGCGGCGCCACACTCGGCGACCACACGCTCATCGCCTTCGGGGGGGCGGCGCCCCTCCACGCCGCGCGCGTGGCCGAGAAGCTCGGCCTGCCCCGCGTGCTCATCCCGGCCGATGCCGGCGTCGGCTCCGCGGTCGGCTTTCTTCGCGCGCCGGTGGCCTACGAGACCATCCGCAGCCGCTACATGCGCCTCGACGCCTTCGACCTCGCCGCCGCCAACGCGCTGCTCGCGGCCATGACCGCCGAGACCGCCGATCTCGCCCGCGGCGCCGGGGGCGCGCTGGAGGAGCGCCGCGCGGCCTTCATGCGCTATGCGGGCCAGGGCCACGAGATCAGCGTCGCCCTGCCCGCGCGCGCCCTCACCGGGGCCGATACCGAGGATCTGCGCCGCCGTTTCGAGGCCGAGTACCGCCGCCTCTTCGAGCGCCACATTCCCGATGCGGCCATCGAGATCCTGAGCTGGTCGGTGGCCATCGGCGCCCCGGTGCCGGCCCCGGAGCCGCTGGCGCCCGTCGCCCCCGCCGCGGCGCCGGCCCCGGTCGGCACCCGCGCGGTGTTCGACACCGCCGAGCGCGCCTGGCGCGACCTGCCGGTCTACGACCGCGCCGCGCTCGCCCCGGGCGCGCGCCTGCCCGGCCCCGCGCTCGTCGTCGAGGACGCGACCTCCACGCTCATCACGGCCCGCTTCGACGCCACCGTCGACAGCGGCCACGCCCTTCTCCTAACCCGCAAGGAGCCCGCGCCATGACCGCCGCCCCGCTCTCGCCCATCGACCTGCAGATCATGTGGTCGCGCCTCATCGCGGTCGTGGAGGAGCAGGCCCAGACCCTGCTGCGCACTGCCTTCAGCCCCATCGTGCGCGAATGCGGCGACCTCTCGGCGGGCGTCTTCGACACCGAGGGGCGCATGCTCGCGCAGGCGGTGACCGGCACGCCGGGCCATGTGAACTCCATGGCCGAGAGCGTGAAGCATTTCCTCACGCGCTTTCCCTGCGAGACCATGGCGCCCGGGGACATCTACATCACCAACGATCCCTGGATGGGCACGGGGCACCTGAACGACTTCGTGCTCACCACCCCCTGCTTCCACGAGGGCCGGCTCGTCGCGCTCTTCTCCTGCACCAGCCACCTCATGGATATCGGCGGCATCGGCTTCGGGCCGGACGGGACGGATGTGTTCATGGAGGGCCTCTCCATCCCCTTCCTGAAGCTCGCCGAGAAGGGGGCGCTCAACGAGACGCTGATGGCGATGATCCGCGCCAATACGCGCCTGCCGGTCGATACGGAGGGCGATGTCTACTCGCTGGCCGCCTGCAACGATGTGGGCTGCCGGCGCCTCTCGGAGATGATGACGGAGTTCGGCCTCACCGATCTCGGGCCGCTGGCCGGCCATATCCTCGCGCGCTCGCGCGAGGCGGTGATGGCGGAGATCGCGGCGCTGCCCAAGGGGTCGTGGCGGAACGAGATGGTCGTGGACGGCTACGACGCCCCGGTGACCCTCGCGGTCGCGGTGACGGTCGGGGACGAGGGGATCCATGTGGACTACACCGGCACCGGGCCGAGCGCTGCGCGCGGCATCAACGTGCCCCTCTCCTACACGACCGCCTACACGGTCTTCGGCCTCGGCTGCGTCGTGGCCGCGCGGGTGCCGAACAATGCGGGCTCGCTGGCGCCGCTCACGGTCTCGGCCCCGCCGGGCTGCATCGTCAACGCGCTGAAGCCCGCGCCGGTGGCCTCGCGCCATGTGATCGGCCAGATGCTGCCGGATGTGGTCTTCGGCGCGCTCCGCCAGGCAGTGCCGGACCGGGTGCCGGCGGAGGGCACCTCCTGCCTCTGGAACCTGAATGTGCGCGGGGTCGCGGCGGCCGATGGCGGCAACTACGGCTTCACCATGGCGGTCACGTCGAACGGGGGCACCGGCGCGCGCCCGGCGCGCGACGGCCTCTCCGCCACCGCCTACCCCTCCGGCGTGAAGGGCACGCCGGTGGAGATCGCCGAGACCGTGACACCGCTGGTCTTCTGGAAGAAGGAGCTCCGGCCGGATTCCGGCGGCGCAGGGCGCAGCCGCGGCGGGCTCGGCCAGGTGATCGAGGTGGAGAGCCGCATCGGCGAGCCCTTCGAACTCCTCGCCGCCTATGACCGGATCGACCACCCCGCGCGCGGACGCGATGGCGGTGCGGACGGTGCGGCCGGCTATGTGGGCCTCGCCTCCGGCAGCGCCTTTCGAGGCAAGGGCTTCCAGACCGTGCCCCCCGGCGACCGGCTCGTGGTGCTCACCCCCGGCGGCGGCGGCATCGGCGCGCCGGGCGAGCGCAATGCCGAGCGCCTCTCCGCCGATCTCGCCGAAGGCCTCGTCACGCCGGAGGCCGCCCAGCGCTACCGCCCCTGACCGCCCCCCGGCCACGCAGCATGCGCCGGCGGGCACGGAGGGTACCGGGCCATGGAGGGCGGGATCGTCTGCAACGAGGCGCCCCGGGCCGAGCCGGCACGGCCATCGCGCCCGCGCCCTCCCACGACATAGTGAGATCCGAATCAACGAACATTCCGTGAACAAGCCTTTCGGTTCATTCAAAAGGATTGCGCCCCACCGCCGCGAACCGCGCGCCCGGTCTGCGCAGCCGCGCGGGCGCAGCGGGCCCGCGGCTCCGAGCCCGAAAGAGGTTCTTTTACTGAGTTAATTTACCCGCATTTTGGGCCCCGGACCCGCCCCTTCGCACAGGTTCTGCGGGGCGCCCCACCCTCCGGTCGGCGCACCGTCGGGTGCCCGAGTCCACCGCTCGAGGAACCCGCAGGGTGACGAGAGCCAGAAACGCATCGTCGCGCCGCGCGCGGCGATACCGCTTGAGAGGCCCCGTGCGCGGTCTCAGCGCGCAATCATGAGCTGCACCGGCCAGAGCACCAGCTCCGGCACCGCCACGATGATCACGATCCCCAGCAGCATCAGCAGGAAGAACGGCAGCGAGGCCCGCGTCACCTTCAGGATATCCCGCCCCGTCAGCGATTGCAGCACGAACAGGTTGAACCCCACCGGCGGCGTGATCTGCGCCATCTCCACCACGATCACGGTGAAAATCCCGAACCATAACAGGTCGATACCGGCCGCCTGCACCATCGGCAGCACCACGCTCGCCGTCAGCACCATCATCGACACCCCGTCGAGAAAGCAACCGAGCACGATGTAGAGCAGCGTCAGCACCGCGAGCAGCTCATAGGCGGTGAGGTTCCAGCCTTCCACCTCCGCCGCGATCACCCGCGGGATCCCGGTAAAGCCCATCGCGATCGAGAGAAACGCGGCACCGGCCAGGATGAATGCGATCATCGTCGAGGTCCGCACCGCCGCCATCAGCGCCTCGGCGAAGGAGGCGCGGGTGAGGCTGCCCGACCAGGCCGCCAGCCCCAGCGCGCCCACCACCCCCATGGTCGCGGCCTCGGTGGGCGTGGCGAAACCACCATAGATCGAGCCGATCACCACGAAGATCAGCAGCACCACCGGGATCAAAAGCCGTGCGCGATCAATCTTCTGGCGCCAATTCAACCGCTCTGTCACCGGCGGCGCGAGGGCCGGGTTCAGCCGTGCGCGCAGCGCCACATAGCCCATGAAGAGCAGGATCAGCATCACCCCCGGCAGCACGCCCGCGATGAAGAGCCGCGAAATCGACTGCTGGGCCACCACGCCATAGACGATCAGCATGATCGAGGGCGGGATCAGCAGCCCCAGCGTGCCCGAGCCTGCCAGGGTGCCGATGATCAGCCGCTCGTCATAGCCGCGCCGGGTGAGCTCCGGCACGCTCATGCGCCCCACCGTGGCGCAGGTCACGGCACTCGAGCCGGCCACGGCCGCCATCACCCCGCAGCCGAGGATGTTCACATGCAGGAGCCCGCCGGGCAGCCGGCCCACCATGGGGCTGAGGCCGCGGAACATGTCCTCCGAGAGGCGGGTGCGGAACAGGATCTCGCCCATCCAGATGAAGAGCGGCAGCGCCGTCAGCGCCCAGTTCCAGCTCGCGTCCCAGACCGTGCTGGCCAGGAGCGAGCCCGCAGGCGCGGCGGAGAAGAAATGGAGCGCGAAGAAGCCCACCGCGGTGAGGCTGATCGCCACCCAGATCCCGCTCGCCAGCAGCAGCGCCATGGCAGCAAACAGGATGAGACCGATGGTGCCCGGATCGCTCATGAGGCGCGCTCCGCCTCGGCGGGCTCGGCCTCCGCCGGCAGCACCGTCTCCGCATTCGCCTCGTAGCTCGGCACCTCGCCGCGCCAGATGGCGACGAACTCGTCGATCAGCGCGACCAGGAACACCGCCGCCCCCAGCGCCATCCCGG
Organism: Pseudomonadota bacterium; assembly: GCA_039817245.1. Lineage (GTDB taxonomy): Bacteria > Pseudomonadota > Alphaproteobacteria > Rhodobacterales > Rhodobacteraceae > Thermohalobaculum. The sequence goes on along the minus strand of JBCBWF010000092.1, from coordinate 204 downwards.
CGCGCGGGAGCCAGAGCGGGATGGCCATCAGTCCGGGACTGATCTCATTGAACTTCCAAGAGAAATAGACGAGATCCACCGCCCAGTAGACAAAGTAGGCCAGCGCCACCACGGCAAAGCCCACGCACCAGAGCTCGACGAACCGCCGGAACCGCGGGCCCGCATGGCGGATCGCCAGGTTCACCCGGATATGCCCGCCGCGCC
>JBCBWF010000085.1:0-14790 GCA_039817245.1 Pseudomonadota bacterium | reverse complement strand
GCTCTCATCGGCGCCTTCGTCCGCCATGCCCTCGCGCATTACCGCGACGGCGTCGCGGCGCTCGTCCTCGCCGCCGAGGGCCGCGCGGTCCTGCCGGATGTTCTGGATTACGCCATCGCGAAGACCCTGAAGCTCACCGAGGGCGGGCTCTTCGCGCTGATCGAGGCGCGCGCGCTCCACGACCCCGCCACCGCCGAGGCGATTCACGGCTTCTGGTGCGCCTCGCTCGAGGGCTATGCCGAGATCATCCGCCGCGACCACCCGACGCTCACGCCGGCCGAGGCCCTGCGCGCGGCTACCCTCATCGGCTCGCTGATCGAGGGCCTTGCCAGCACCGCTCGCGCCGCCGCCACCCTGGGGCTCGACCGCCCGGCCCTGGTCGCGCAGGTGAAGCGGATGGCGCTCGCCATCCCGCCTCAGATCCTCATCGCCCGCTGAGAGCCCCGCGGTCTCGGGCCCCGCGGTCTCGGGCCCCGTGCCCCCTCGGCTTGCGCGCCCGCCTCACTCCGGCGGCGCGATCCGGAAGAGCGCCCCGTCGCCCACCGCCAGGAACCAGATCGACCCGTCCGGCGCCTCGCGGATATCGCGGATGCGGATGTAATCGTCCTCGAACAGCCGCTCCTCGCCGAGGATCCGGTCCCCGTCGCGGTCCAGCCGCGCGATATAGTCGAACTTCAGCGAGCCGACGAAGATGTCCCCCGCCCATTCGGGAAAGAGCTTGCCCGAATAGATCATCATCCCCGAGGGCGCGATCGAGGGGTCCCAGTAGTGCACCGGCTGCTCCAGCCCGGCCTTCGCCGTGCCCTCGCCGATGCGCCCGCCCGCATAATGCTCGCCATAGGAGATCACTGGCCAGCCATAGTTCTTGCCGGGCTCGGGCCGGTTGATCTCGTCGCCGCCCCGCGCGCCGTGGCTCACGGTCCAGAGCCGGCCTTCCTCGTCCAGCGCCGCGCCCTGGGCGTTGCGATGCCCGATGGACCAGATCTCCGGCAGCGCCGCCGCGGCGTCGGCGAAGGGGTTGTCCGCCGGCACCGAGCCGTCGCGCGCGATGCGGATCACCTTGCCCACATGCTGGCGCGGATCCTGCGCGCGCGGCCGGTCCCCCCGGTCGCCCGTGGTGATGAAGAGCGTGCCATCCGCGCGCTCCACCACCCGGCTGCCGAAATGGCGCCGCCCGCCGAGGCTCGGCGTCTGGCGGAAGAGGACCCGCAGATCCTCGAAGGCGCCCAGATCCTGCGACAGCGTCGCCCGCGCCATCGCCGTATGCGCGCCGCCGCTCGCGGGCTCCGAATAGGTCAGGAACACCGTCCGCGTCTCGGCGAAGTCGCGCGCCAGCACCACGTCGAGCAGCCCGCCCTGGCCCGCCGCCGCCACCGCCGGCACGCCGGAGACCGCGCGCCGCCGCCAGTCCGGCCCGTAGGAGAAGACCCGCCCGTCGCGCTCGGTGATCAGCGCGCCCCCGCCGGGCAGCGGCGCCACCGCCCAGGGCGTGTCGAGCCCGCTCACCAGCCGCGTCACCTCCGCCTCGCCGCCGGAGGTGCTGAACGTCGCCGCCGCCGCGGGCGGCAGCCGCAGCCCGTCGAGGTTCCAGAGCGCGAGCGCGATCAGCGCCGACGCGCATCCCATGATCAGTGCAGGCCGCATTCTCGCTCTCCCCGGTCGCGTCCCATGGTCAGGCCCATGCGCGGGGATGTCGGGCCCAACACCCAAATTGACAAGCCCTCCGCCCCCCCCCCGGTCCGCCCCAACCGCTCCGAACCCCACGCCCCCCTCCGACAGCTCCGCGGACTTTGCTGTCATCTGAGCAATACACTCAGAGTCGCATTTCGCCCTCGCTAGCTGCCGTTCGGCCTAGACGAAGGGTGCGCCATGTATGGGCATAAGTTTTACTCGAGCCGCGACAAACCACGGCTCTTTGAGAGCAGATCGACTCTGACGCTCCCCCAATGCGTTGATCCCGGTTTCTACGTGCTGACTGTAGAATTGGTGGCGCCTGATGGGCTCTGTGTTCTGGCGCGTGAACGAAGGACAACGAATGCCACCAGCGCCGCACCGGCCAGATTGGCGATCAACTCGAGCGGCCAGAAGGCCAGCCCGGCGCCGATCACCAGCGCGGCATAGTCGATCCAGCCGAGGGGGCCTTCGCTGTGGCACTGGATCAGGGCATTCGTTGCATAGATGCCGAAGAGACCGAAGGCGCCGATCTGCATCACCTCCCAGAACGAACCGGTGATCAGGGGCGTGTAGGCGAACATCAGCGGCACGATGTAGAGACCCTTGGCGATCTTCCAGCTCTCGAACCCTGTCGCCATGGGTCGTGCGCGGGCGATCCCGGCCGCGGTGAAGGCGGCGAGGCAGACCGGCGGGGTCACGTTCGAATCCTGGCTGAGCCAGAAGATGATCAGGTGCGCGGTCAGAAGGAAGCCCGTCGCAATGGTCGGATCGACCAGCGCCGGGCGGATCGAGACGGCGACCTCGAACGGGATCGCCCCCATCAGGTCCCAGGCCTCTGCGGAGGTCATCCCCTCGGCGACCTTAGCGACGTTGGGATGATCCACCAACATGAACAGGGCGGCCCTGGCCGGGTCGGCAATGCCCTCGACCAGCTGCTCGACGATCAGCCCGTCGGACATCAGCCCCGCCAGTGCGGGTGCCGTCAGGATGGCCAGGATGATATACGCGGCGGTCACGGGCAGCCCCATGCCCAGCACCAGTGAGGCGAGCGCGATCAGCAGGATGGCGATGACCATCGAGCCCTGAGACCACTGCGCGATCATCAGGGAGAAGCTGTTGCCCACGCCGCTGGTCACGATGGCGTTGTTCATGATGCCGATGGCGACCAGTAACACGGCGGTCAGGGCGGCGCCGCTGACCCCGGAGACGAACGCCTCGGCGATCTTCTTCGGCCCCATGGTCACGGGTCTGAACAGCCCACCGGGCACGAGGATCGCCAGCAGCTTGGTCCCCCAGGACGTCAAGATCAGCGCGGCAATGGCCCAGCACGCGGCGAAGGAGGGTGTGACCCCGCTGAGCAGCAAGGAGATCATCACGGCCAGCGGAATGACGAAGACCAGCCCACCCGAGAGCAACTTGCCCCTGTCGATCGTCATGTCGATCTCGGACCCGGCGTCGTACTTCATCGCCTCGATCCGGACGATGAAAGCGACAGACAGGAAGTACAGGATCGCCGGGACGACCGAGACGGCTACGATCGTGCCGTAGGGGATCGCGGTATAGCTCGCCATCACGAACGCGCCCGCGCCCATGATGGGCGGCATCAACTGCCCGCCGGTCGAGGCCGCCGCTTCCACACCGCCGGCGAACTGGGGGCGGAACCCGTTGGCTTTCATCAGCGGGATCGTGATCACGCCGGTCGAGGCCGTGTTGGCGACAGCCGAGCCCGAGATCGTTCCGGTCAGCGCCGAGGACAGCACCGCGACAAAGGCTGCGCCGCCCTTGATGCGCCCGGCGACGATCTTGGAAAGCTCGATGACGAAATTGCTGGCGCCGGAGACGACGAGGAACCCGCCGAAGATCATGAAGAGGGTAATGTTGGTGGACGAGATGCTGGCGAGGATCCCGAACAATCCCTCGTCATTGTAGAGCGTCCGGAACATCACGTCGTTCAGGGGCAGACTGGCCGCGCGGAAGACGCCGGGCAGATAGCTGCCGAGGAACAGGATATAGCTGAGTGCCAAGATAATCAGGATGGGGATCACCCAGCCGGAGACGCGGCGCGACAGGTCGATCGCGGCGAAGATCAGGATGAATCCTGCGGCCCAGTCCGCGAGTGTCAGCTGCCAGCCCTGGCCGGTCACGGCGAGCGAGCGCTCGTAGACGGCGTTCTCGGCGCCCGCGACCCACAGCGCGGCGGCGGCCACGACGACACCATACGAGATGTCAAAGATCCAGGCACCACGGCTGTTGGCACGCGCGCCAAAGGGGCTGTTCAAGATCGAGGCCAGAAAGGCGAAACCGGCGAAGTGAATCGCGTTCTGCCAGCGGCCCGGCTCGATCAGGTAGATATTGGTGACCACGTGCCAGAGGCCGAAGACCACCGTCAGCGCGATGAGGGTGAGGGACCTGCCAGTCGTGTTATCCAGATCCAACGCAGCCGTTCGCGATGCCGTGTTCATTCCTGTTCCCTCCCCCGAAGACTGTCACGGCGGCGCGGTCCGTTGCGCGCCGCCGCTATTACAATCAACGATGTACTAGTAGCTCTTCAGATGCTCGGGGATATCCAGCCCAGCTTCTTCGTAGTAGCGCTGAGCACCGGGGTGCAGCGGTACCGGAAGACCGGCCAGAGCCTTTTCGACAGCCATTGCCTTGGTGGCCGGGTGGATCGCCTGCAGGAAGGGCAGGTTTTCGTACATGGTCTTGGTCAGCATGTAGACATGCTCGGCATCAACGCTGGCATTCACGGCCAGGAAGTTCGGCTGCGCGATTGTCTGCACGTCCTTGTCCTGACCGGGATACGTGCCCGCGGCAATGGTGTAGGGCACCCAGAGGTTCCGCCCGGCATCCATGGCCGCAAGCTGCTCTGCCGTCACGTCCAGGATCGTGAACTTGCCTTCATTGGCGGCCATCAGCTTGGTGATCGCACCCGTGGGCGGGCCCGAGGGCAGACCGGCGGCCATTGCCTGACCATTGGCCAGTGCATCCGCGGTCGGGCCGTAGCCCGCGAAGACCAGATCGAAGTCCGTCTCGATATCGACGCCGAGGCCCGACATCAGAACCTTGTTCGAGCCGATGGTGCCCGAGTTTTGCTTGCCCATGCCAGCAGCCGAGCCCTTGAGCGCAACGAAGTCATCCATCGTGCCGGTGCTGACCTTGTCGGTCGGGATCACGAACTGCTCGACGTTCTGCCACAGCATGGTGACCGAGCGCAGATTGGTCTGAGGTTCCGTGACCGGCCCGGTCCCGGTCGCAGCGTAGGAGCCAAAGAGACCCTGCAGAATCGCAAAATCCGCCGTGCCCGCGCCCAGCGCCTGCACGTTTGCGCCGGACCCGGCCGAGTTTACCGCGGTCAGCGAGAACTTTTGCTTGGGCAGCAGCTTGACCTTGGACAAGGTCGAAATGGCGGTGCCGACCGGGTGGTAGGTCCCGCCCGTAGATGCCGTGTTCAGGATGTAGTCCTTGGACTCGGCAAGCGCGAGCGTGGACGACAACGCGAGGCTGGCCCCGAGGGCAAGTGTCGCGAAAGTTTTCATGAGTTTCCTCCCATTGATGCGGTGATAACCGTTTAGGGAGGGTCGCCACTGCGCCACCACGAAGAAAATCGCCAGAAGGCCGTCAATGGCCTTGCGGGAAACCGCAGGGCCCGTGCGAGCCTCAGCCGGACGTCAGCAACCCGGCCTTGTCGATCCCGAGCTTCACCATCTTCTCGTTCAGCGTGCGCCGCCCGATGCCGAGTTGTGCAGCTGCATTGTCCATCCGCCCCTCATGCGCGGCGATGGCCTGACCGATGATCTGCCGTTCGAACGCCGCCACCGCCTCACGCAAGGTTGGCGGCATAGGCGTCGCATCGCCGCCGCCCTGGATCGCGGCATGAACCGAGCCGCCCCCGCGCCGCGCGGCCAACACGAACCGTTCGGCGACGTTTTGAAGTTCCCGGACATTGCCCGGCCAGGCATGGGCCAGCAGGTCCGAGTAGTCGCCGGTTGACACCTCCGGGACGGGCATCTGGTAGACCGAGGCCAGGCGCTGCAAGTAGTGGCGAAAGATGAGGAGCACATCTTCCCCCCGATCCGCCAGATTCGGCAGTTCGATCATCAGCGTGTTAAGGCGAAACAGCAGATCCTGGCGCAGATTGCCCTCCTCGACAGCGCTCTGAGGATCCTGAGCCATGGCGCTTACCAGCCGCAGGTCAACCTCGACCGGAGCGGCATTGCCCAAGGGCTCGTAAGTGCGTGTTTCGATCACCCGCAGGAACTTCGACTGTGTCTCGATCGGCATCGAGGTCAACTCATCCAGGAACAGCGTCCCGCCATCGGCCCGCTGCATCAGCCCACCAGGCTGATCGACGCTGCCGAAGACCGTTTCCTCGAACCTGTTCGGCGGGATCACCGCACAGTTGACTGCGACGAAGGGCGTGCCCGGCCCCTTGCCCAGATCGTGGAGCGCACGCGCGACCAGTTCCTTGCCGGTGCCGGTCTCACCCGTGATTAGGACATTGGCTGGCGTCGCGGCGAAGGTAAGGATGTCCTGGCGCACCGCAACAACCGCGGGACTGTCGCCAATGAGGATCTCCTCAAGGTCCGTCAGCGCGGACAAACGCTGCTCCAGCCGTGTGCTGCGGTCCTGGAGACGTTTGAACCTGACGGCATTTCCCACCAGTGTCACGAGACGGCGGGGGTCGAATGGCTTTTCCAGAAAGTTGTACGCGCCGTTCTGTATCGCTTCGACAGCCAGGGGAATGTCCCCATGCGCCGAGAACAGGACGATCGGAATGGATGTGACTTCGGCAGCGCGTTGCTGGAACTCGATCCCATCCATACCCGGCATGCGTACATCCGACAGGACGACATCGATGACCGTCTGATCCAGCGATTTCAAGGCCTCCTGACCATCACATGCTGTCGAGACGGCATAGCCCGCCTTGTCCAACAGATGCGACAGGGAAATCCGCATCTCCCGGTCGTCATCCACCACGAGGATGTTGCCCTTTATCATTTCTCGCCCTCACGCGCGTCGGGAAGCGAGATCTCGAAAACCGCACCGCCCTCCGGCGCATCCTGTGCCGATAGAGCGCCGCCATGGGCGCGGATGATCTCTGTCGTGATCGCCAACCCAAGCCCCATGCCATCGCCCGATGAACGGGTGCTGAAGAACGGCTCTTGCAGCGCTTCGATGGATTGCCCCTCCAACCCGGGTCCACTGTCCAAGACCCGAACCTTCAAGCGCCCCTCTGCCCGCACACAGTCAACCGTGATCCGGGCGTTTGCCTCGCCTTTCGAGGCATCCAGCGCATTACGCAGCAGGTTCACCATCGCCTGCTCAAGCTGAAGCTGGTTTCCCTGCGCCACAAACGGTGTGTCGGGCGCGGTCCAGTGGATGTCCACGCCCGCCGCTTCGAAGTCGTGCTGCAACAGCCCGAGCGCCTCCGAGACGACGGTGGCGATATCAATCGCCTCCATCTCGTCCTGAGGCCGGCGCGCAAAAAACCTGAGCTGCTTGGTGATGGCCTCCATCCGGTCCACCAGCCTGTGCAGGCTGCCCAGGGTTTCCTTCGATGTGATCTCGTTGCCGATCTCGGCGGCGAACAGATGGTTCTTCAGGGCCGAGATAGGCTGACCCAACTCGTGCGTGACCGAGGCGGCCAGCTGCCCGAGCGCCGCCAGCTTCGAGCTTTGCGCCAGCTCGTTCTGCGCGTTCACGAGCAACGCGTTTGCCTCGACCAGTTCCTGCCGGTGCCGTTGCGACAGGGCCAGCGCCGCTTCGATCCTGCGCGATCTCACAAAGGCCGCGAACCCGATGAGCACCGCAATCAGCGCCCCGATGATCGCCGTTGCGAAGAGCGTCTGACGCAGGAAAGTGGCCTCGGGCGTCAAGTAATGCACCGACCAGTTCAACAGAACGGTCCGCCCGGACGTGATCGCATATGTCTCGCCAAGCAATGTGACCCGGTTGTCGTCCATTGTCTCCCAGGCCAGAGCCTCCAGTGGCTGCCGCCCGAACTGACGGCTTCTGGTGATCTCGGCCCGCCTGTCGGGGTCCAGGTCCGAAATCGCATGGTAGAGCCAGGCAGGATCCGAGGCGAGCACGACGATCCCATCGGCATTCGTTGCCAAAACATGCTCACCGCGCTCCTCCCAGGCGTGCTGCAGCTCGCTGATATCCAGCTTGATCGCGATAACGCCGATCAGATCGCCGGTCCGAGCGTGCAGAGGTTCTGCCACGAAGTAGCCAGGGCGTCCGGTTGTGGCTCCGATGGCGAAATAGTCGCTGCGCGCGCCGCCAGCCGCGCCCTGGAAATAGGGCCGGAACCCGTAATTCTGCCCCAGGAAGCTCCCCGCGCTGGCATGGTTCGAGGCCGCGACCACGTCTCCGTCCAGCGTCATCACATAGATCGCTTCCAGGCCCGACGCCGCGGCGAACTCCTCCAGCACGCCGTTCAAATACTGCATATCGCCATCGGCTATGCGTCGTGAAATGTCGGGGTTCTGCGACAGCACGAAGGGCAGATGCTGGTGCTGTTCGAACGCCTGGTTCAGGGACCTGAGATAGAGCGCATGCTGGCTCCGAGCCACCGATGCCGCCTGGGTCTCAAACAGGCGGGCTGCCCCCATATAGGTGGCCCCCGTCGCGGCCAGGAATGCAAGGACCAGCGCCGCGAGAACGCCAATTCGCATGCGCTTGGGGACCTGAAGGTCCGGGCCTGCCACATTGAATGTTCGCATGGTGTCTCTGTGCGCAAACATCCCCGAGCGATACAGAGACGGGCGATGCAAGGCAAATGCTCCATAGGCCCGCCATGATCCTGACCTGCGGACATCCGCAGGGTAAAGCAGGTACAACAAGTGACTGGTTTCGCTCAGAGATCCCAATAGCAGCCCGTCAACGAAGGTCCGGTCAACCCCCGAAGTTGCAAGCCGGGTCAGATACGCCCTCGGTCAATATGGGCTCGGAGCGGACTGGTCCGTTTCAGGTGGACCGTTGGGGGCCTCGAAGAGGGCGAGGGTGGGGCCGGGGCCAGGCCCAGCGGGGCGAGCCAGATCCGGCGCCCCCTTCTCCCCCCTCACCGGTCCGCCCCAACCGCTTCGAGCCCCGCCCGCCCCCTCCGACGGCTGCGCGGACGGAGCGGTCTCTCAGCAGATGGCGGCTTTCGCACCAAGCGTTTACAGACGACACAGGAAGTTTGCGCAAGCCGGCGGGTCTCCCGGGCCGGTAACGAACCCTCACATGCGCGATATTGCCTTGCTGAACAGCCGTTAACAGGCAGCCCGGCTCAAGGGGCAGCCCCAGGCGGCAGGTCGCTCGACACCTGTCGCCCGATACATCGCGTGCAGGAAGCGGTGGGCGGTGACCGGGTCGCCCATGAAAGGCGACCTCCTGAGATCGCCCCTGCGACCGTCGCCCTTGGCCTCGTAGATGACGGCGTCATCCTTGATGGTGACCAAGATCTCGATCTGGTCGAGGAGCTCGGGATCGACCGCCGTCGGATCGTCGGAGAGGATCACGAAGTCGGCGATCTTCCCGGGCTCGATGGAGCCTTTGCTGTCCTCCTCGAAATGCTGCCATGCTGGCCAGAGCGTCATGGCCTTCAACGCCGTGATCACGTCGACGCGCTGATCCGGGCCAAGAATGTCACCCGACCGCGTTCGCCGCGTGACCGTCGCATCAAGCACCCGCATGCTGTCGGGGAATGCAACCGGCGCATCGTGGTGGCTTCCGAACTTCATGCCCCGCCGCACAAGCCAACCGGTCGGTGATATGTTGTCTGCGTTGACCGGCCCCACGGTATGGTCTCGATGCCAGTCGCCCCAATAGAAAGTATGCATGGGGAAGAGCGACGGGAAGACGCCGAGCCGCTTGTAACTGTCGACCTGATCCTCTCGCAGGAATTGGCCGTGTATCAGCACGGGCCGGGTATCGGCATTGGGAAATTTCCGCTGCGCCGTTTCGAGTGCAGCAAGCAGCATGTCGGAAGCACCCTCGCCATTTGCGTGGACGATGATCTGGATGCCGTTCTCGGTGCACCAGTCCACCGCGTCCTGTATCTGCGCCATCGTGATCGCCGCATAGCCCGCATAGCCTGGCGGATAGTCGCCAACCGGATTGTAGTAGGGTCGATCGCGCAATGCGGTGAACCCTTGCGGGGAGCCGTCGATGGTCAACTTACAGCCGCCGACGCGAACCCGATCGGCATAGTCCTCAGCGACATTGGCGCCGATGAACTCCCGCGCCTCCAGGACATCCGGGTAGGACACGACGTCGATGGGCAGGTCGCCGGCGGCCCCGACCGTCCGCAGCGCCTCGACAATCCCGACGGAGGAACGGCCGTCCTGTGCCGTGGTGTAGCCGAAACTGGCCCACAGCGCGCTCCCTGCGCGGGCGAAGGTAACGAGACCGTCCGCGCCGAGGCCGGACAGGTTCTTAACCAGCACGGGAAAAAAGGCGTACTCCTCCATCACGCCGTTCGGCACGCCATCGGCATCGCGCTGATAGACACCCCCGGGCGGATCCTGTGTGGTCGCGTTGACCCCGGCCAACTCCAGCGCCCTCGAATTTGCCACACCGAGATGGCCTGACTGGTGCACGATGACGACGGGGTAGTCTGTGGTGACCGCGTCGAGATCCTCGCGCGTCGGATGCCGAAGTTCGGCGAGTTGCGCATTGTCATAGCCGAAGCCAATAACGACCTGCACCTTGTCGACTGCCGCGGCATTCTCCGACAGCCAGGTTCGGAGCGTTTCCTGCAGGGCCGCGATGTCGGTCACACCGCCGTCAGGCGGTGCCAACAGGTTGGCCGACAGCGCCTGCAGTCCGCCGAAGACGACATGGCCGTGGCTGTCGATGAAGCCAGGGACCATAGTGCGCCCCTCAAGATCGAAGAGTTCGGTGTCCTCGCCCAGATGCTTTGCCATCTCATCGCGAGTGCCGACGGCGAGGATGCGCCCGTTCTTAACCGCCACGGCCTCAACCTTCGGCGCCGCATCTTGCATCGTGAGGATCGGGCCGCCCGCGTATATTGTATTCGCCATGTCCTCAGCTCTGGCAGCGCCAGCCAAGATCATCATCCCGAGCCCAAAAGCAGCTAAGACCTGCGCCCTTAACATACGGAAATTCTCCTTGATGAATCGCGATCTTCATCGACATACTATCGCTTAAGCCCTGAAGCCCGACGTTATGCTCGCCCCAGACTAACGGTTGCGCCCCCGGCATCCAACGCTCAAGTTGCGAGCATCGCACCATGCAAGGACACGGCGAGCATGAGCCCGTGCTGGTGTCCCGAAGCGCACAGGTGTCGGGTGCTTCGCAGGGTGGGTCGACGTCAGCGGCTATCGGAAGCACCAGAAAGCACGATCCGATTGGGCGCGATACGGACGGGTCCGTTCCGGTTGGGGCGTTAGGGGGAGCCCTCGTAGAGGGCGAGCGGGGGGAGGCCGAGGGCCGGGCCCAGCGGGCCGAGCCAGATCCGGCGCACCCGGCGTCCGCCCGCTGCGCGGTAGAGCCGGATCGCCGCCTCCGAGGCCTCGGGCACCTCCGCGCGCCAGCGCGCACGGCCATGCCGGCGCGTCTCCGCCAGCACCCAGCCGAGGAGTGCGGTGCCGATCCCCCGGCCGCGCGCCGCGCGCTCCACCGAGAACCCCTCGATATGGAGCGCATCGGCGCGCCCGCGGCGCAGCACCGCGCCGGTGGCCAGCGCGCGCGCCGTGCCCGCCACCGGCCCGAAGGCCGCCCGGAAGGCCGCGGGATCGGGGGTGAACGGGCTCCGCCCGTCGATCCGGTAGCCCACGGCACCCAGCACCGCGCCATCCGGCCCCAGCGCGGCGGCGAGCTGCCCCGGCGCCATCCGCGCGCCCAGCACCCGCATCCGCATCGCCGCATCGCCGGCGAAGGCGCCCAGCATGTTCCGCTTGGCCAGAAAGTACCGCGCGATGGCCGCGCGCTCGGCCTCCGAGGCCTCCGCCCCGCCCACCAGCCGCCAGCCTTGCCCGGCCCGCACCGCACTCCCCGGCGCGCCGCCCATTCCGGTGCCCGGCGCGGGCATCCCGGCCGGCGACCCGCTCACGCGCGCAGATACCGCGCGGCGTCCAGCGCGAAATAGGTCAGGATCCCCGCGCAGCCCGCGCGCTTGAAGGCGCCGAGGCTCTCCAGGATCCCCTTCTTCTCCTCGAGCCAGCCATTGCCCATCGCCGCGCGCAGCATCGCGTATTCGCCGGAGACCTGGTAGGCGAAGGTCGGCACCTGGAAGGTCCGGCTCACCCGCTCGCACACATCGAGATAGGGCAGCCCCGGCTTCACCATCACCATATCCGCCCCCTCCGCGAGATCGCTCGCCACCTCGCGCAGCGCCTCCTCGGTGTTGGCGTAGTCCATCTGGTAGGTCTTCTTGTCGCCCTTCAGCGCGCCGCCCGAGCCCACCGCCTCGCGGAAGGGCCCGTAGAAGGCCGAGGCATATTTCGCCGCATAGCTCATGATGGCCACGTGCTGGTGCCCCTCGCGTTCCAGCGCCACGCGCATGCGCGCCACGCGCCCGTCCATCATGTCGGAGGGGCCGAGAATATCCGCCCCCGCCGCCGCCTGCACCAGCGTCTGGCGCTCCAGCGCATCCAGCGTCTCGTCGTTCAGGATCTCGCCGTCGCGCACGATCCCGTCATGCCCGTCCGAATTGTAGGGGTCGAGGGCGACATCCAGCATCACCCCGATCTCCGGCACCGCGGCCTTCACCGCGCGCGTGGCGCGGCAGACGAGGTTGTCCGGGTTCCACGCCTCCTCCGCGCCGGGCGTCTTCACCGCCGGATCGGTGTAGGGAAAGATCGCCATCGCCGGAATCCCGAGGGCGGCCGCCTCGCGCGCCGCCGTCACCAGCCGGTCGATCGTCAGCCGCGAGACCGAGGGCATCGCCGCGATCATCTCCGCGCGGTCCTCCCCGTCGATCACGAAGCAGGGCCAGATGAAATCCGCCGGCGAGAGCGCCGTCTCCGCCACCATGGCGCGGATCCAGGGCGTGCGGCGAAGCCGGCGGGGGCGGGCGAGCGGGAAAGGCGTTGGCTGGAGCATGGCGGGGCCTCGGGCAGATGGGCAGTCACACTGGCACGCCCCCGGCGCACCCGGCAAGCTCAGGGCTCGCCCGGGCTTCGCCCGGGGCCAGGATCGGGGCTGCGCCTGGGGACAGGATCGGGGACAGGATCGGGGCCGGGAGCGGGACCAGGATCGGGCTTGACGCCGTCCGCCGGCGGGGCAGGGTGGCCCCGCCAACCGGGGAGCCCAGCATGACCGACACCGCCACACCCGCCGCCGCCGATGCCGGCCAGGACATCCTCTTCGAGGAGCGCGGCGCCCTCGGCCTCGTCACCCTCAACCGCCCCCAGGCGCTGAACGCGCTCACCCATGCCATGATCCTCGCGCTGGAGGCCCGGCTCGAGCGCTGGCGCCACGACCCCGCGATCCGCATCGTCGCCATCCGCGGCGCGGGCGAGCGCGCCTTCTGCGCCGGCGGCGATATCCGCGCGCTCTACGAGGCCGGCCGTCCCGGCGGCGCGCGCGGCCGCGCCAACTTCCAGTTCTACGCGGACGAATACCGCCTCAACACCATGATCAAGCGCTACCCCAAGCCGTATGTCGCGCTGATGGACGGCATCGTCATGGGCGGCGGGGTCGGCGTCTCGATCCATGGCAGCCACCGCATCGCCACCGAGCGCACCGTCTTCGCCATGCCCGAAACCGGCATCGGCCTCTTCCCGGATGTGGGCGGCACCTATTTCCTGCCCCGCCTGCCGAAGGAGACCGGCATGTGGCTCGGCCTCACCGGCACGCGGCTGAAGGGCGACGACGTGGCCGGCGCCAAGCTCGCGGACATGGTGCTGCCGAGCGCGGTGCTCGACGATCTCCTCGCCAGCCTCGCGGCGCCCGACGGCGCGATCCCCGAGGCGATCCACGCCGCGATGAGCGAGGCGGGCCGCGGCGGCGCCCTCGACCGCCTCGCCCGGCTCGTGATCGAGCCGCTCGACCAGACCGCCTGGCAGGCCCATCTCGACCACCTCCAGGCGATGGGCTCGGTCTTCGTCGACGGCATCATGGAGCGCCATACGATCTACGGCGCCGAGAGCCCCACCGCGATCCTCGCCGCCCTCGAGGCGGAGGGCTCCCCCCTCAGCCTCAAGCAGCGCGACACGATCCTCTCCAAGTCCCCCACCTGCACCGAGATCGCCTACCGCCAGATCCGCACCGGCGCCACGCTCGACTTCGAGGCCTGCATGGCCCTCGAGTACCGCCTCGCCCGCTTCTGCATGACCCACCCCGATTTCTACGAAGGCGTCCGCGCCACCATCATAGAAAAATCCACCCCCCCCACCTGGACCCCCCAAACCCTGGCAGAAGTGGCGCACACCGGCATCGACACAGCCTTCACTCCTCTCCCCGACGATCGGCTCCCTAAGTAGACGATCGCCGGTGATTTCGGATGTCGGCCCCTGACGCGCGCTGAATCGACCAAAGTGTGGAATGCAGCGTCGGGCAAAAAATTCCCGGACGGTAGAGCGGTCATGTTCAGACGAGTAGTTGGTGGCGTCCTACGTCAAGCACTTTGATCGTTTTTGGTCGCTGATTTCTTTCTGAACCGCCGAGCAAGAGGTCTAAACCAATTGCGAGTCTCGCTGCCAATGTCGATTGCTGCGCCGGTGGCAAACAGCACAACCGCCAGCGCAAAGTATTTTTTCAGGGATTCATTCTCAGCATTGCCGATTTTGAGTTCCTGTAGTTTTATGTCGAGAGTGGTCAATTGTGTTGACGCCTCAGTAATGGGCGCTTCGTGCTCGGGGACAGCCGGATTTGGTCTCGGATTGAAGTTATCCAGCGAAGGGGCTTGATAAGATGGGTCTTCAAGCTTCCAGCGTTCGATCCTGCTCAGCTCTCCAACTATGAATTGATGGAAGGGGCAATAACGCATCCCTTCTTGATACTCCTCAAACTCCGAGGCGCTTAGCTTAAACAGCTCATCGCGTGAGGGTTGCCTGCAAGTGTTAGAGGCGAGTGAAGTAAATTTTTCCTTCAATTCATTCGTTTTTTTCAGAACCTGTGTCACTTTCGCTTGCGCTTCATCGCTCAGCTGATCAGCGCGCTGCT
>JBCBWF010000155.1:0-10812 GCA_039817245.1 Pseudomonadota bacterium | reverse complement strand
TGCCGATCTCTGGCTCACTTTTCTCAGTATGTCCGCAACCAGGGCAGACAATGCTGCATTCTTGTGCAGGGGATGCCCTGGTTGCGGACATACTGAGAAAAGTGATCCAGAGATCGGCAGAGACCGCGTCTCCGCAGCGCGTCGGCAGCCAGCCTTGCGCGACGAGATCCCGACTGAAGGGGTGGACCGCGCCTGCGTCGCGCGGGACGCTGTGACCCGACCGACCCAAGCGCGAGGAAGACCCCCATGACCGCCTCCATCGTCCGCGGCCGCCATGTCATCACGCGGACGCTCTGCCGCCACCGCTGGGAGCAGATCGACGACGGGGCCGTGCTGGTGGAGGCCGGCAAGGTGCGCGCCATCGGCCCCTTCGCGGCACTCCGCGCCGCACATCCCGGGCTGCCGGTGCATGGCGACGGGCGGCAGGTGGTGCTGCCGGGCTTCGTGAACGGGCATCACCACATCGGGCTGACGCCGGTGCAACTCGGCTCGCCGGACATGCCGCTCGAGCTCTGGTTCGTCACCCGCCTCGTCTGCCGCGCGGTCGATCTCTATCTCGACACGCTCTATTCGGCCTTCCAGATGATCGCCTCGGGCGTGACGACCGTGCAGCACATCCATGGCTGGGTGCCGGGCAGGCTCGATGCGGTGACGGCCGGGGCGAACGAGGTGATCCGCGCCTATCGCGACATCGGCATGCGGGTCTCCTACAGCTTCGGGCTGCGCGACCAGAACCGGCTCGTCTACATGGACGACGCGGCCTTCGTGAAGCTGCTGCCCGAGGAACTGCAGCCGCCGGTGGAGCGGCATTTCGCGCGCTTCGGCATGGCGCTGGACGACTTCTTCACGATGTTCGAGACGCTGCATGCGCAGCATCGCGCGGAGGAGCGGGTGGGGATCCAGCTCGCGCCCGCCAACCTGCACTGGTGCTCGGACCCCGCGTTGGAGCGGCTGGCGGATTGCTCGGCGCGCTACGATGCGCCGCTGCATATGCATCTGGTCGAGACCGCGCTCCAGAAGGAATACGCCAGGCGGCGGAGCGGGGGCACCGCGCTCGAGCATATCGACCGGTTCGGGCTTCTCGGCCCGCGGATGACGCTCGGCCACGGGGTCTGGCTCACCCAGTCCGATATCGAGCGGGTGGCGGAGACGGGCACGCATATCTGCCACAACTGCAGCTCCAACTTCCGGCTGCGCTCCGGGGTGGGGCCGCTCAACATGTGGGAGGCGCTGGGCGTCAACACCGCGATGGGCATGGACGAGGCGGGGATCAACGACGACCGCGACATGCTGCAGGAGATGCGCCTGGTGCTGAACGCGCATCGCGTGCCGGGGATGGATGACAGCGTGCCGACCATGGCGCAGGTGCTGCGCATGGCGACCGCCGGCGGGGCGGCGACGACGGCCTTCCGCGGGCGGATCGGCACGCTGGAGGAGGGGCAGGGTGCGGATCTGGTGCTGATCGACTGGGAGAAGCTCGCCTATCCCTATCTCGACCCCGCCGTGCCGGTGCTGGACGCGGTGATCCATCGCGCGAAGGCGGAGGGGGTGACTATGGTGATGTGCGCGGGCGAGGTGATCTACGAGGCGGGCCGGTTCACGCGGGTCGACCGCGCGGCGGCGCTGGAGGCGCTCCGGCGCGATCTCACCCGCGCGCTGACCGAGGAGGAGGTTGAGCGGCGCGGCCTCGCCAAGGCGCTGCTGCCCCATGTTGAGAAGTTCTACGAGGGCTATTTCGATCCGGGCGCGCACCGGCCCTTCTACAGCCCGAGCTCGGTGGTCTGACAGAGGGCGGCCCGGCTGGCGGCCCGGCTGGCTGGGCGGGCGGTCTCGCGGGGCGCCGATCGCGGTCCCGGGCTCGACCCGGGACCTCCCCGGTTGCTGCGCCGGTTGCTGCGCCGGTCGCTCAAGGAGGCCCCGGCTCGGGGGCCGGGGCCCGCGGCTGGCCGTGCGCCCTGAAGGACCCTGAGACCCGACTGGCCGCGCAACCACTCGGTCATATCTTCAGGCTATTCGGATGGTGTCCGGGTCTGTGGCCCGGCATCGGGGGATGTGAGGCCGGGATAGAAGCCGGGGGGGCGACGGATGGTGCAGGATTGCCAGGTGGCGATGGATCGTGGGCACGGGGCGTTCTCGCTGCTGGCGCCGGCGGACGAGGCGAGCCTTCCGGTGCTCGCGGCGATGCTGGAGGCCGATCCCGCCCAGCCGGGGCTCTGGGCGGAGTATGGCGAGGCGCTGGCGCGCGAGGGGGATGCGCTGCCGGCCGTGGCGGCCTTCGCGCGGGCGATCGAGTATGCGCCGCGCGTCGCGGCCCTTCATCACCGGTTGGCCGATGCGCTGGAGGCGGTGGGCAGCCGGCATGCGGCGGCCGATGCGCGCGCGCGGGCCGCGGCGCTGCGCCCTGCGGCCTGAGGCGGCGCGGCGGGCCGGGCGAGCCGGCCGGGACCGCGCGTCGGGCCGGGCAAGCCGGCGCTCCGCAAGGCTCAGTGGCGGCGGGGCAGGCTCTCCGCGGCTCAGTGGCAGTCGGGCCGGCGCTTTGCGCTTCAGTGGCGGGTGACCTCGAGCGGCATGCCGCCATGGGGGCGCAGCGTGAAGACCATGCGCGGATCCGCCTCGAAGCCCTTCGGCAGCGCGAAGGAGAAGCGTGCGAGCAGCGTCGCCAGGATGATCTGCGCCTCCATCATCGCGAAATGCATGCCGAGGCAGATGCGCGGCCCCGCGCTGAAGGGCAGATAGGCGAAGCGGTGCCGCGCGGCCTTGGCCTCCTCGCTGAAGCGGTCCGGGTCGAAGGCGTCCGGCGCGTCCCAGAGCATCCGGTGGCGGTGCATCGCATAGACCGGCAGGATCACCGTGTGGCCCGGCTTGATGGGGTGGCCCGCGATCTCGTCGGCCTCGCGCGCCTGGCGGCTCATGAAGCCCGCGGGCGGGTAGAGGCGCATCGCCTCCTCGATCACCTGCTTCAGGTAGCCGAGCTGCGCCAGGTCCTCGGCCGTGGCGGCGCGTTCGCCGAGCGCGCCGGCCGCACAGTCGCGCGCGCGGCGCTGGGCGGCAGGGTCCAGCGCCAGCAGATAGAGCGCCCAGGTGAGCGCGAGCGCGGTGGTCTCGTGGCCCGCGACGATGAAGGCGAGGAGGTTGTTGCGCAGGCGGATGCGCGACATCTCCTGCCCCGTCTCCGGGTCGCGCGCAGCGATGAGGAGATCGAGCAGATCCGGCGGCGTGCCCGGGCCGCGGGCGATGCGCGCGGCGATGATCTCGTCCATCTTCCGGTCCATCGCCGCGCCCGTGCGGTCGAAGAGCCGGCCGGGGCGGGGGATCCAGCCGGGCGCGCCGAGCAGGTCGAGCAGGCTGATGCGCGCCACGTCCTCGATGAAGCGGGTGACCCCGTGGGCGAGGGCGTCGCGGTCGAGCGCCTCGCGCCCGGACAGGGCGGCATCGCAGATCACATCCGCCGTGGCGGCGACCATTTCGGGATAGACATCGACCGGGCCACCCGCCGCGGCGCCGGTGGCGACGCGCGCCGCCGCCGCCTCGGCCGCATCGGTCATGATCGGCGCCATGCCGGCGAGGTGACGGTGCTGGAACATCGGCGTCATGGCGCGGTGCTGCCAGCGCCACTCCGCGCCATCGGTGGTGAAGAGGCTGTCGCCCTCGCGGGGCGAGAGGATGCGCAGCGTGATGTCGGAGCGCGGATAGTTGGCCGCGCGCGTCTTCAGCACATGCTCGCAGCCGGCGGGGTCCGAGATCATGATCCAGCCCGGGCGGCTGCCGCCGGACATGTAGGGCTCGCGATAGGCGGCCTCGGGGATGAGCTCGAGCACGTTGCGCCGCGCGGTGCGCCAGGCGGCCCAGAGGCCAAGGGGCGCGCTGGGCGCGGGGATGGTGGCGGGGATGCGCGGGTCGGATCCGGTGTCGAGCGCCATGGGGCGTTCCTCCTGCAGCTCCTGTGCCAGACATGGCGTGGGCGCGCGGCGGTGCAAGGTGGCGGCGAGGCGGACTTGACCGGGGCACGCTGCGACATGACATCCCGGTGGGTATGACGGATCCTTTGAGACATTCGGCTGTGAGCTTCGGCGCGGGCGCGCTGCGACTGCTGGTGTTGCTGGCGGGCGTGGGGCTGCTCTGGCTGGCGTCCCAGGCGTTTCTGGCGCTGCCGGGGGCGGGCGTGGCGGTGCCGCTGATCGCGGTGGCGCTGCCGGTCTTTCTGTTCTGGCAGGAGACGGCGCATCTGGCGCGGCGCGCGGTGCTGGCCGTGCATGCGCGGGCGGATGGCGCGGTGCGGCGGCTCTTCTGGGCCGGCTGGCTGGTCTCGGCAGGCCTGCTGCTGGCGGCGCTGGCGGCCGGGGCCGCGGTCCTTGCGGTGCTGCCGGCGCTTTCGCCCTGGCACTGGGGCGTGCTGGCGGCGGATGCGGTTCTGCTGGCGTTGGCGGGCGCGCGGCTGCGGCGCGCGCTGGCCGGGGAGCTGGCGGACGGGAGCGCGGCGCCGATCCTGCGGGGCTGGCCGCTCTTTCTGGGCAACACGGTGCTGCTGGCGGTGGCCTTCGCCGCGGTGGATGCGGTGTTCGGCAGCGCGGATACGCGCGCCCTCGCCTGGCACGGCGTGGCGGAGGCGGCGTTCGAGGACGGGTTCGCGGCGGCTGCGGCGCCGGCGGCGGGGCTGCTGCATGGCGCGGCCTCGGCGGTCTCGGCGCTGGCCTGGCATCTGGCGCAGACCGGCATTCCGGGGCTGGACGGGGCGGGGCGGGCGCTGGCCTGGGCGCTCTTCCTGCTCGGCGCAGGCTCGCTCGCCGCGCTCTTGACCGCGTTTCTGCTGGGCATCGACGGTGCCGCGGAGCGCGCGGCTTCCGGTGCGCGGGCGGCACCCTTCGGGCCCGGGCGCGCGGGGCTGGCGCTAGCCGTGCTGGCCTTCGGCGGCGGGCTTGTGCTGGCGCAGGCGGAGCGGCGGCCGGCGGCGGAGGCGCTCGGCCGGATCGCAGCGGGGCTCGACCCCTGCACCGCGCGCGGGCCCGCGGAGGCGGCGGCGCTCGGCACCGCGCTCGAGGCCCGGCATGCGGCGGGGCGCGCGGCTGCGCTCGCCGAGGGCGGTGTGGCCGTAACAGCCGCGGTGACGGCGGCGCATGCGCGCGCGGAGGCGGGGATCGAGCCCTTCCTCGACTGGTATTTCAGCCTGGCGGGGGACTACACGCGGCTCTTCGCGCTGCTCGCGGGCGGGATGGACGAAGAGACGGCCGCCACCTTCGCGCGCTACGCCTTCGAGGAGAGCGGGGCCTCGGCGGTGCTCTCCGACGGGCTCGCCGGGGCCGCGGCGGCGGCGGAGGCGCGGCTGCGCGCGACCGCGGCGGCGATGGAGACGCTGCGCGCCGAGCGGCTGGCGGGCGCCCCCTGCCTCACGCGCGCCGGGGCGGTGGCGATGCTGCCCGCACTGCCGGCGGATTTCGGGCCCGTGGCGCTGCCGGCGGGGCCGGTGGCGGGGGCTGCGGTGGGCGGCGCTGCGCTCATGCTCGCGCGCTGGCCGGCGCAGCGGGCCGCGGCGCTGGCCGCGGGGCGGAGCGTGTCGGCCCGCGTCGCCGGTTCGGCCGGGCGGCGGGTTGCGGCGGCGGCGGGGCGCTCGGCGCTGAAGCGCGGCGGCGCAGGGCTGGCGGCAGCCGGCACCGCGACGCTCGGCTGCGCACCCGGCGGGGCCTGGGCGGTGGCCTGCGGCCTGGCGGCGGGGGCGGCCACCTGGATCGCGGCGGACTATGCGGTGATCCGGCTGCAGGAGCATCTCTTCCGCGACGAGATGCGCGCCGAGCTCGAGGCGGAGCTTGCGCGCTGGCGCGCGGAGGCGCTGGGCAAGGCGCGCCGCGCGCAGGGGGCCTATGCCGAGGCGCTCTCGGCCGCCTATGCGCCCGGCACGCGTTTCAGCCCCGCGCGGGATGTTCTGCGCGAAGGCTGAAGGGTCGCTCACCTAGCGGAAAGTCGGCCCCGCTCCTGCGCTTAGGCGTGGACCGGGGCGGCGCAATCTGCCATAGCGCGGCCAAGCTTCACACCGCCGCGCGAGGTCCCCGATGTCCGGCTCCGAAGCAGATACCGAGACCAAGACCCGCCCGGCAGCCAAGCCGAAGGCGGAGCGGCCCCGGCTACACAAGGTGATCCTGCTCAATGACGATTACACGCCGCGCGAGTTCGTGGTGGCGGTGCTGCGGGGGATCTTCCGGCTGAACGACGACCAGGCCTACCGGGTGATGATGACGGCGCATCAGAAGGGCGTCTGCGTCGTGGCGGTCTACACCAAGGACGTGGCGGACACGAAGGCGGAGGAGGCCTCGGAGGCCGGGCGGCGCGCGGGCTTTCCGCTGCGCTTCACCACCGAGCCGGAGGAGTAGGCGCGCCCGCGACGGCGGCCAGGGCGGCTGACGCCAAAGTGAGCATCCCGCTTTTTTGCGCCTGAACGATTCCCGGGCGTGCTAACCTTCGCGTCAGCGGCCGCTGACGCGCCGCTTCGAAGCCTGCGGCGCGCGGCTCGCCCGTGTCCCGCCAAGAGCCAGGCAGTCTTGCCCAGCCTGCCCCGCGAGGGGCGACGCGGAGGAACGTCCATGTCCATCACCTTCACCCTGAACGGTGCGGCGCAGACCCTCGATGCGCCCGCCGAGATGCCGCTTCTGTGGGCGGTGCGCGATCTCGCCGGACTGACCGGCACGAAATACGGCTGCGGCGCCGGGCTCTGCGGGGCCTGCACCGTGCATGTGGACGGCGAGGCGGTGCGCAGCTGCCTGGCCACCCTCGGCGAGGTCGAGGGCCGGAGCGTGACCACCATCGAGGGCCTGGACCCCGAGGGCGAGCACCCGGTGCAGCAGGCCTGGCGCGAATTCAACGTGCCGCAATGCGGCTTCTGCCAGGCGGGCCAGATCATGCAGGCGGCCGCGCTGATCTCCGCCAAGCCCGACATCACCGACGACGAGATCCTGGCGGGCATGGAAGGCAATGTCTGCCGCTGCGGCTGTTATCAGCGCATCGTCGCCGCCGTCCGCCACGCTGCCACGGGGATCTGAGCCATGCTGAGCTATCTTCCGGAAGACCTGCGCGCCGGCCCGGTGCGCGCCGCCGAGACGCTTGCTTTCGCCACGCTGGACCGCCGTTCGGTGCTGCTGGGGGGGGCTGCGGCCTTCGCGCTGGCCGCCTTCGCGCGCCCGTCCGCGGCCTTCGAACCCTATCCGACCGGGGCGAGCGGCATGGCCAACGGGGTGCGGACCGATCCGCTGCTCTTCGTGGCGATCGATGCCGAGGGCACGGTGACGATCACGGCGCATCGCTCCGAGATGGGGCAGGGCTCGCGCACCTCGGTGCCGATGGTGCTGGCCGATGAGCTCGATGCGGACTGGTCGCGGGTGCGCCTCGTGCAGGCGCCGGGTGACGAGCCGAAATACGGCAACCAGGACACCGACGGCTCGCGCTCGCTGCGCCATCACATCCAGCCCATGCGCCAGATGGGCGCGAGCGTGCGGCTGATGCTGGAGCGCGCGGCGGCGAAGGCCTGGGGGGTCGACCCTGCGTCGGTGAAGGTCGCCTTCCACCGCGTCGAGGGGCCTGCCGGGCAGAGCGCCGATTTCGGCGCGTTCGCCGAGGCGGCGATGGCCGAGCCGGTGCCCGCCTTCGAGGAGCTCGCCTTCAAGGACCCGGCCGATTTCCGCTATATCGGCAAGGGCGAGGTGCAGATCGCGGATCTGCGCGACATCACCACTGGCGCGGCCGTCTACGGCGCCGATGTGATGCTGGAGGGCATGCGCACCGCGCTGATCGCCCGGCCCCCGGTGGTGGGTGGCGTGCCGAAGCGGGTGGAGACCGCCGCGGCGCTGGCCATTCCCGGCGTGGAGGAGGTGGTGGAGCTCAAGGGCTCGATCATGCCCGCGAAGTTTGCGCCGCTGGGCGGCATCGCGGTGATCGCAACCAATACCTGGGCCGCCGAGCAGGGGCGCGACGCGCTGGAGATCGAGTGGGAGGACGGGCCCCATGGCGGCTATGAGAGTGCCGCCTACCGCGAAGAGATGGAGGCCGCCTCGCTGAACCCGGACACGGTGTTCCGCGACCAGGGCGATGTGCCGGGCGCCTTCGCTGCGGCCGCGCGCACGGTGGAGCGGCGCTACTACCAGGCCCATATGGCGCATATCCCGATGGAGCCGCCCGCGGCCGTTGCGCGCTTCGAGGACGGCAAGCTCGAGGTCTGGGCGCCGGTGCAGAGCCCCTACACCACGCGCACCGACATCGCCGAGGATCTGGGCATGGATCCGGCGGATGTGACGGTGCATGTGACGCTGCTCGGCGGCGGCTTCGGGCGGAAATCGAAGGCGGACTACGCCACCGAGGCGGCGCGGCTCGCCAAGGAGACCGGCAAGCCCGTGCGCGTGCAGTGGACGCGCGAGGACGATATCCGCCACAGCTTCTTCCACACCGCGTCGGTGGAGCGGATCCAGGTGGCGCTCGATGCCGAGGACAAGGTGACGGGCTGGCACCATACCTCGGTGGCGCCCTCGATCCTGTCGACCTTCGCGCCGGACGGGGGCAACCAGTTCTTCATCGAGACGGGAATGGGGCATGTGGATATGCCCTTCGACATCCCCAATATCCGCTGCGACAACGCCAAGGCGCTCGCGCATACGCGGATCGGGTGGTTCCGGGCGGTCTCCAACATCCCGCGCGCCTGGGCGGTGCAGAGCTTCGCGGCGGAGTTGGCCGAGGAGCTGGGGCGCGACCAGAAGGAGATGCTGCTCGAGCTGATCGGGCCGGCGCGGGTGCTGGACGTGGCGGCCTCGGCGATGCCGGAGGATTTCTGGAACTACGGCGAGGTCTATGACGAGTACCCGATCGAGACGGGCCGGCTCGCGGCCGTGCTGGAACTGGCGGCCGAGAAGGCGGGCTGGGGGCGTTCGCTGCCGGAGGGCGAGGGGATCGGGCTTGCGGTCCATCGCAGCTTCGTCAGTTACGTGGCGGCGGCGGCGAGGGTGCGCGTGGTCGACGGCGTGATCCGCGTGCCGGAGGTGCATTTCGGGCTCGATTGCGGGTTCGTCGCCAACCCCGAGCGGGTGCGCAGCCAGATGGAGGGCGCGGCCGTGATGGGCATGACGGCGGCCCTGCATTCGGGGATCACCTTCGAGGACGGCCGGGTGCAGCAGTCCAACTTCCACGACTACGACGTGGTGCGCGCGGACAACTTCCCCGAGGCGGTGGAGGTGCACATCGTGGAGCAGCCCTTCTCGGTGCATGCCGCGGGCGTGGGCGAGCCGGGGGTGCCGCCGATCCTGCCGGCGATCGGCAACGCCATCTTCAACGCGACGGGCAAGCGGCTGCGCGACCTGCCGCTCGGCCCGACGATCTGAGCGGGACTGGCCTGACTGGGGCTGGATTGACTGGGACTGGCCTTACTGGGGCTGGCCTTACTGGGGTTGGACTGGCGGCCGCCTGATCGGGCGCTCCGCAGCGGGTGGGCGGGTCACTGCGGCCGCGCCCGCCCACGTCATTGTGGGCAACGATCTATGAACGGTGGGTGACCATGTCGGCTTCGTTGCCGATTGGATCGAAGCCGCTTCATGTTCATACTATGTTCGTGGTTTTGCCCCCATGATGACGTGGGAGGGAGCGGCCGCAGGGGGTATTCCGTGCGCTCGTTGCCCGGGCAACGGCGTGGGTTCGAGGGGCGGCTGGGCCGCCCCGTCGCGCGCAGTGTCAGCCGGGCTGCTTGGTGGTGCGGAGATAGGGCAGCTTGCGCTCGAAGCCGCCGAACTTCGCCTCGGCCTCCTCGTCGGAGACGGCGGGGGTGATGATCACATCCTCGCCGGGGCTCCAGTTGGCCGGCGTGGCGACCTTGTGCTCGGCCGTGAGGCGGATCGAGTCGAGCGCGCGCAGCAGCTCGTCGAAGTTGCGCCCCGTGGTCATCGGATAGGTGAGCGTGAGCTTCACCTTCTTGTCCGGCCCGATCACGAAGACCGAGCGGACGGTGGCGTTGTCCGCGGGCGTGCGGCCCTCCGCGCTGCCGGCGGTTTCGGCGGGGAGCATGTCGTAGAGCTTGGCGATCTTCAGCTCCGGGTCGCCGATCAGCGGGTAGTCCACCGCGCCGCCGGTGGCGGTCTGGATGTCGGCCTTCCATTTGTGGTGGCTCTCCACGGGGTCGACGGAGATGCCGATGATCTTGGCGCCGCGCGCGGCGAAGGCGTCCTTCATCTTGGCCATGGTGCCGAGCTCGGTGGTGCAGACCGGCGTGAAGTCTTTCGGGTGGCTGAACAGGATGGCATAGCCGTCGCCGATCCAGTCGTGGAACGTGATGGGCCCGGCGGTGGTGTCCGCCTCGAAATCGGGGGCCGTGTCGTTGATGCGCAGGCTCATGGGGCGAGTCTCCCGGAAACAGAGGGTTGCGCGGTTCCCCTACCACGCCCGGCGCGGCCCGCCGCATCACGACCCCGCGCGCGGCCCGCCTTTCCCCGTGCCGGCAAATCCTCCATGGTGCGCGGGCAGGATCTGTTCGGACCCTTCAGGCCATGGCAAGCCTTGATGACAGAGTGCTCGGGCGGCGGAGGGGGCCTCCCTTCGAAGATCGCGAGGCCTTGGAGCGGTGGCTCGGCGGTCAGCCGCGCGCGGTGGCTGTGACGATTGCGGCCCGCGCCGCGCTCCGAACCCTCCCGACATTTGCGCTTTCGGATATCGAGGAAGAGAAGGGCCGCGTTGCCATCGTGTTGCCATCGCTGCGGGCTATGTCGGTATCCTGGTTTGCGGCGGTGGGTCCAAACCAGGATACCGACATAGCCCGCGCCGCCTCCGCCGCCGCCTCCGCCGCCGCCTCCGCCG
>JBCBWF010000191.1:0-9079 GCA_039817245.1 Pseudomonadota bacterium | reverse complement strand
TGAATGCTGCGGCAGCGGCACGCGAGAGCGGCGCGGCTGCCCCCGCGGCGCCGGAGCCCGCGGCGGCCCGCGGCCGGGCTCAGGCCGCGCAGATGCCCCCGCCCGCGGCAGCGCCCGTGGCAGCGCCTGCGCCTGCGCCGGCCCCTGCGCGCAGCGGCAGCACCGCAGGCTGGCTGCTCTCGGTCCTTGTCGCCGCGATCGCCGGCGCGGTCGGCGCCGTCTGGGGCGCGCCGCATCTCGCCCCGCATGTGCCCGAGCCCGTCGCCGAGTTCCTGACGCAGACCGGCACCGCCGAGATGCGGCAGGTCGGCCGGATCGACAGCCGCGTCTCGACGATGGAGAGCCGGCTCGCGCGCAGCGGCATCGGCGAGGAAGCGGAGGCGGTGCGCGACCAGCTCGCGACCATCCGCGAGGATGCCGCCGCGACGACCGGTCGGATCGACGGCGTGGAAAGCCGCGTCGGCGAGGCCCTGGCGCTCGCCGAGCTGGTCGAGGCGCTCGAAGCCCGCGTGGCAGCACTCGAAGGTGCGGCGACGCCCGCGAGCGCCGAGGCGCTGGCTTCGCTCAGCGAGCGGGTCGGCACCCTGGAGAGCGCAGACGCGCCCGCCATGCCCGGCGATGTGGCCGCCCTCGGCGACAGCCTCGGCAAGCGGATCGAGGCGCTCGAGACTGCGGATGCGCCGGCCATGCCCGGTGATCTCGCAGCACTCGGCGCCAGCCTCGGCATTCGCATAAACGCGCTGGAGACGGCCGACGCACCGGCCATGCCCGGCGATGTCGAGGCGCTCGGCGAACGCCTCGGCCAAAGGATCACGGCACTCGAGACCGCCGAGCCCGCCGTGAAGCCGGAGGACGTCGCCGCGCTCGACGCCAAGCTCGCAGCCCGCATCGAGGCACTCGAGACCGCCGAGCCGGAGGTGAACGCGCAGGATCTCGCAGGCGTGCGCAGCCGTCTCGGAACGCTCGAGGCACTTCCGAAGGCGGCCACGGCCGAGGCCTTCGAAGCGCTCGATGCCCGCGTTGCGGGCCTTCAGGGCGCGATCGATGCGGCCGAGACCGCCCGCGCCGAGGCGGAAGCGCGCCGCGCCGAGGAGAAGGCCGCCGCCGATGCCGCGGCCGAGCAGGCGCGTGCCGAGGCCGCCGCCGAGCTCGAGCGCCAGCGCGCGGAGGCCGCTGCCGCCCTCGAACGCCAGCGCGAGGAGGCGGAGGCCGCCCAGTTTGCCGCAGCCCTCGCATCGGGCACGGAGACGGTGGGCACGCGGCTCTCCGAGGGCCTCGCCTTCGAGGACGACCTCGCCGCGCTCGCGGCGCTGACCGACACGGCGCCGCCCGAGGCGCTCTCCGCCGCGGCCGGCGGCACGGCAACGCCCGAGCTGCTCGCCGAGCGCTTCGGCCCGGCCGCGCAGGAGGCCCTGCGCGCCGATATCGCCGTCAACGCGCCCGAGCAGGATGCCTTCGGCCAGGCCACCGCCTGGTTCCAGAGCCAGCTCATCGCCCGCCCCACCGAGGCGCAGGAGGGCGACGATGTCTCCGCCATCCTGAGCCGCACCGGGGCCGCCATCACGGCCGGCGACAGCGCGACAGCCCTTGCGGAGGCGGAGAGCCTGCCCGAGCATGCCAGGGCCGCGCTCGGCCCGTGGCTCGACGACCTGCGTGAACGCGTGGCGGCGGAGGCGGCCTTCGACGCCTGGACCGCCACGCTCAACAGCCAGCAAGAATGAGCCCCGGGGGGACCAGATGCTCAATTCCATCATCAAATTCGCGATCTTCATCGGCATCGTCGGCGCGCTTGCTGTTGGCGTGAACTACCTTCTCACCGCGCCGGAGGGCGATGGCGTGGTGATCACCTTCCGCGAGCAGGAGTGGACGCTGCGTCCGCTGATGTTCGCAGGCCTCGTGCTCGGCGGCTTCGCGGCCCTCTGGCTCGCGCTCAAGGTCACGGGCATCGGCATCGCGGTGTTCAACTTCATCATGGGCGACGAGACCGCGTTCAGCCGCTATTTCGAGCGCAACCGCGAGCGCAAGGGAACGGAGGCACTGGCCGGTGCCCATGCCGCGATCGTGTCGGGCGATCTGCGCCGCGCCAAGCAGAAGGCCCAGCGCGCCGAGCGGATGCTGCAGCGCCCCGAGCTCACCCGCCTGACCATGGCGCAGACCGCGGAGCTCGCCGGCGAGCCGGTCCGCGCGAAGACCTACTACAAGGCGCTCTCGGACAATCCCGAGACCGCGCTCGTGGGCGTGAAGGGCCTCCTGCGCATCGCCGAGAGCGAGGGGGACCGGGATACGGCCCTCATCCTCGCGCGCACTGCCGCCGGGCTGAAGGCGGATGACAAGGAGACGCTGGAGACGCTCTATACCCTGCAGAGCCAGGCCTTCGACTGGGAAGGCGCCCGGGTGACCCTCGGCTCGCTGAAGCGCGCGGGCCAGATCGCGGAGGGCGAGGCGAACCGGCGCGAGGCAATGCTGGCGCTCGCCCAGGCCGAGGACAGCGCGGATGCCGGGCGCGGGGGCGAGGCGCTGAAGCTCGCGGTCGAGAGCGCCAAGATCGACCCCACCAATGTCGATGCCGTGACCAAGGCGGCCGCGATGCTGGACGAGACCGGCGCCACCAAGCAGGCCGCACGCGTGCTGGCGGATGCCTGGAAGGCCGCCCCCTCGCCGCGCCTCGCCGCCGCCTTCGCCGCGCTGGAGCCGGACGAGACCGCAGTGGACCGCCGGAGCCGCTTCGACACGCTCTTCGAGGCCAACCCGGACCATGCGCAGAGCCACTACACCAGCGCCGAGCTGGCACTCGCCACCGGCGACCTGAAGGGCGCGCGCGAGCATCTGCGCAAGACCAACGAGACCGAGCCCTCGGCGCGCTACTGCACCATCATGGCCGCCATTACCCGCGCCGAAGGCAAGCCGGACAGCGAGAGCCGCACATGGCTGGTCCGCGCCATCGACGCGCCCGGCACCGCCAAGGGCATGATCACGGAGCCGTCCATGCTGCCGATGCTCGTCGGCGGCAGCGCGGCTGCGGCCGAGCCCCCGGCCCCGCCGCCCCCCGCCCTCGAAGCGCCGAAGGCGGATACCGCCGAGCCCGAAGCCGCCGAGGCTGCGGAGGAGAAGGCCGTCTCCTGACCCGGACCCACCGTACCTCTGCGCCGGGCTTCCCATAGCTCGGCGCACACGTCCGCCGCCCCCCGGCGTCGGATCCCGGCCGGGCCGCCCCGCCCCGCTCCGGACCGCGAAAGACGCCGGAGCCGGCCCGGTACCGGGCCGGCCTGCGCGCAGCGCCGGGCCCGCGGTCGTGCCGGCTGCCACGATCGCCCCCCTTGCCGCGCGGGCCTGGGAGATTTAACGGAACCTCCGAAGGCCATGCCGGGCGGCATGCACGGGCGACGCACACGGCATGCAGCCCCTATGCCGCATCCGGTGCCGCCACCAGTCGAGCGAGAAGGACCCTCCCATTGCGTATCGCGATGATCGGAACCGGCTATGTCGGCCTCGTCTCCGGCGCCTGCCTCTCGGATTTCGGCCATGAAGTGATCTGCATGGACCGAGACGCAGCCAAGATCGCCCGCCTCGAGGCCGGCGAGGTGCCCATCTACGAGCCGGGCCTCGACAGCCTGATCGCGCGCAACACCGAGGCCGGCCGCCTCGCCTTCACCACCTCGCTCAGCGCCGCGATGGACGGTGCGGAGGCGATCTTCATCGCCGTCGGCACCCCGACCCGCCGCGGCGACGGGCATGCGGATCTCCAATATGTCTACACCGCCGCCGAGGAGGTCGCGCGCCTCATCGCGGACTACGCCCTGGTGGTCACAAAGTCGACCGTGCCCGTGGGCACCAATGCCGAGATCGCCCGGCGCATCGCCACGGCCAATCCGGAGGCCGAGTTCGACATCGCCTCCAACCCCGAATTCCTGCGCGAAGGCGCGGCGATCGAGGATTTCATGCGGCCCGACCGCGTGGTCTGCGGCGTGACCTCCGAGCGCGCCAAGGGGGTGCTGCGCGAGATCTACCGCCCGCTCTATCTCCGCGAGACGCCGATCGTCTTCACCTCGCTGGAGAGTGCCGAGCTCATCAAATACGCCGCCAACGCGTTTCTTGCGACGAAGATCACCTTCATCAACGAAATTGCCGATCTCTGCGAGCGCACCGGTGCGAATGTCCAGCATGTGGCGCATGGCATCGGCCTCGACGGTCGGATCGGCTCGAAGTTCCTGCATGCCGGGCCGGGCTATGGCGGCTCCTGCTTTCCCAAGGACACCTCGGCGCTCGCGCGCACGGGCCAGGAGCATGCCTCGCCGCTCCGGATCGTCGAGACCGTGATCGCCGTCAACGATGCGCGAAAGCGCAACATGGTGGCCAAGATCAGCGAGGCGCTGGACGACCGTCTGGCGGGCCGGCGCATCGCCGTGCTGGGCGTTACCTTCAAGCCCAACACCGACGATATGCGCGAGGCGCCCTCGCTCACCGTGGTGCCGGCGCTGATCGGCGCGGGCGCCGATGTCCGCGTCACCGATCCGGAGGGACGGAAGGAGGGCGCCGCCCTCCTCCCCGGCGTGAGCTGGCATGACGACGCCTATGCGGCCGCGGCGGAGGCGGATGCGCTGGTGATCCTGACCGAGTGGAACGAGTTCCGCGCGCTCGATCTGACCCGCCTGAAGCAGAGCATGCGGGGCGACCGGATGATCGATCTGCGCAACATCTACGGGGCGGAGGATGCGCGCGCGGCGGGCTTCCGATACGTCTCCGTCGGCCGGCCCTGAGATGGCGGGCGAGACCGTCCTCGTCACCGGCGCGGCCGGCTTTATCGGCGCGGCCCTCTGCGAACGGCTGCTGGCGGCGGGACGCCCGGTGCTCGGCATCGACAATCTGGTGCCCTATTACGACCCCGCGCTGAAGCGCGCCCGGCTGGCCCGGCTGGAGGGGCGGCCCGGCTTCGCCTTCGAGCCGGTGGATCTGGCGGATCGGGAGGCGATGGCCGCGCTCTTCGCCCGCCTGCGGCCCGCGCGCGTGGTCAACCTCGCCGCGCAGGCGGGCGTGCGCTACTCGATCGAGGCGCCGCATGCTTATGCGGACAGCAACCTCGTCGGCTTTCTCAACGTGCTCGAGGGATGCCGGGCGGCGGGCACGGCGCATCTGCTCTACGCCTCCTCGAGCTCGGTCTATGGCGGCAACGAGCGGGTCCCCTTCGAGACCGGTCAGAGCGTGGACCACCCTGTCAGCCTCTATGCCGCGACGAAGAAGGCCAACGAGCTGATGGCGCATACCTATGCGCATCTCTACGGGATCCCGGCGACCGGGCTCAGGTTCTTCACCGTCTACGGCCCCTGGGGCCGGCCGGACATGGCATATTACAGCTTCACCCGCGCGCTCTTCGCCGGCGAGACCATCAAGGTCTTCAACCACGGCCAGATGGAGCGGGACTTCACCTATGTGGACGATGTGGTGGAAGCGATGCTGCGGCTGCTGGACCGGCCGGCGGCACCCGACCCGGCCTTCGACCGCGCGCGCCCCGAGCCTGCGCGGAGCTGGGCGCCGCACCGGATCTTCAATATCGGCAATCACCGGCCCGAGGCGCTGATGGATTTCATCGCGGCGCTGGAGGCGGCGACCGGGCGGCAGGCGCGGATGGAGTTCCTGCCCATGCAGCCCGGCGATGTGCGCGCGACCTATGCGGAGACCGCGGATCTGCGCGCCAAGACAGGGTTTGCGCCGGACACGCCGCTCGCCGAGGGGCTGGGGCGGTTCGTGGCCTGGTACCGCGAGTATCACGGTGTCTGAGAAGGGCGGCCGGGACATCGTGCTGCTCGATGGCGGGATGGGCCAGGAGCTGATGCGCCGGAGCGCCCGCCCGCCGGCGCCGCTCTGGTCGGCGGATACGCTGGCGGAGGAACCGGAGCTTGTCACCGCCGTGCACCGCGATTTCGTGGCCGCCGGCGCGCGGGTGCTGACGACGGCGGGCTACTCGGTGACGCCCGGAAGGCTGGCCAAGGCACGGCGTGAGGCGGCGTTCGAGACGCTGCAGGCGGCGGCGCTGACGGCAGCGGCGGAGGCGCGTGCGGGTGCCGCACACCCGGTGCGGATCGCCGGCTGCCTGCCCCCGCTGCTCGCGAGCTACCAGCCCTTCCTCGCCCCCGAACCCGCGGCGGCGCTGGCCGGGTATCGCCGGCTCGTGGCGGCCCAGCGCCCCGGCGTCGACCTCTATCTCGGCGAGACCCTGCCCAGCATCGCGGAGGCGCGCGCGGCGCTCGACGCGGCGCGCGAGAGCGGCCTGCCCGTCTGGATCGCCTTCACGGTAGACGATGCGGACGGGCGGCGGCTGCGCTCGGGCGAGCCGTTGGCGGAGGCAGCGCAGGCGATCGCGGAGGCGGGCGCGGAGGCGGTTCTCGTCAACTGCTCGCGCCCCGAGACAATCGGCGTCTCGGTGCCGGAACTCGTCTGCGCTGGGGTTCCTTTCGGCGCCTATGCCAACGGGTTCACCGGCGTCGAGGCGCTGAGACCGGGCCTCACGGTCGCGGTTCTGGAGGCGCGCCGCGATCTCGACCCCGCCACCTATGCCGCCCATGCGCTGGCCTGGGTCGCGGAGGGGGCAAGCATCGTGGGCGGCTGCTGCGAGGTGGGGCCCGCGCATATCGCCGCCCTGGCCCGCGCGCTGGAGGGCGCCGGTCACCGGCTTGTCAGCGCCGTCTGAAAACCGCTTGCGGCAGGCGGAGGCCGCGCCCATCTCTCAGGCGAGCGACAACGGGAGGCCGCGCATGCGCATCAACGCCGATTTCACCCAGCGGGTTCTGCTGCACGCGGACGAGATCGAATGGCTCGACAGCCCGATGCCCGGGGTGGCGCGCCGCCCGCTCGACCGCATCGGCGAGGAGGTGGCTCGGGCGACGACGATCGTGCGCTTCGCGCCCGGCAGCGCCTTCTCCGCCCACACCCATGGCGGGGGCGAGGAATACATCGTGCTCGAAGGCGTGTTCCAGGACGAGACCGGGGACTTTCCGGCCGGCAGCTATGTGCGCAACCCGCCGACCTCGCGCCACACGCCCGCCTCGGCGCCGGGCTGCACGATCTTCGTGAAGCTCTGGCAGATGGATGCCGAGGATCGCACGCAGGTGATGGCCGACATGAACCGTGCGGAACCGGTGGCGGACCCGGCCCGCCCGGGCGTGGCGGTGGCCGAGCTCTTCCGCGATGCGCGTGAAACGGTGCGCCTGGAGACCTGGGCGCCGGAGGCCGAGGTGGCGATGGCGCTGCCCGGCGGCGCGGAGGTGCTGGTGCTGGAGGGCACGGCCGAGGAGAGCGGCGAGGCGCTGCGCAAACACTCCTGGCTGCGCGTCCCCGCCGGCGGCCGGCTCGCGGCGCGAGCGGGGGCGGAGGGGGCACGGGTCTGGCTCAAGACAGGCCATCTCGCCGATCTGGAAGCGCTGGCCGGGAGCGGGCCTGCGGCGGCTGCACTGTGATGCCGCGGGGCTGCGTGTCCCCTTTATGAAAGCGTTTTCCATCTACCGGCGCTATGCGCATCGAAAGCGGTCGCTTTTCGCCTAAAAATGCGCCACAAACCGGGAGCTATCGGGGCGAGACGGGTTGTAAGGCGGTGCTGCGCAGCAGACACTCACTGTTGCTTCGATGCTGGAGACTGCTGTGAGACTGACGAACTACACGAGCTATGCGCTGCGGGTCCTGCAATACGCGGCCCTGCATGATCCCCATCTCTGCCGGGTGCATGACGTGGCCGACGCCCATGGGCTGAGCCGCGCGCATGTGACGAAGATCGTGCACGAGCTCGGACAGGCGGGGCTGCTCGAGACCGTTCGCGGGCGGGGCGGCGGATTCCGGCTCGGCCGGCCGGCTTCGCAGATCCGTATCGGAGACGTGCTTCGGGTCACCGAAGGTCCGCTCGATCTGGTCGAATGCTTCAACCCGGACACGAATACCTGCCGCCTGATCGGCATTTGCGGGCTCTCGGAGAAGCTGACCGAGGCGACGCAGGCCTTTCTCGAGGTGCTGGACAGCGTGACGGTGGCGGATATCTCCTGCAATCGCGGCGCGCTGATGGCCCGGCTCGGCCGCCTGGTCCCCGCCTCCGGCTGAGCGGGGCGGAGAGACGGGCGGGGCGTTCCGGCCTCAGCCGGCGGGCGTGTAGAAGCCCGTGACCTCCTCCAGCGAGACCACGTGGCAGTAGATCATGTTGATCACTTCCAGCTCGTGGCGGTGCAGCGCATCGGTGGCCGCGGCGCAACAGTCCTCGACCACCAGCACGTCGAAGCTCTCATCGGCGAGGCTGCGCACGGTGGAGGAGACGCACTGATCCGTGAAGATGCCGGCGCAGATCACGGTCCGGATCCCCATATTGTGCAGGACCAGCCGCAGATTGGTGCCGGTGAGCGCGGAATCGGTGGTCTTGAGCACGGTGATCTCGTCGCCCTGGGGCTCGAGTTCGGGGACCATCTGGCTGTCCGAGCGGTCCTTCGGCAGGAGCAGGTAGTTGAAGCCGGGCTTTTTCTGGCTGAGCGAGCGGTCGCGCCCGTCCTCCTTGAGACAGGCGATGCGGGCAAAGATCACCTCCACCCCGCGCGCGCGCGCATCGGCGACGAGGCGGGCGGTGTTGGGGATGACGGTGCTGCGCATGCGCTCGAAGAAGGGCTGCCAGCGCGCGGTCTCGGCGGGCGTTTCCTTCTCCTCCAGATAGGTGTTCTGGATGTCGATCACGAGCAGCGCCGTGGTGGCGGGATCGAGGCGGATATCCGCCGGCTCCTCGGCGTTGGCGTAGTAGAACGAGCGGAACGCGGTCTTCCAGCCCATGGCTTCCCTCCCCGGTGCGGCGGCTGCCCCACTGAAGCGGCTCGGCGGGCGCATGACAAGCGCAGAGGGCGCGGCCGGGTGAGCGCGCGGCGCCGATCGGGGTCCCGGGCCTGACCCGGGACCTCCCTGCCGCGTCGAGGAGGCCCCGGCTCGGGGGCCGGGGCACCCGGCAGCCGCTCTGCCCTCGCCCGGCCTAGCCCTGGCCTGCGGTGAGGGTCATGCTAGGGCGAGGAGGAGCCCATGCCCCGCAACAAGATCGAACGCCATCGCCGGATCCTGGCGGAGC
>JBCBWF010000055.1:0-18900 GCA_039817245.1 Pseudomonadota bacterium | reverse complement strand
ACGCTGCGCGTCTACCAATTCCGCCACGACCGCAGATCCTTGGTGAGCCGGCAACTAGCGAAACGCTCGCACGATGGCAACCCCCGTCGTCAAGGCAACGTCATGCCGCGGCGTGCCTGCGCGAACGCCCATGCTTTGGGCAAACCATGCGGGGAAACCACGCCGCTCGCAAAAAGTTCCCTAGATTCTGCCCTGCCACCTTGAAACGCAATCCCGAAAAACTCACCTCTCCCATCATATTGAAAGCCTTGATTTGGTTATTGGTCGTGAGGAATGTCACAATGTTTAGCCATCCGAGAAGTTATGCGGCTGATATCATGATTGCTGTACTGCTGGCCATTGCCGTTATCGCTGTCGGCGCAGCATCGGCTTACGTGGTTGTAGACTTGATCGGTGGCGCGTCCCATGTCGTCTCTGCCGGTCCTGTCGATCCCACGACCGGCCCCACTGCCGGCGAGTGACGGCTAACGCCGGAACTGATCCCCGAACATGAAGAAGACCGCCGGGTGTCCCGGCGGTCCGCTTCGTATCTTCCGGGTGTCGTGCTCAGACCGGCGCTTCAGGGCGGGTTTACTGTACCCGCCGCGACCTCACCGAAGCCCAGCACGACGCAGGCAATGACTGCAATCAAGAGAAGCTTGCTCATTCGAGACTCCGTACTCCTTCAAATTCCTCGCAACATCGCACAGCAGCCCATTGGAATTCTGTGACGAAACTCACTCGATCGCTCACGAACCGCGTCACCTGCACCCTCACGGGCAGCTGTCGGGCGGAATGGCGCTCAGCATGCTGCGCGCCTCGTCGATCCGGTCCGCGATCACCGTCTTGTCCAGCTCCACGAGATCGCCGTCCGCTTCGAAGTGGCGCACATCCTCGGCGAGCTGAAGGGTCACCCGAAGCGCGTCCTCCGCGGCGCAGAGGCTCTGCTTGACGGCGGCGAGCTGCACGCCTCTCGCGGAGGAGGCCAGCAGGCGTTGGCGCTTCTGGATGGTCTGGGCGTGAAAGCCCTCCAGCTTGGCATAGGCGAAGGCGAAGAGCGTCCGCATGACCCGCCAGTCATAGATCCCGCGCTTGTCGTGCCGGGGCATGTCGTCGATCAGGTCCTCGCCGAAACAGCCGCGCAGAAGGCCGGGCTTCTTCACGGCGACATCGTAGAGGTTGCGTGCGGCCTCGCGCCGGTTCGGCCCGATGCCCTCCACTCCCTCGGCCAGCGAGACGGTGTGCTGCACGGAGAGATAGGTCCAGTAGAACAGCAGGTCGCGCAGATAGCTCGAGGCCGTCGCGGGCGCGTCCGCGAAAGGCCACTCGCCGGGGAACGCCGCCTCGGCCGCTTTCATCGCCTCGTCGTCGGCTTCCGCGTCGCGCGGGGTCACCAGCACGTAGATCGCGGCCTTCGCGGTGTGGTCGGTGTCGCTCGGGAAGAAGGCGCGCAGGTCCCGCCGCCGCTCCCGCTCGTCCCGTGCGGCGAAGACGATGCCGGCACGGCCGAGCTTGGTGCATTGCGCGAGCGCGGGCTCGACCGTGTCGGGCGTGTCCGTGCCGCCGCCGCTGAAGCCGCCCACATCGATGCTGGAATTGCGCGACAGGAAGAGGCCGACGAAGGAGCGGATATCGTCCCGCGTGGTGGGCAGATGCTCGCGGATCCCGGCACGGTCGAACATGTATTCCCGGCGCGCCAGGAGCTCGAGGCCCACCTGGAAGGTCAGCAGATCGAGACCGTCGAAGGCTGCCGGGTCGTAACGCAGCGTGCCGAAGCGGCGATTGGTGATCTCCGCCGGCTTCGCCTCCGTCTCGGTTTTCGGCTCCGGCGTCAGGCCCCGGCGCGTGAGCCAGTCCCGCGCCGCATCGTCGAGATGGAACGCCGCCTCCACCGCGTGGCCCGAGGCGAGCAGGAAGGATGTGCCGATCATGTCGTAATAGGGAAAGTAGTCCGCACGATCCGGTGCCCCCGGCCCGATGTCACGCTGCACCGCGCGCACGGTCTCTGCGTATTTCGAGCGGAAGTCTTTCATGTAACGCAGCGACTCCGGCCCCATCGGCTGGCATTTCCTGGACTGGCCGCGGAGCATGCGCGCGCCCCGATAGATCGAGTGGATGATCTTTTCGATGTTTCTGGCGTGCTCCGGGTCGACGCTGGCCACATCTTCGTCGAGGAGCGAGCTGGCATACTCGATCGCGATTTCGGAGAGCTCGTCCTGGATCGGCACCCCGCTTCGGAAACGTTCCTTGAAGTTCAGGATGCAGCCGCGCATCTCCTGGATGATCCGCGAATAATGCAGCACTTGCGCCAGCGTGTTCGGGTCGAGTTGCGGCTTCTGCGGGCCGTGGAAGGGCTCGATCACCGTGCCCATGGGCAGGCAGTTCACCTGGTTGTCCGGATGGCAGATGGCGAAGACGCGGGCGATGTGCTGCAGGGCGGAGGAGGTGGTGCGCAGATAGGCCGCGACACCGTATTCGAACTCGGTCTCCTGGCGCGTCGCCGCGGTCTGCGCCGTCTCGAAATAGAGTTCCCGCGCCTGATCCTGCACGTTGAAGTCGATGCTTACATAGGGCGTGTCCACCGTGCGGATGTAGCGGCTGAAACTGTGCAGCTCGTCGCGGAACATGCCGAAGGCGAGGAGCAGCAGGACCGGGGTGAGGCGCGAGAAGAACCGCAGCGTCTTCACATCCGGCTCGCGCTTCATCATGGCGCGGAACTGGTGGATGAGGAGGCCGGTGAGCAGGCCCACCGCGATGTTCATGGTCACCGGTGCGAAGAGCGGGGGGGCCTGTTCCCGCAGCGCCGCGGCAAGCGCATCGAGCCCGAGTTCCGACTTCACGCTCTGGACGGTCAAGAGGATCGACGCCATGAGCAGGAACGCGATCAGCAGCAGCCAGCCCAGCACCGAGAAGAGCGGCCAGTTCCTGTCGAAGAACCGGTTTACCGGACTGTCGTCGCGCCGTTTTTCGCGGAGCTCGACGATGTAGGCATCGAGGCTCTGGCTCGCCATGGGCAGGAGATACCCCACGAGCACCGAGCACAGATATGCAAGGTTCTGGACGTCCTGCATGGCGACGCAACCTGAATAATTTTGTTCAAATCAGTCCCTAAGTTACCGCTGCAGCGCTATTTTGTAAAGATCGGCGGCCGGCCTTGCGCGCCGGCCGCGGCAGGGGTGTCAGCGGACCACGAAGACCGACATGTCGGCATGCGAGGCCAGGTATCCCGCATGCGATGCGAAGATGTGCTCGGCGAGGCCCGGCTTGTGGCTGGCCATCACGATGAGATCGGCGCCGATCGTGTCGGCCGCGCGCGTCAGCATCGTCTCCAGCTCCACGGAGATGTCGTGGCTCACCTCCGAATGCGTCTTGAAGGGCACGCCGAGGCCCTCGGATCGCTCTGCCGCAAAGCCGGCCAGGCGCTCGGCGAAAGCCTCGGGATTGGGCGCGATATCGGTCGGGGCAGACTGGGTCACCCCCACGAGACAGGCTTCCGCACCGTGGAGCTTTGCAGTTTCCGCTGCAACTTCGAGCGCCTTGCCCATCTGTTCCGTGTGGGCGAGATCCACTGGGATCATGATCTTTGCGAACATCTTGTCCTCCCTTTCGATCTTCTCAGCGTCTCACCGGCGCAAGGCGCGGTCATTGCGCTTGATCAAGAGGGCTGTATGCAATCCGCATGTCTCGATTGTGATCCGGATCAGGGCGCAGCGCTCACGACGTAGTCTTTGACAATCGGTTCATATCGTTCGACGCTCTCCCTCCCAAACAACGAAACGAAATTCCGAAACAAGGGGAGGATGACATCCATGAGCACATCTGACTCACCGCCAGATGCGGCGAAAAGAAGCATGGAGTTTTCTACCGACTACACGATGGGGCAGGACAACATCCGTCCCCTCGGCCTCGATATCCACAACCCGGTCTTCGTGATTTCCAGCGTCGTGATCTTCGCCTTCGTGTTGATCTCGCTGGCAAATCAGGAAGCGTCCGCCGAGTTTTTCGGCTGGCTGCGGCCGTGGCTGACCAGCACCTTCGATTGGTTCCTGGTGCTGTCGGTCAATGTCATGACGCTGTTCTGCCTCGCGCTCATCGTGCTGCCCGTCGGCTCGGTGCGGATCGGGGGCAAGGACGCCAAGCCCGACTATTCCTATCCCGGCTGGATCGCGATGATGTTCGCGGCGGGGATCGGCATCGGGCTGCTGTTCTTCGGCGTGCTCGAGCCCACCTACTACAACTTCGCGGAAGGCGGTGCGGCGCATCCGCTTGGCATCGATCCCACGCAGCCCGGCAACGAGTATATCGGGATCGTCGGGACCATTCACCACTGGGGGCTCGAAGGCTGGGC
Organism: Pseudomonadota bacterium; assembly: GCA_039817245.1. Lineage (GTDB taxonomy): Bacteria > Pseudomonadota > Alphaproteobacteria > Rhodobacterales > Rhodobacteraceae > Thermohalobaculum. Next base: position 14,573 of record JBCBWF010000055.1, on the reverse strand, counting down.
CGTCTATGCGGTGGTGGGCCTGTCGCTCGCGATCTTCTGCTACAATCTGGGCCTGCCGCTCACGCTGCGCTCGGCCTTCTACCCGATCCTGGGCGAGCGGGTCTGGGGCTGGTGGGGCCATGCGATCGACACGCTCGCGGTCTTCGCCACGCTCTTCGGCCTGACCACCTCGCTCGGTCTCGGCGCGCAGCAGGTGGCGGCGGGGCTCAACGAGATCACCGGGATCGAGCCGACCAACACCGTGGTGGTCCTTCTCATCATCGGCATCACGGCGGTCGCCCTCGGCTCGGTCCTTCTGGGCATGGACAAAGGCGTGAAGCGGCTCTCCGAGATCAATATGATCATGGCGGTCGGGCTCTTCATCTTCGTGATCCTGATGAGCGGTGTCGTGACCGCAGCGACGCGCTATGCCAGCGTGATGGTGGACTACGTGCTGCTGCTGCCCGCGCTCTCCAACCCGTTCGGGCGTGAGGACACCAGCTTCTTCCACGGCTGGACCACCTTCTACTGGGCCTGGTGGATCGCGTGGTCGCCCTTCGTGGGCATGTTCATCGCCCGCATCTCGAAGGGGCGCACGGTGCGCGAATTCGTGCTCTGCGCGCTGATCGCGCCGACGCTGGTCTGCGCGCTCTGGATGTCCACCTTCGGCGGGGCGGCGATCGACATGATCAACTCCGGCGGCGGCCAGGGCATCACCGGCGTGGTGGTGGACGCCTACAAGCCGGAGCTCGCGCTCTTCCGGCTGCTCGACCAGTATCCGCTCTACAGCATCATCGCGCCGATCTCGCTGGTGCTGATCATCATCTTCTTCGTCACGTCTTCGGATAGCGGCTCGCTCGTGATCGACACGATCACGGCCGGCGGGAAGATGGACGCGCCGGTGGTGCAGCGGGTGTTCTGGTGCACGCTGGAGGGGCTGGTGGCGATCGCCCTGCTCCTGGGCGGCGGCCTGAGCGCGCTGCAAGGGGCGGCGGTGTCGACAGGCATCCCCTTCACCGTCGTGGTGCTGGCGATGTGCTACTGCCTCTGGCTCGCCCTCAGATCGGAGCGCGCGAAGCTCTGATCGCCCCGTTCGCCGGAACCCCAGTGGTTCCGGCGCTCCCAGGTGCTTGCGCCCGCCCGGATCGTGGCGGGCGCTTTTCGTTTCGGCGTCGCGTCGACAGGCGCGCGCCTGAAGGGCACCGCCCGTCCTGCCGGCCTGCGATCTTCTGCGACGCCTCTGCTTGCGGCGATCCGCCCGATGTCGGCCTAAGGCTTGCCCGTAGCAGGGCTGCATTGTCGGGATCCCGGGCTTGGCTCGCGGGGTGGAGCGATTTGCAATACCCAACCATGCCGCGGTAAGCGGCCCGCCCGGCGGCTGTTTGATGTTGAATCCCCAGCAGTCAGGCCACTACTGGGATGAGGCAAGCCCAAGAATCGGAAGGCATGATCAATCATGCGCCTCGCAATCGTTGACGATAATGACGGTTTCCGTCGCTTCATCCGAACGACTGCGGAAATGGAAGGCTGGAGTGCTTTCGAATTTGAAGACGGAAACCAGCTCATTCAGCACTATGACAGCGCCGAAGCCGAGGTGAATTTCGATCTCATCGTCCTTGATGTCTTCATGCGACATCGGGATGCTTTTGACACCATGCGGTTCCTGGCCGCGAACCACGTTCAAACCCCTATCGTGGTCGTCTCCGGTGGCGGAGACATGTTGCATGGAGACCCGGCGCTCTACCTGAGAGCGGCCGGCGGTGTCGGCAAGCTCGAGAACCTGAATGTGATCTCCGTGCTCGGCAAGCCTGTTTCCTTGAATGATCTTCGCGATATTCTTCGCATGACCGTCGCCGCTGTGTAGACCGCCTCTAGGATAGCGTCTGAAGACTTGACCCGTTTTTGCCCAAGCATTGATGCGGAGTGCGCCGGGCCTTCACTAAGGACGCTGCGTGGACACGACTAAGCCAAGCTCGCTCTACCGGTTGCCTCTTCTGGTCGCCGCGGTCGGGGTCTTCGGATCGCTCGCCTTCGGCGCGATCTATTACGGCTCCGCTCACAGAGCCGCGATGCGGGATGCCGAGACCGCCGTCGCGCGCGTCGCCCTGCAGAGCCGGCAGGTCATCGGCTCGCTCCGCATCGCCGCCAATTTCGTCGCGCTCACGATCGAGAAGCACGGCACCCTGGACGGCCTCGATCTCGATGACGAACTCGCGACGATCCGGGTCAGCCTGCCCAAGCTCAGAACCATGATCGTTCTGGATCCGGACGGGATTGTGCGGGGCGATACGCGGCCGACACGGCCCGCGCTCGGCGTGGATGTCGCGGACCGGCAGTACTTCCAGGACGCGATGAAGAACCCCGACCGCCATCTCCATCTCGGTGCCGCGGTGGCGAGCCGCGTGGACGGGCATCGCACAATCCCCATGAGCCGCGCGGTCACGAACGAGAGCGGCGCGGTGATCGCCGTGCTCGCCACGTCGGTGGGCGCCGAGTTCTTCGCGTCGACGCCGATCGGATCGAGCCGGCCAGGGGAGGCGGGGCTCTTCCTCTACGAAACCGAAGGCAGCGTGCTCACCAGCATCGGAATGCCGGTTGCGCCGGCGCCGCTGCACGAAGTCGCGCTCGGGGCCGTGCAGAGCTGCGATTGCGACGAGGCTGCGTTCCCCATGACCTTCGTCCATGAGAGCCGGCTTGTCACGATCGAGACGGCGGAGGATGGCCGGCTCTACGTCGTCGGTGTCCGCCCCTCGTCGGATGTGACTGCCGCTGCGCTGGGCGCGGTCGCCCCCCCGATCGCCGGCGGGATCATTCTGTCGCTGATCGCGGCGGGGGCGCTCGTGGTTCTGATGCGCAAGGACCAGCAGATCCGCTTCAGGGACGACCGTTTCTCGGAGATCGCGTCCAGCATCCCGGGCGTCATCTTCCAGTACACGCTGCTGCCGGACGGGTCGGACCGCATCGAGCATATCAGCAAGGGCTGCGTGCGGATCTGGGAGATGACGGCGGCGGAGATCGGCGAGGATCCCTCTGCGATCTGGCGCATGGTCCATCCGGAGGATCGCGATGAGATGCAGCGCAGCGTGATGACGTCGGCGCGTGATCTCTCGCCCTGGTCCGCGCGCTGGCGCATGATCACACCGTCCGGCGCGCAGAAGGTGCTGCATGGCCGGGGCAGACCGAAACGCCTGGAGAACGGCGGGACGGTCTGGACGAGCCTTGTCCTCGACATTACGGATGCCGCGGAGGCGCAGGCCGAACTCCAGCGCAGCCGCGCGATGGTCTATGAGGCGCAGAAGCGCGAGGCGATCGGGCAGCTGACCGGCGGCGTCGCGCACGACTTCAACAACCTGATCGCGGTGATCAAGGGCAATGCCGAGCTGCTGGACGAGATGGCGCTCGAGCCGAAGGCCGCCGGGCTGGTGCTCGAGGTGCTGGCGGCCGCCGATCAGAGTTCGGACCTGACCCGCCGGCTGCTGCTTCTCGGCCGCAATGCCGTTCTGGCGCCGAAGATGATCGACCTCAACCGTTCGGTCAAAGAGATGGAGCCGCTCCTGCGGCGCACGCTGCCGGCGATGATCGAGCTCTACTGCATCCTGGACAGAACGCCGAGCACGGTGCTCGTCGATCGCGCGCAGCTCGAAGCCGCGATCCTGAACCTCGTGCTGAACGCGCGCGATGCCATCGGGGAGAGTGGACGGATCTCCATCGAGACAACGCAGTTCGAGGTGGCAGAGAACAGCCAGCCGAGCAGCGAGGAGGCGCTTGCGCCTGGCCGCTATGCCCGCCTAACGGTGACCGATACCGGTTCCGGCATGACGCCGCAGGTGCTGGAACGCGCGCTCGATCCCTATTTCACGACGAAGCCGCCGGGCGAAGGATCGGGGCTCGGCCTCTCGGTGGTGCACGGGTTCATGCGCCAGTCGCTCGGTGCGATCGAGCTTCGCTCGACGCCCGGCATTGGCACGGTCGTCACCCTCTCCTTTCCGGCGCAATCGGCCGAGATCGTGGCTGCTGCCGGTGCCGAAGAGGCGTCGCAGCGCGGTGCGGGTCGTCTGCTGCTGGCCGAGGATCAGGAGCAGGTGCGCCGGACCATGGCCCGGCTGCTCACGAGCCTCGGCTACGAGGTCGTCGACGTATCGAGCGGCTCGGCGGCACTCGCGCAGTTCCGCCAGGACCCCGGCTTCGATGCCGTGGTGACGGATGTGGTGATGCCCGGGGGCATGTCGGGCCAGCAGCTCGTCGACGCGATCCGGCAGGTGAACCCGAAGATGCCGGCGATCTATCTCAGCGGATATTTCGAGCGCCCCGCCGAGCCGGCCCCGCAATCAACGGATGTCGACCAGTACCTGACGAAGCCGACCTCCAGAGGCGAGATCAGCAAGGCCCTGCACCGCCTCCTGCAAACCCCCGAACGCGCCGAGAGCTAAACGCCGCCGTTCGTCGCCGGCGCGCTCCTTGGCCCTGATGTCAACGACTTCAAGGGCAATGGCTGAGCACGCCGATCATCGAAGGACGCCCCGCCGCATCACCGACCCATGCTCCCGAACGCCCAATCGGCCACGCGGACCGTGCCGCGAGCCGGAGCGCCATGGCCTGCAGGACAAGGTCTACAGCAATGCGATAATGGCGGAGAGAGAACCGACACACATACCTTTTGAGTATCTGTAATTATGATGCTTACACACATCTGCTCTAGAGCCATACCACAGCTCATACCACACCACTGTACAAGTCCCGGGCGTCTCCCCGAAATCCGGGCCATTGAAGGCAAGTCCCAGCCGAAGAGCCCTGTCCCAGTGGGTGGACCACTTCAGTGGGGGCACGTCAGAGGGCGACGGAGTTAGGCTCGCTGCTGTTTGCCAGCCCGAAGCCGCTGAGTGACCGTTTTGGAGCGCGGAATGTCTCGGCATCGGTTGAGCAGGCTTATGCTCCAGAGAAGCCTGCGTCGCCGCGATGGCTGCTTCCGGGATGCCGCGTGCGACTGAGCATGCGGCACCGCACTAGGTCGATCCGAATCCCACACCGGATACGACGCGATCGTGTTGCGCGCGCGCCCAACATCCAGCGTGGCCGAGGCCTCCAACGCTCATGCTGCGGCGCCGGTGGAGGAGCTGCCGATCGCTGCGACTGCGCACGTTCAGGGAAGCCCGTAGACGGCACCGCGGACGGAGCCGTCCTTGAGGCATGGACGGCTTTGCGAATGTCAGCAGCCGCTGCAGGGGCGAGGCCTGCTTTACCAAGTTGATTGAGAAGCAAGAGTGGTTCTTTTGATCAGAGCGGCTCTCGCTTGAGTGCAGGCGGGCGTGGTCCATCGATGCACGGGCCGGCGTCGCCGAGTGCGAGTACCGAATTCGACCGTGGACATCGGGCGGAAGCGGCGGCGCGGATCAGACGATCCGCGCCGCGCGGTGTCACCCGACGTCGTACTCCTTCGACTTGAAGGAGAGATGCGCGACCGTCCCCGGTGCATCCGAGATCTTTCTGATGTCGGCCCAGGTCTGCTTGTAGTTGGGCAGCACCAGCTCGTTCGTGCCGGCGTTGATGACATTTCCCTGTGTGCCGGTTGGGGCTCCAAACAGCATGAATGTCTCGCCGCGCCGCGCTGTCGGCGTCGGATAGGCCATGGCCTGGGTTGCGCCGACATCGTTGTAGACCTCGACGAGATCGCCGGCCTTCAGGCCCAGGTCCGCCATGTCCTCGGGATGGATCTCAAGAAACGGATAGGGATAGCGGTCGGCGACAAAATCGTTGTCCTTGTCGAGGAACCAGTTCTGCCAGTTGATGTTCGACCGGCCATTGTTGATGAGAAAGGCATGGGCCTCCTTCTGCTTAGCCTTGCCGGGCGCCTGCAGGCCCCGCCAGGCGCCGGCGCAGAAGAGTGCCTTCTTGTCCTCACGGCCGTGGCGGTCGAACCTGCCGTCTGCATAGAGCCGCTTCACGCCGACCAGCTTGCCGTCCTCGAAGCCGACCACCGGCTCCTGCACGCCGTTGTTGCCCATGGCGCGGAGGCGGTCGTAGGTGACGATCTGGCCGGTGTTGGCGTGATAGCCGTCCATGAAGGCGTCTTCCTCGGTCACCCAGTCATAGCCCCGGAACTGATCGGCATAGGTCTCGCGGCCCTCCTCGCGGAGCACCTTCTCCATGTGCTGGGCCATGCCAGAGGCGATCAGGCAGTCGGGCTTGGCCGAACCGGGGCCATCCATGTACTTCTCGACGAGGCGCATCCTTCGCTCACCGTTCATCGAGGTCAGGTTCATCTCGCCCGACTCGACCGCGGGCAGGATGACATGGGCGCATTGCCCGATCTGGGTGTGGATGATGTCCACGTTGACCGAGAACAGACCGCCCGCCTCCACCGCGGCGACGATGGCGTCGACCATCTCCTCCCGCGTGGCACCGGGGCGGGCGTCCATTGCCTCCTTCACCATGTTGGTGCGACGGTTATAGACACGCTTGAACTCGGAGGCGTTGAGCGTGGTCTTGTAGTGGTCGTTCGCCCAGATGTGGTGGACCTTGCCCTGACCGCGGATGAGCAGGTCGTCGACATAGGCCGCGGGTCGGCCAACATGGCCCTCGCCTGGGCGCATGTAGCCTTCCTGATGCCCGCCGAGCCGGACTACGCCGCCGCCCGGGCGGCCGATGTTGCCCGTGGCGAGGCCGATGTTCACCAGCGCCCCGATGGTGCGGTAGTTGTCGTTGCCCCAGATGATCCCCTTCTCGTAGGGGAAGACCGTGCGCCGCCGCGCGCCACCCTCTTTCGGGCTGGCGATCCACTCGGCAGCCTTCACGATATCGGCCTCCGGAACGCCGCAGATCCGGGCGCCCTCGGCCAGCGACATGCGGCAGGCCTCCAGCGCCTCTTCGAAACTGCCGAGAGCACAGGGAAAGGCCGGTCCCTGCTGCTGTGCGATACCGTTGCGGAACGTGGAGGCGTCGATGAATGCCTGGTCCACCCAGTCCTGCTCGGCGATGTAGGTGAAGAGCGTGTTGAAGAGCGCGAGATCGGTGCCCGACTCGATCTGCAGGTGCAGCACGTTCTCCTTGCCCGCCGCCTGCTCGCAAGCGTTTAGGGTTACTGTGCGGCGCGGGTCGACGATAATCACCTTGGCCGGCGCGTGCGGCTCGCCAGGCAGCTCCGCCTCCTTCTTCGTGATCGTGTCGCCACGCATGCCGGGGATCATGTGGTTGAGGAACAGGTTGGTCTGCGTCTCCAGGCTGTTCGCGCCGACCATGAAGATCGCGTCGGTTAGCTGGTAGTCCTCATAGCAATAGGCAAGCTCGCCAATGCCCATGTCCCGCGTCGAATGGACCTCGGAGTTGTAGGCCGGGCGATTGTGGATCCGGCAATTCTTCACCTTCATGCTCTCGAAGTAGAGCTTGCCGGTGCCCCATGTGTTCTCGTAGCCGCCGGCCGAACCGCCATGGTCGAACATCGAGACGAAGAGGTCGTCCTCGTTGTCGGCGTCCACGACGCGCGCGGTCACCCGCGCCACCAGGTCGAGCGCATCGTCCCAGCTGGTCGGCTGCCAAGTCCCATAGCGCCAGACCAAGGGTTCGGTCAGCCGCTGCTGCTGCGTGCCGGTCACGTCGGAGCGGCGGTTCTCCGCCATTCGAGCCCCGCGAACCGAGCCGAGGCCGGAATTCACCACGCAGTCCTGATCTGGCTTGATCACCAGATGGACAGGCTTCCCGTCCTGCTCGACGACGTTGTACATCGACGGCGCGTACCAGTTGTCGGTCTCCTGCGGCTGCTGCTGCGACAGGTCTTCGCCGGCCCAGTTGCTACCGGCATCGGTGCCACCCTGCCTGTTCACCGGCCACGTATAGGCCTTGTAGCCGCAGCCGACGATGCAGTAGTGGCAGGTCACGTTGTGGACCTTCGCGTCCGCGGGAATGATCGGCAGACGGTCGATCTGACGTTTGTAAGCCATGTTCTCCTCCCCTCAGAGCACGTTCGACAGGCGGCCGTAGATCAGCTCGTCCACGCCTTCGGCATAGACCTCGCCGTCGCCGTCGACGCGCAGTATGAACTGCGGCAGGTTCTGGGTTGCGTGGCCCCAGGTCTGCTGCCCGCCGGCCTCGCAGTCGAAGCGGGAGTAGTGGCCGGGGCAGTTCAGTGTCCGGTCGCCGGCATTGTATTGAAGCAGCCAGCCCTTGTGGGGGCAGAGGATGGAGAAGCCGACGATGTCGCCCTCCGGGCCCGCGCCGCCCTCGACCGGCTGACCGAGCTTCAGGAGCACACCCGGGCTCTCAGCATCGGGATAGGCGACGTCAAGCGGCTCGTTCGGGGCCAGATCGGCGATGTTCGCAAGGCGGTTGGATGGGTAGTCGACGCGGGCCATCGCCGTTTGGGCTCGGGCCTCTTGGCCGGCCACGGCGGTGGCGGCGGCACCGACTGTGGCGGCGGCGCCGCCACGCAAAAACTGTCGGCGGCCGACATCGACAAGGCGCGTACACTTCATAGCTGATCCTCCCGATTATTATCTTGATTTGAACGAGTCTACCGCGAGACGTGGTCGGTGACGACCGAGCCAGCAACGATGCTGCGCCGCGGTAGCCCTCTCAATTCGCAGGAGAACGGCGAGTGTTCGGATTCTCGAACGCCGGTTCGGCGATCAGAGGCCGAATTTCTGCATCCGCTCCCACAGCGTTGTGCGGGAGATCCTGAGGATCCGAGCCGCCTCGCCGACCTGCCCGGACGTCCGCTCCAGGGCCGCGATGATCTGACGACGCTCGGCCGCGTCGCGCGCCTCCGCGAGCGAGAGGAACCCGGGATCGCTCAGCGCCTCGGGGAAGAGATCGGCCGGAAACAGCCAGTCGCCCTCTGCAGCCTCAACGGCGCGCCTTACGCGTGCACGCACCTCACGTCCGTTTCCGGGCCAGTCATGGGCGCGCGCGGCTTCCTCGGCCAGCGCCGAAATGCCCTTAAGAGGCTCGGGTCGCCGTTCATTGAAACTTCGAAAGAACTCCGCCAGCAGCCAAACGGCGTCCTCGGATCTCTCGCTGAGAGGGGGCACTGCGATCTCGACCCGGTTCAGGCGGTTCAGGAGATCCGGCCACAGAGCCTCCCCATCGGGCCGTGTGTGCGCTGTCGCAACGATCCGGCCCTCAAACCCGGTGTCCAGCCTCTCGAGCAGGGCCGTCTGCACCCCGATCGGCATCATGTCGATGCCGCGAAGCAGCACCACCCCTTCGCCGGCCCGCGAGAGCGACGCGTCCGGTCCGAAGAGTGCCGCTCCGGGGTCGGCTTCCTGGACGAGGTTGACCTCCACGAAGGGAGCCGCCCGCCGGTCCGAGCGCGCGTGGATCAGCCGGGCGATGGTCGCCTTACCTGTGCCCGCAACCCCGAGCAGAAGGACGTTTCCGTCCTCTCGTGCCGCCCTCGCCACTGCCTCCCCCAACTGGCGGGCCATCTCCGACACCCCCAGCATTGGCAGACCGTCCGCACTGTCTCTCGGTCGGATCACCTGCGCGAGACGGTCCAGGAAGACACGCATCTCAAAAGGCTTGGTGATGTAGTCGGCAGCTCCGGCGCGGATCAACCTGACGGCCTGCTCGATCCCTCCCTGGCCGGTTATGAAGAGGAAGGGCGGTGGCGTCATCGTGGCGCAGACGCGGGAGAAGATCTCCTCGCCCGAGCCGTCCGGAAGCCGGATATCGCAGATCACCGCATCGACCGGAGCGCGCGCCACCCGGATCTCGGGTATCGCGCGAACTACCTGCCTCACCCAGCAGACCGTTGCACCCTCGAGCTCGAGACGCTGGGCGAGCGAAGCGCCCATGATCGCATCGTCCTCGACCAGAAGGATGCGCCGACCTGTCAACATGCTTCTGTCTCAACCGGCACGGCAGCCGGAACGGCAACCGCGATCGTCGTCCGGCCCTCGCACCGCTCACAAGCGATCGACCCCCCTAGCCCGGCGACGAGATCGCGGACCACGCCGAGCCCTATGCCCGCACCCGGGCGCTGCGCGTCGGGCGACTGCAGCCGCGCTCGCGCGATGTCGGTCAGCCCGGGCCCGTCGTCCTCGACAGAAACCTCCAGTCGGTCCGCGGTCTCTGCGACTGTCAACGCCACGCGCCCTCCATGCGGCGCTGCGGCCGTGGCGTTCAGGAGCAGATTGAGCACCACCTGACGCATCACAGCCGCTGGCAGGCAGGCCATCCGGTCGGGATCGGCCGACACCGTCCACGACAGCGTCTGGCGCTTGCTTTCCAGCTCTGGACAGATCAGCAGCCTCAGGTCCTCGAGATCGTGCGGGGCGAACCGGGCATCCGAAACGCCGAGCCGGTTGTGCTCGAGCGCGGCGGCGGACACGTCGCGCAGATGCTTCAAGCCACGCTCGACGAGGTTCGCCGACTGGCGCACGACATCGGGCCGCTCGGCATATCGCCCGATCGTGTCGACTGCGTTCAGCAGGCCGCCGAGCGGATTGTTGATCTCGTGCGCAAGCGAGGACGCGAGCCGCCCCAGGCTGACGAAACGTTCCCGCTCGGCCAGGCGGCGCCGAGCCTCCGCCTCGTCCCGAACGGCGCGCGCCAATGTGTTGTAGGTGCGCAGGAGCCGGCCGACCTCGGTATTGCCGCGTGGCATCTCGGTCTCGGGGATCAGCTCGGGCTGGCCGACGCCGCTGCCCATCCTCTCGGCAAGCGTCGAGATCGGCCGCAGCATCCGTCGCATGGCGAAATAGCCCGCGAGTGCCAAGACACCGGTCGCCGCCGCGTTGCCGAGCACGAGCCAGAACACAGTCCAACGCCGCTCGGAAGCAAGGTCGGAGACATCGAGCGCGGTCAGGATCTCGCCGACATCGCGGCCCTGATAGGTCAGCGGCGCCAGCACGGTGATCCGATCGTCCGAGGCGCTTACTTCGATCGCATCGAGAGCCTGCGCGGTTGCCACAAACGCTCCGACGCGGCTGCCGGTCGGTGCGGTCCGAGGGTCCGTCGCCGCGAGGATGTGGCCCTCCCGATCCGCAACGACGGTCAGTACCATGCGCTGTGCCTGTCCCGCCGCCCGGGCGCGGTCGAGGGTGTCGAAAACTTCCCAAACATCCTCTCGCAGGACCGACGGGCCGAGCGCCACCGACAGCCCGTCGACATGGACCTGAACGAGCTCGCGCAGACGTGCCTCCTGGAAACGGGTCAGTGAGAGCAGCACCTGTTGCGAGGCCACGAGACCGACCACCACCATCAGAGCGGCCGCCAGCAGCGGAGCCCGCGCGGCTAGCGGCATCCGCAGCAGCCATCGCCCGATCATCTGAGGCCCTTCAGGTCGCGCATCCGCCCGGCAATTCCTCCGTAAAGATCGGGCGAGCCGGGCGATATCGCGTCGAGATGCAGCGCGGCAAGCGCCCGGCGTCCGGCCACGGTCTCCGGCATCCGGTGCAGAACTTCGCGCAGCCGGGCAAGATCCGCGTCGCCCGCGCGGTCGCTCCGAGCGACGATCGGTGGAAAACCCAGCCATTCCGACCTGGCTACGACCCGGGTCCGTTCAGCGAGGCCGGGCTCGCGCAGGGCCAGCACCTCCCACACATATCCGTCCACGCTTCCGGATCGGGTGAGCCCACTCGCGACGGCGCGGACGACATTGCGATGGCCATAGGTGAAGATGCTCCGGGAGAAGAACCTCTCCGGCCGCCGGCCCGTGCGGACGATGTCGGAGACCGTGACGAGCCAGCCTGAATTGCTGTCGGGGTCCGAGAAGGCGTGCGTACCGCCGGCAAGATCGCCGAGCCCCTGCGCTACATCGCGCCGGGCCACGATCAGATAGGACCGGTAGGCCGGCCGGCCCCGCCAGACTGGAACGCCCATCAGCGTCAGCGCGCGATTGTGCTGCAGGAAGGGATAGCCGCAGAGCCATGCGGCATCGACGCCGCCTTGCAGCAGCAGCCCCGTCACCTCCTCGTAGGTCCGGCGCTGGACGAGCTCGATCGGCCGGGAAAGGCCTTCGGCAAGCGCCGCGCGAAGCGTGTCGATGACGAGCGCGTCATTGTCCAGGAAGACGGGCGTCAATCCGAAGCGGAAGGGATTTGCGGCATCGGACGGCGCCGCAACTGCGGCAATCGCCGCGGCGCCCGTGAGAATGAGGCGACGGCGCGAAACAGGTCGCGGCTTTCCTGCTAGCTTCTCCATGACCATCAGTATCCGCGGCACACCGCACTTAGCAATGTCCAGCCACACCGTCGATCATGCACCGCTCGACATTGGGCCCGCGAAGCACAGTCCTGCCATTCCAAGGCTCCTTGGCATAACCCGCTCCCGAGCACATGCAGGCTTCCCCGAGGCAACTGCTCGCGCAGTTTTCCCTCCACCCAACCCGCGGCCAGCACACGTCTTCAACGAGATCGGCTCGTTCCGGCCGTGCGGCGCATCGCGTCGGACTTCCGATATCTTGCTCTCGCCAACGTCGGGTTGGCTCGGGCATCCGATGATGATCGGGCAGGAGCATCTCTGGCCCGGACGCTTCCACGAGCCGCTGCACATCTCGACGCGTCAGTACGCACGCCTGGTCCGGGACTGGGTGACGTCCATCGGGCTCGAGCCGAGCGCCTACGGGACGCACTCGATGCGGCGTAGGAAGGTGGCTCAGATTTACAGGAAGACCGGCAACCTCCGCGCGGTTCAACGCCTACTTGGCCATACCAAGATGGACAGCACGGTCCGCTATCTCGGCGTTGAGCTCGAGGACGCATTGGCGATCTCAGATGCAGTGGAGATCTGATGCTGACGGGCCGTCCTCAACGGGCGGCCCATTCCTAGCCTTGGTTGGCGATATGCGATGTGCCCATCTTCGCGGAGACTAGGCGGACTGCGGACGATCGTGTAGCTGCCAGTAGTGTCTCGGACAGAAGCCGCTGTCGTACACGCCCGGAATTGCTCCACCGCTGGAGCAGCTCCCTCGAGCGGCACGGAGAGCGCTGCCGATCCCGTGAGCGCGGTCGCGGTGTGGTTGAACTGGAGCCCATCGAGCACGTTGCCAAATCCACGGTCAGTGACGGTAAGGACGGTCCCGCCCCTGGAAAGCTGATGGCGCGACGTGGAGATGGTCAGCCCCTGCGGACCCTCGAACCTGATCGCGAAGACCGGCTCCTTCGGCCAAGGTTCGGCCCGCATGATGGCGATGGCATATTCGGGCACTCTCGCATCGAATGTGACGACCACGCTCTCATCCCCCGACACCTGCGACAGCGTGCAGATCGGGTCTGGCGTGAACTCCCACGCCCAGACGGGCGACGCAGAGACACAAAGGCAAATGATGAGCCATCGCATGGCGGTTGAAGTAGCGGTGCACGCGCGCAAGGCCACCTCCCACCCGCCATCCGAAGCTGCCGAGGGTCGGCCTTGCCGCCCGAACGCCGATTGGCAGCCGCAGTCCAAGCCGGTTAATCGCAAAGCCGTGGAACCCTCGCGGCGCCGCCTGTGATTGCCGCGATTTGCGACGACGGCGTTCAGAGGATGGACCTCGTTGAGAGGACGCATCCGAAGGGCGGCGGGCTTGGGTGGCCTCGGGCCTCCAACAATTTGAGCGCGCCAATCACGCCGGTTGCACCGGGTGCCATGGGGGGCGTCTGCGGCTCGCCCTCGGACCGACCATGTTCTAGGGTCTGGGCCAGATCGCGCTCCTGGGGGTAATTTCAAAGATGTCCGAACGGCAAAGCATGTTCCACGATCACCACCGCGCGCTCCAGGACCGGTTCGATGGCCGTCGCGTCGCGGACGCGCTTGAGAAGCACCGCCGCCTCGATGCCCTTGGAACGGAGCAAGTGGCGCTGATAGAGCAGGCGGCATTCTTCTTTCTTGCGACCGCACATGCCGACAGCGTGGACTGCTCATTCAAGGGCGGCGCGCCGGGGTTCGTACGGGTAACGGGGCCAACGACGCTCGAGTGGCCGGACTTCGACGGCAACTCCATGTATCGCAGCCTTGGAAACATCCGCGGCAGCGGAAAGGCCGGGCTGCTCTTCATCCGCCTCGACGGGGCGGCCGAGCGCTTGCGGATAAATGGCCGAGCAGATCTGCTCTATGATCATCCCTGGCTCGCCGACTATCCAGGCGCCAAGCTCGTGATCCGGCTCGAGGCCACCGAGATCTTCCCGAATTGTCCGCGTTACATCCCCGACCTTCGCGCAGGGCGCGCGTCGGAGTATCTGCCAGAAGCCGGGCGGGCGCTCGCCAAACCTGGTTGGAAGGATCGCGATTACATCCGGGACATCCTGTCGGAAACGGATCCACACGGTCGAAGTGCCTGACTCAGTCTCATGCCGCCAGCGGCGCCTCAACCTGTGGTGAATTCGAGCCGGTTGTCCGGGATCAGCGCGCATGGGACATCTGAAGTGATTTCGGAAAGGAGGGTTTCTGGCTCATCGTAACCATCAAGGAGTGGAGATGAGACAGAAAGCCGGACCGCATAAGCCGCCAGCCGAGAAGGTCCCGAAGGACATCCGCCGGTGAACTGATGCGGTGGATGCCCTCACCCAGCGGCATCTCGTATGCCATGACGTGTGTGGATGCCCCCTGTTTGGCAAGCATGATCTTCGGTCTTTCGGCGGGGTCTTCGATCGGACGTGTGTCAGGCCTCTGGTTGTGGCCTT
>JBCBWF010000328.1:0-5698 GCA_039817245.1 Pseudomonadota bacterium | reverse complement strand
GGGCCGGACTATATCGACCCTGCCTTCCACCGCGCCGCCGCCGGGCGCGCCTCCTTCAACCTCGACAGCTGGGCCATGGCGCCGCCGCTTCTCGGGGCCATCGGCGCGCGGGCGGCCGGCGCGGATCTCGTCGTCGCCGAGGGCTCCATGGGCCTTTTCGACGGGGTCGCCGCCGCGGGAGAGGCCGGCCGCGGCTCCAGCGCCGAGCTCGCCGAGCGCATGGGCTGGCCGGTGATCCTCGTGCTCGATGTCGGCGGACAGGCCCAGTCCGCCGCCGCCACCGCCCTCGGCTTCGCGCGCTACCGCCCCGCGCTGCCCTTCGCGGGGGTGATCCTCAACCGCGTGGCCAGCCCGCGGCACGAGCGGCTGGTGCGCCGCGGCTTCGACGAACTCGGCCTGCCGGTCCTCGGCGCGCTCCCCCGCCGCGGCGACCTCAGGCTTCCCGAACGCCATCTCGGCCTCGTCCAGGCGGTGGAGCACCCGGATCTCGAGGCCGCCATCGCCGCCTATGCCGCCTTCCTGCGCGAGCATGTGGATCTGCCTGCCATCCGCGCCGCCGCAGCCGCCGCCGCCCCGCCGCTGGCCGACACCGCGCCCGGCCCGCTCCCGCCGCCGCCTGCCCAGCGCATCGCGCTCGCGGAGGACGCGGCCTTCTCCTTCACCTATCCGCATCTGCTGGAGGGCTGGCGCGCGGCCGGTGCCGAGATCCTGCCCTTCTCGCCGCTCGCCGACGCGCCGCCCCCCGCCGAGGCCGATATCGTCTGGCTGCCCGGCGGGTATCCGGAGCTCCATGGCGGCCCGCTCGCCGCCGCCACCCGGTTCCGCGAGGGCCTCCGCCGCCATGCCGAGACCCGCCCGGTCCACGGCGAATGCGGCGGCTACATGGTGCTCGGCGAGGCGCTGATCGACGCGGACGGCACCAGCCACGCCATGACCGGCCTTCTCGGCCTCGTCACCAGCTACGCCAAGCGCCGCTTCCATCTGGGCTACCGCCGCGCCGAGCTCGTCGCGCCCATGCCGGGCCTTGCGCCGGGCACCGCGCTGCGCGGCCACGAGTTCCACTATTCCCGCGTCATCGAGCAGCCCGACCCGCCGCTCGCCCGCGTCACCGATGCCGACGGCAACCCGGTCGAGGAGACCGGCTCGCATCGCGGCCCCGTCACCGGCACCTTCTTCCACCTCATCGCCGAGGCCAGCGCGTGAGCGGCTTCGTCAGCTTCGTCAGCGCCGGCCCGGGCGATCCCGAGCTCCTGACGCTCAAGGCGGTCGACCGGCTCCGCCGCGCCGAGGCGATCCTCTACGATGACCTCTCCGCCGGCCCGATCCTCGAGCGCTTCGGCGGGCAGGCCGATCTCGTGGGCGTCGGCAAGCGCGCGGGCCGCCCCTCGCCGAAGCAGGCCCATGTGAGCCGGCTGCTGGTGGACTACGCCGCCACCGGCGCGCGCGTCGTCCGGCTCAAATCCGGCGATGCCGCCATCTTCGGCCGGCTGGAGGAGGAGATCGTCGCCCTCCGCGCTGCCGGCATCGCCTTCGAGATCGTGCCGGGCGTCACCTCCGCCACCGCCGCCGCGGCGGCCGCCGAGATCCCGCTCACCCGCCGCCTCACCGGCCGGCGCCTGCAGTTCGTCACGGGCCACGACGTCTCGGGCGCGCTGCCGGAGGATCTCGACCTCGCCGCCCTCGCCGATAAGGGCGCCACCACGGTGGTCTTCATGCCGAAGCGCACATTCGCCGATCTCGCCGCGCGCCTCCTTGCGCGCGGTCTCGCGCCGGACACGCCCGCGCTCCTCGCCGAAAGCGTCAGCCGGCCGGACCAGCGCCTCACCCGCAGCACCGTCGAGGCGCTCGCCGCAGCGCTCGCCGAGGGCGGCTCCGAGCGGCCCGCGCTCATCCTCTTCGGCCCCCTCGCCGAGCAGGGCGACGCCGCCGGGAGCCCGGAGGCGCCGGAAGCGACGCATGTATGAGCTCGCCCTGGTCGGCGTGGGTTCGGCCAATCCGGACCACCTCACGCGTCAGGCGATCCGCGCCCTCGGCGCCGCCGATCTCGTCCTCATCCCGCACAAGGGCAGCGAGAAGGCCGATCTCGCGGCGCTGCGCCAGCGGTTGCTCGCCACGCTCTTCGACACCCCCCCGCCGGCGCGCCTCTTCGAGATGCCCGTGCGGCGCGGCGAGGACCCCGACTACCGCGCCAGCGTCGACGACTGGCACGACGCCGTCGCCGCGCGCTGGCGCGAGAGCCTCGCCGCGGCCCTGCCGGAGGGCGGCCGCATCGCGCTGATGATCTGGGGCGACCCCTCGCTCTACGACAGCAGCCTGCGCATCGCCGAGCGCCTGCGCGCCGCGGGCCTGCCGCTCGCCGTCACCGTGGTGCCGGGGCTCACGAGCCTGCAGCTCCTCACCGCGGCCCATGCCATCCCACTCAACGACCTCGCCGCCCCGGTGCTCATCACCACCGGACGCCGCCTCGCCGGCGGCTGGCCCGAGGGGGCGGACCGGGTCGCGGTCATGCTCGACGGCGGCTGCGCCTTCCAGACGCTCGATCCCGCCGGCATCCGCATCTGGTGGGGCGCCTATCTCGGCATGGTCGAGGAGATCCGCGATGCCGGCCCCCTCGCCGCGGCGGGCCCCCGCATCCTCGCCACCCGCGCCGCGGCCCGGGCGCGCCATGGCTGGATCATGGACGTCTATTTGCTCGCGCGCAGCCGCTAGGCCGGCGCGCGCCGCCCGATCCGAGCCTCAGCCGATCCCGAGCGCCGAAGAGGTGGCACCCTCGGCCACCTCGAGCACCAGGAACGCGCCGATCCCGGCCACCATGGCGCCGCCGAGCCGCGCGCCCGTGTCCGAGGCCAGGCGCGCCTGCAGCTCCGCCGAGACCGTATAGCCCGCGGCCATGGCGATCAGCCACTGCACCGCCGCCGGACGCAGCGGGTAGCCCGCAACCGCGCCTGCCGGCGCCGCCGCCTCCTGCCCCGCGATCGGTCCGCCGAACGCCCAGCCATGGAAGAGCCCGAGGATCGCGAAGAGCGCCCCCGCCGCCGGCATCGAGAGCGCGCGCCCGCTCATCACGATCGCGCCCACCACCAGCAGCGAGAGGGCGATCATCGGCTCCACCATCGGCGGCGCCACGCCCGTCAGCATCGCCGTAACATAGGCCAGGGGCGCCATCGGCCGCCGGCGCGTACAGACCGCCGCGATCCCCACCGCGATCACGAAGAACAGATGGTCGAAGCCGAGCAGCGGGTGCCCGATGCCCGAAAGCACGCCAGGCTCGAAGCGCGTCATCGGCGTGCCGGCCAGCGGGTGATGCGCCGCCGCCGGGCTAACGACGAGCGAGGCGGCGGTCGCGATGGCGGCCGCAGGGAGGATCCTGTCGAGCATGGCGATCCTGCGCATCTTGCGGGGTAAACCCGAGGCTGAGCCGCGTGCGTTCCGGGGGGCGAAGACGGCCCGCACTCGCATCGATGCGCAGAACGCGCTCCCTCGTCGAAGCCTCATCGAGCGCGCGCCGCCCCGGCCGCCCGCACCGCGCGGAAAGAGGTTCATCCCGCGGCCCGGGCGTAGTATCGAGCAGTGCATACGCTCCGCAGCGAACAGAACGGACCGCCGCGTGCCCTCCATTGTCTCGATCGACGGCCTCTCCAAGACCTATGCCTCCGGCTTCCAGGCGCTGAGCGATGTCTCGCTCGAGATCGGGCAGGGCGAGATCCTCGCGCTGCTCGGGCCCAATGGCGCCGGCAAGACCACGCTGATCTCCATCATCTGCGGCATCGTCACCCCGAGCGCGGGCCGCGTCGCCGTGGGCGGTCACGACGTGGTCACCGATTTCCGTGCCGCGCGCCGGATGATCGGCCTGGTGCCGCAGGAGCTCACGCTCGAGCCCTTCGAGACGCCGATGAACACCACGCGGTTCAGCCGCGGCCTCTTCGGCCGCCCCCGCGACGATGCGCGCATCGAGGCGGTGCTGCGCGAGCTCTCGCTCTGGGACAAGCGCGCCGCCCAGAACCGCACGCTTTCGGGCGGCATGAAGCGCCGCGTCCTGATCGCCAAGGCGCTGGCGCACGATCCCACCGTGCTCTTTCTCGACGAGCCCACCGCCGGGGTGGATGTGGAGCTGCGCAAGGAGATGTGGGCGGTGGTCGAGAAGCTCCGCGCGCGCGGCGTCACCATCATCCTCACGACCCATTATATCGAGGAGGCCGAGGCCATCGCGGACCGTATCGCGGTCATCAACCGCGGCGAGCTGCTGCTGGTCGAGGAGAAGGCCAGGCTCATGCAGCGCCTCGGCCGGAAATATCTGCGCATCGAGCTGCAGGAGCCCTGCGCCGCGATCCCCGCCGCCCTCGGCGCCTACGATCTCGACCGCTCGCAGGACGGCCGCTTCCTCAGCTACGCCTACGACACGCAGGGCCCGCGCACCGGCATCACCGGGCTGCTCAACGATCTCCGCGATGCGGGCCTCACCCTGCGCGACGTGCAGACCGAGCAGAGCACGCTCGAGGAGATCTTCGTCGGTCTGGTGAAGGAGCGCTCATGAACCTCCAGGCGATCCGCGCGATCTATCTCTACGAGATGGCCCGCACCTTCCGCACGCTGACGCAGAGCGTGGTCTCGCCGGTGCTCTCCACCTCGCTCTATTTCGTGGTGTTCGGCGCGGCGATCGGCTCGCGGATCCAGGATGTAGAGCGGGTGAGCTACGGCGCCTTCATCGTGCCCGGGCTGATCATGCTGACGGTGCTCACGCAGAGCGTCTCCAACGCCTCCTTCGGGATCTACTTTCCGCGCTTCATCGGCACGGTCTACGAGCTTCTCTCGGCACCGGTCAGCCATGTGGAGATCGTGATCGGCTATGTGGGGGCGGCGGCGACGAAATCGCTGATCATCGGGCTGATCATCCTGGCGACGGCGAGCTTCTTCGTGCCGCTACGGATCGAGCACCCGATCTGGATGATCGCGTTCCTGGTGCTCTCCTGCGTGTCCTTCAGCCTGTTCGGTTTCATCCTCGGCATCTGGGCGAAGGATTTCGAGCAGCTGCAGTTCGTGCCGCTCCTGGTAATCACGCCGCTCGTGTTCCTCGGTGGGAGCTTCTATTCGGTCTCGATGCTGCCGCCGGTGTGGCAGACGGTGACGCTGTTCAACCCGGTGCTCTATCTGATCTCCGGGTTCCGCTGGAGCTTCTACGGCGCGGCGGATGTGCCGGTGGCGGTCAGCCTCGTCTGCATCTTCGCGTTCCTGCTGGCCTGCCTCGGAGTCGTCTGGTGGATGTTCAAGACCGGCTACCGCCTGAAAAGCTGAGCGCGCCGGGTCTGCCGCCCGCGGGGCTCCCGCCGCGCCCGGTTCCGGCCCGGCACGGATGCGGCGGACGGCTCGACGCCCCGTCGCCACTTCTGCGCCCGCGCCCACCCACGTCATTTTGGGCACGAGAATGAAAACATATAGTGAACGTAGAAAACCCTCAGCATGAACATATAGATGGGCAGGTCCGTTTACGGCACAGTCACCGTGTGCGGGCCATCCTGACGCGGGAGGGAGCGGGAGCCGGGTTGCGGAAATCTGAAGCTGGTCTCGAGCCGGCGCTCTAGAGCAGATTCCCATCACTCGGGTTCATAGCCTGCGGCGGTGAAGTCGTTCCGGCATTCATGGGTGGCGAAGGCGTCGATCGCGGCGCCGACGGCTTCCCAGAGGGCGTTGCGCGCAACGC
>JBCBWF010000421.1:0-4385 GCA_039817245.1 Pseudomonadota bacterium | reverse complement strand
GCGACGACGACCTGACGCGCGCGCAGCTTCCAGAGCCGGTGGCGGGGCGTGGCGCCGGGCGCTTCGCCGAGATGGTCCGAGACGCGCTCGTAGAGCAGGCACCAGCCATGATCGTAGAGCCCCGCGGCCATGGTCCGGCTGCGCATCCGCACATTCGGCATTGCAGCGAGAGCGCGGGCTTCCTCGGCTGCCCAGTCGGCAGCGGACTTGCCACCGATCGCCGTCTCGTCCTCGCAGAGCGCGCGCCCGCCCCAATGGGCGGTCTGCTCCACGATCAGCACATCCGCCCCCGCCTCGGCGGCCGCGCGCGCAGCCGTGAGCCCCGCGACGCCGCCGCCCACGACCAGCACGTCGCAGAAGGCGTGGAAATGCTCGTAGACGTCCGGATCCGCCTCCTCCGGCGCGCGGCCGAGGCCGGCGGCCTGCCGGATGGCGGGCTCGAAGACATGCTTCCAGGCCGCGCGCGGATGCAGGAAGGTCTTGTAGTAGAAGCCCGCGGAGAAGACCGGCACCACATCGGCCACGGCGGCGTTGATGGCGCCGACATCGTATTTGAGGCTCGGCCAGCGGTTCTGGCTGATGGCCTCCATGCCGTCGGTGAGCTCGGTGGTGGTGGCGCGCTGGTTGGGTTCGAACCGCCCGCCCGAGCCCACGCCCATCAGCGCGTTCGGCTCCTCGGCACCGGCGGCGAGGATGCCGCGGGGACGGTGATACTTGAAGCTGCGCCCCACCATCACCCGGTCGTTGGCGAGGAGGGCGGAGGCGAGCGTGTCGCCCGCATAACCCTGCAGCGCGTCCCCGTCGAAGCGGAAGGCCAGCGGGCGGGAGCGGTCGATCAGCCGGCCGCCGGTCTCGGTGCGGAATGCCATCGCAGCTCTCCTCAGCTCCAGTCCGCCGGCGACCAGTCCGGCCGGCGCGCCTGCACGGCGGCGACCACGTCCTCCGGGATGCCGCCGACCTGCGCGGGATAGGTGGCGAAGACCTCGAGCGATTGGGTGCAGCGCGCCGCATGGAACCACTTGCCGCAGCCATAGGCATGGCGCCAGCGCTCGAAGTGGACGCCTTTGGGGTTCTTGCGGGTGAAGAGATAGTCGGCGAATGCCCCGTCCGTGCTGCCCGGGCCCATGCGCTTCAGATGCGCCTCGCCGCCGGGGGCGAGTTCGGTCTCGGTGCAGCGCGCCCCGCAACAGGGGCAGGTGAGAATGAGCATCGTGCCTCCAGATCGTCCGTCGTCGGGACCCGCGTCCCGCCAGCGCCGGGTTTTATC
Organism: Pseudomonadota bacterium; assembly: GCA_039817245.1. Taxonomy (GTDB): domain Bacteria; phylum Pseudomonadota; class Alphaproteobacteria; order Rhodobacterales; family Rhodobacteraceae; genus Thermohalobaculum. Next base: position 3,118 of record JBCBWF010000421.1, on the reverse strand, counting down.
CTCGCAGCTTGCGCGAGCGGCGACCGGTTTCGCCCCATTTCGGCCCGAGAACGACGACATCATGGCGCGGCGTCTCCGGGGAGGCGACGCGATGTCCCCGCGCGGCTCTGCGGGGGCATGGCAGGCGGAATGGCGTGGGGTGTGTCGGGAGGCGCGGATGTCCGACTTCAAGGCCCCGCCCGAGCGGGCGGACGGGCTGGAAGGCTGGATGATCGAGAAGATGGCCGGCCTCGGCGTGGGCGCGGACTATGCGATGGCCCTCTCCGGCGGCGCGGTGATCGGGCTGGTGGTGCTGCTGTTCCTGTTCCTTCGCGGCACCGATGTGGAGGACGACTGGGACTCCGACAGCCTGCATGACCGTGACTGAGACGGCCGCTCAGGCGCCGGAGGCTGCGGGCGGGGGGCTCGAGGCGGATCCGGAAGTGCTGGGCCTCATGGGCGGCGGCACGCCGGTGATGGGCGGAGACGGGCTCGGCCCGGGGGCGCTTATCGGGCTCGTTCTGCTCGGCGCGGCCGCGATCGGCGGGCTGGCCGCGGTGCTCCTCGGCCGACGGCTGCGCCGGAGGCGGGCCGGAAAGGACAGCGGGGGGAGACGGTGATGGAATTCAAACGCGCACCCGTGAGCGGGGATCCGGAGCCCAACCCGGCGCCGGCGAGCGAGGAGGCGGAGTTCATCCCCGCGCCGGAGGTCGGCGACGCGGATCCGCGGCTGCACGGGGTCTTGGAGAGAGACACGCTCCCCTTCCTGTCGCTGCGCGACGCCGATGCGGACACGCTGGCCGGCGCGGCCGTTGAATTCTGGCCGATCATCCTCTTTCTCGTGCTGCTGGCCGCGGTCGCGATGCTGCGCTCGCGCCGGCGCCGGCACCACGACCACGGCGGCTGCTATGGCGGCGATTCCGATTTCGACTGGGGCTTCGGCGATGGCGGCGGCGGCGATGGCGGCGGTGGCGGTGGCGGCGGAGACTGATCAGCGGGGGACGCACACGTGCAGGAAGTACTCTTCATCATCATCGTCATCGGCTTCGGCGTCCTCATCGCCTACCTCATCAACCGTCCGGTCAAGACCCGGCGCGGGGGTCAAGGCGGCTCCAGCAGCAGCGATGGCGGCTACGAGTTCGGCTTCGGCGCGCGCGCGCACGGCACCCGGCGCGGCGACGACGACCGGATGGGCGGCGGAGACTCGGGCAGCGATACCGGCGGGGATGGCGGCGGCGGCGGGGACTGATCGGGGCACCCCGAACGGGCCATGCGCGGGGCGAGCGCGCGGTGAGACGGGATGGAGGATCGATCCGTGGAACTGGCACTAACCGTCATCCTCGCGCTCGGCATCGGCGTCTTCGCCGGCTATGTCGGCGAGTGGCTGACCAGCAAGCGAAAGCGCAAGCGCAAGTCGAGCAGCAGCGGCAGCGGTGGCGGCGGCGACGACGCGTCGAGCTACGCCGATGACATCGGCACCTGGCGCTCGCGGGGCCGGCGGAGCGACGACGATCACTACAGCAGCGACGGCGACAGCGGGGATGCGGGCGGCGACTAGGCGCCGTCGACTTCCGGTCCCGCACGGTTGCCGCGACGCGGCGGCTGGGCTCCCGGCTCTGCTCCGCTCGGCGGCCAACCCATAATTCGTGGCAGAACCCGTACCTCTTGATCCGCAACAAGGGGAGCGGGTGCGCGACTCCCCATCTGATTGAACGAGCGATCAAGGAATAGCCTGGCCGGTTCTGCCGGTCCTCGATGCATCCGCGGACGCCTTCGCAGACCGGTGTGCACAGTCGACGAGGAGGAGCGAACCATGGGGATTAGCCCGAACGTGTTTGTCCTGATCTTATGCGGGCTTATTCTGCTTATCGCCGTCTTGAAGCAGCGCAACAAAGGGCGCGTCTCCGGCATGAGCGGGTTCTACGGGTACGGCTACCACACCGACCCCGACCATGGGAGCCTGCGCGACCATCCGGCGGACAGGTGGACCTCGGACGATCCGCACAATCATGGCGGCTGGGGCTGGCGCAGCCGGCGCGAGGATGACGACGATGACCGGGGATCGCGCGACAACGACGACAGCGACAGCGACAACGACCTGGATGACAGCGTCAGCGACGACTTCGACAGCGACCGATAGCCGCCGCCCCGGTCAGTGGGCGACGGCGGCGGCCACGCTTTCGTCGATCATCCGGCCCTCGGCGAAGCGGTCGAGGGAGAAGGGATCGGCGATGCGGTCCTCGCCCCTGGCGATCAGGCCGGCGGTCGCGTAGCCCGAGCCCGGGATCGCCTTGAACCCGCCGGTGCCCCAGCCGCAATTGATGAAGATGCCGTCCACCGGCGTCTTGGAGATGATCGGCGAGCGGTCGCCGGTCATGTCCACGATCCCGCCCCACTGGCGCAGCATCTTGAGCCGCGAGATCACCGGGAACGTCTCGCAGAGCGCGCGCACCGTCTCCTCGATATGCTGGAACGACCCGCGCTGCGTATAGTTGTTGAACCCGTCCGCGCCGCCGCCGATGACCAGCTCGCCCTTGTCCGACTGGCTCATATATCCGTGCACGGTGTTCGCCATCACCACGATGTCGAGGCAGGGCTTGATCGGCTCGGACACAAGCGCCTGAAGCGCCACGCTTTCCACCGGCAGGCGGAAGCCCGCCATATCCGCCAGCACGCCCGAATGGCCGGCGACGACGATGCAGAGCTTGTCGCAGGTGATCGGCCCGCGCGAGGTCTGGACGCCCATCACCTTGCCGTTCGATACGTCGACGCCCTGGACCTCGCAGCGCTGGACGATGTCGATGCCCATGGAGGAGCAGGCGCGGGCATAGCCCCAGGCGACCGCGTCGTGGCGGGCGGTGCCGCCGCGGGGTTGCCAGAGGCCGCCGAGCACCGGGTAGCGCGGCCCGTCGATATTGATGATCGGGGCCAGCTCCTTGACGCGCTTGGGCGTGACCATTTCGCTCTCGATGCCGGCGAGGCGGTTGGCATGGGCGGTGCGCATCCAGGCCCGGAGCTCATGCTCGGTCTGGCCCAGCATCAGCACGCCGCGGGGGCTGAACATCAGGTTGAAGTTGAGCTCCTGGCTGAGGTCCTCATAGAGGCTGCGCGCCTTCTCGTAGATCGCCGAGGAGGGGTC
>JBCBWF010000183.1:0-7500 GCA_039817245.1 Pseudomonadota bacterium | reverse complement strand
CGGCGACGAGAAGGATGTCGTGGCGCCGGCAGATGCGTTCGATCTCGGGCCAGTAGCTCTCGGGCGGGATGATGACGCCGCCGGCGCCCTGGATGGGCTCGCCGATGAAGGCGGCGATGCTGTGGGCGCCTTCGCGCAGGATGGCCTGTTCGAGGGCCTGGGCGCGGGCGCGGCCGAAGTCGTCGGGGCTCATGCCGCTCTCGCGCCCCTCGCCGAACCAGTAGGGCTGGTCGATATGGACGATGTCGGCGATGGGCAGGCCGGACTGGGCGTGCATGGCGCCCATGCCGCCGAGGCTGGCGCCGATGACGGTGGAGCCGTGATAGGCGTTGCGGCGGGCGATGAACTTCTTCTTCTCGGGCTTGCCCATGCAGTCCCAGTAGACGCGGGCGAGGCGGAAGACGGTGTCGTTGGCCTCGGAGCCGGAATTGGCGAAGAACACGCGGTTGACGTGGTCGGGGGCGCGGGCGGTGAGCGCCTCGGCGAATTCGGCGGCGGCCGTGTGGGTGCACTGGAAGAAGGTGTTGTAGTAGGGCAGGGCGCGCATCTGGCGGGCGACGGCGTCGACGATCGCCTCGCGCCCGTAGCCGACGGCGACGCACCAGAGCCCGGCCATGCCGTCGAGGATGCGGTTGCCGTCGTTGTCGATGAGCCAGCAGCCCTCCGCGGCGGTGATGACGCGCGCGCCGCGGGCGGCGAGATCGGCGGTGTCGGTGAAGGGGTGCCAGTGATGGGCGGCGTCCATGGCCTGGTAATCGGCGGTGGAGCGGAGATTGGGGGCTGTGCTCATGGGGTCCCGCTGCAGGTGGCATGGCCCCGGGCCCAGGGATCGGGGCGGGGCGGACGATAGGAAGATTTAGCAGCAGGCGGTTGCACCCGGCCAGCCCCTGCGAGGCGTGATGTGGCGCTGATAGCGGTGCGATGATGCCGCTGGCCTTCGAAGGGAGGGTGCGGCCGCTCCCACCCACGTCATCCTGTGCCGCTCACGGTAAACGCCAGGTGAGTATGCCCGGCTGCCTGTCGATCGGGCTGGGCGTCAGGTATGTTCATCAAATGTTCGCGAAATCGGGGCCAAGATGTCGTGGGTGGGCGCGGGCGCGACGAGGTCCGGGGGCGACCGCCGGGAGCGTGGCTTCGCGGCTAAAGGAGCGTGTCCTCAGGGTCGGCCGCCGAAGGGTTGGCCGTCAGTGGGCCGGTCGGGAAGAAGAGGCCGTCGGTGAGGGCGGTGGCGGCGCGCGCCTCGGCGCTGTCGGCGAAGGCGAGGAGCATCTCGCCGCGGCTGACCCCGGCGGCGAGCGCGTCGAGCCAGAAGGCGGTGCCGGCCGGGTCGCCAGGAGCGCCACGGAGGCTGTCATAGAGCGCATCGACCACGCCCGCATCGCCGGGCGCCTCCAGCCGCTCGGCGAATTCGAGGCTGCCGACGAAGGCCTCGGCGACCGATTGGAGCGTCGCGCCTTCGTCGATGCGGGCCTGCCAGTAGAGGAGGCCCGCATCCGCCTCGCGGGCGAAGGCGGCGGCGTAGAGGCGGGCGAGCGTGCCCACCGTGTCGTCCGCGAGGGCGAGCAAACCGTCCTCGAAGGCGACCCGCTCGACGCCGGTGAGCTGATCCGCGCCATCGAGCGTGACGCTCTCGCCGACAGCGACGCGGCCGGGCGCGTAGGCGCCGGCGGCGAGGGCGGTGTCGAGACCCGCGCCGCCCTCCAGCCGGTCCGCCCCGTCGCCGCCCTCCAGCAGATCGGCGCCCGCGCCGCCGAGGAGATGGTCGTCGCCCCCCTCGCCGATCAGCCAGTCGTCCCCGAGCCCGCCTTCGATGCGGTCGGCCCCGTCGGCGCCGTCGATCCGGTTGTCCGCCGCGGTGCCGAGGATGGTGAGCGGGCCGGGCGTGTATTCGAGCGAGAGATCGGCCACGCTCTCTGGGAGCTGGTAGACGAGCGGTCCGTCGTCCTGCGGCCCGTAGAGGCGCTGCAGGACGGTCTCGTCCACGCTGGCGAGGTCCTCCTGGCCGTTCAGCCGGCCGGCGAACATGATGGAGGCCTCGTTGAAGGTGTGCCCGAGGCCGAGGGAATGGCCGATCTCGTGCAGGGCCAGGTCGAGATAGTTCCCCTCGTCATAGCGGACCTGAAAATAGTCGCTCATGACGAAATTGCCGCCTGTGCCCGTCGGGTTCGGGAAATAGGCGACGCCGATGCGCTCGTAGCTCGAGGGGCTGCCATGGAGCACGCGGATATTGCCGACCGGGCCTTCGGTGCTGCCGAGGCCGCTATCGGCCACCTGGATGAACTCGATATTCGCGGCCTCCGACCAGATGGCGAAGGCCTCGCGCAGGACGGGCTCGACATCGAAGGCGTAGAAATCGTCCGGATCGAAGGTCTCGTCGAAGCGGGTGAAATCGGTGATGTCGACGCCGGCGGGTGCGATGCTCCAGGTGACGACGCCGCCGGGCGAGCCGAGGTTGCTGTCGCCCCATTTGCGCCCGATCAGGAAGTAGCCGAAGGCGTCGATCAGGGTGCCGATCTCGTAGTCCGAGGCGACGGGGGTGGTGCTGTCGCCGGCCTGCGCCGGGGGAAGGGGGCCTGCGTCGGTCCCGTCTGCGGTGTGGGTATGCGTGTAATCGTGGGAGTGGGCATGGTCGCCCGTCTGGTGCGCATCCGGGTCGCAAATCGCGTGGGGCATGGAGCAGATCTCGCACATCGCGCAGTTTCCTCAAGGTAATTGCGCCGTGGCAACAGCTTAGCCCCGCCGCGGCGCGCAAGCAATCGGGCCGCCTAGACCGGGCGGTTCCGTCTGGGCGCCGCGCCTTGCGCCGGCAGAGAGGCGCGTGGCGGCGGTCGGGCCCGGCTGGCCTAGGAATTGCTGGGCAGTCGATGTACCGGGGCAGGCTGAGGCTCAGGTCGGAGCTCGGCTTGGGGGGCTGGTACAGGGTCTGGCGGGACCGGGCGGAAAGGGCGGTGCGGGATGTCGGAGTTTCGGAAGGATTATGCGTTCACGGCCGGCGAGCCGCATGCGGTGACGCATGACGAGCAGATGTATGCCGGTGCGCTCAGCTTCTGCCGGCGGCGCTATGCGCGCGAGCTCGCCGGCGCGGATCTGGCGGTGATGGGGGTGCCCTTCGACACTTCGGTCACCAACCGGCCGGGCTGCCGCTTCGGGCCGCGGGCGATCCGGGCCGCGTCGAGCCAGCTCGCCTGGTCGCGCGCCTGGCCCTCGCCCTTCGATCCCTTCGCGCGCATGGCCGTGGTGGACTGGGGCGATGTGCACTGGGATGCCGGGCGGCCCGCGGCGGTGCCGGGGGCGATCGAGGCGGCCGTGGCAGAGGTGATCGGGCAGGGGCCGGGCGTGCTCCTGCTCGGCGGGGACCACTTCATCAGCTACCCGTCGCTGCGCGCGCATGCGGCCAAGCATGGCGCGCCGCTCAGCCTCGTGCAGTTCGACGCGCATTCGGACACCTGGGGCTCGGACGAGCGCGAGCGGATCGACCACGGCACCATGTTCCGCCGCGCCGCCGAGGAGGGGCTGATCGACCCGGCGCATTCGATCCAGATCGGCCTGCGCACCACCAACGACACGCCGATGGGCTTTCGCATCCGCGACGCGAACCGGGTGCATGACGAGGGGATCGACGCGGCGGTGGCGGAGATCCTGGAGGTGGTGGGCGGGCGGCCCGCCTATCTCACCTTCGATATCGACGCGCTCGATCCGGCCTTTGCGCCGGGCACGGGGACGCCGGTTTGCGGCGGGCTCTCCACCTGGCAGGCCAGGGAGTGCCTGCGCCGGCTGGGGCTGGCGGGGGGGCTCAACCTCGTGGGCATGGATGTGGTGGAGGTGAGCCCCGCCTACGACCATGCGGAGATCACGGCGCTGGCGGGGGCGACGATCGCGCTCGAGCTTGTCTGCCTCTATGCGCTTTGCCGCGGGATGGTGGCGGCATGAGCGTGGAGGACGCGCTGGCCCGCGCCCGGGCGGAGCATCCCGCCGCCGCGGTGGCGGAGGTCTATGCGACGGATCTCAATGGCGTCGCACGGGGCAAGCTCGTGCCCGCGGAGGTGCTGGGCAAGCTCGGCGCCGGTGCGATGAAGATGCCGATCTCGACGCTCGCGCTCGACATCTTCTCGACGGATGTGCCCGAGACGGGGCTTGCGATCGAGCGGGGCGATCCGGACGGGGTGATGCTGCCGGTGGCCGAGACTGTGGCGCCGATGCTCTGGGCGGGGCGGCCGACCCTGCAGGTGCAGTGCATGATCTCGGACGAGCGCGGCGAGGCGGTGGCGGCGATCGATCCGCGCGGCGTGCTGGCGGGCGTGGTGGCGCGGGCCGAGGCGATGGGGCTGACGCCGGTGATGGCGCTGGAGCTCGAATTCTACCTCATCGACCGCGAGGCGGCGCTGCCGCCCATGAACCCGCTGGCCGGGGGGCGGCTGGCGCGGCCGCAGATCTACGACATGGAGGTGATGCGCGCCTTCGAGCCGGTGCTGGCGGAGATCGCGGAGGCGGCGCGGACGCTGGGCGCGCCGGCGGAGACGGCGATCTGCGAGTTCGGGCCGGGGCAGTTCGAGATGAATCTGCGCCATGTGGACAGCGCGCTGACCGCCTGCGACCACATGGTGGCGCTGCGCCGGGCGATCCGCGGGGTGGCGCGCGGGCAGGGGCTCGATGCGAGCTTCATGGCCAAGCCGTTCGGGGAGATGGCGGGCTCGGGCCAGCATATCCATGTGAGCCTGCTCGACCGGGCGGGGCACAACCTGTTCGACGGCGACGAGGCGGGGCCGAACGCGGCGTTGCGCCATGCGGTGGCCGGGGTGCTGGCGGCGATGCCGGAGGCGTTTCTGGTGTTTGCGCCGCATCTCAACAGCTACCGGCGGTTCCAGCCCGGCTCCTATGCGCCGATGACGGCGGCCTGGGGGCTGGACAACCGGGCCGCGGCCGTGCGGGTGCCGGAGCATCGCGGGCGTGCGGCCCGGATCGAGGCGCGCGCGGCGGGGGCGGATGCGAACCCCTATCTGCTGGCGGCGGCGGTTCTGGCCGGGGTGCTGGCGGGGATCGAGGCCGGCGCCGAGCCGCCCCGGCCGGTGCGGGCCGAGGAGGGAGGGGACGACGCGGGCGCGGCGCTGCCCCTCTCCTGGGCGATGGCGGAGGAGCGGTTCCGCGGCTCGGCCTTCGTGGGCGACTGGATGGGCCTGGAGTTCTGCCGCGTCTTCAGCGCGATCAAGCGCCAGGAGCGCGCGACGCTCATGACCCGCGTGCCGGATATCGAATACGACGCCTATCTGCGCAGCGTGTGACGAGGCGGCATCCGGCGCGCGGCGCCGGATCGGTTTTTCGGGAACTTCCGGTGGCGGGCGTGCCGCGCTGAGCGGGTGCCGGGCAAATGGGTGGGCCGGGCAAGCGGGTGCGCCGGGATCGGGGCGGTTCGGTTCAGGCGCGGAAGAACGCGATCTCGCCGAGGGTGGCGACGCGGGCTTCGAGCGCGGCGCGCGTGAGGAGGCCCTCGGTGGTGTCGACCACCGAGACGACGGAGGCGGCGTTTGCGGCGGCCTCGAGCATCGCGCGCTCGGGCGCTGCGCCCTCGGCGAGGGCGGCGGTGAGCGTGGATGTGAAGCTGTCCCCCGCGCCGGCGGTGCCGGCGACGGTGGCGGGCAGGGTGGGGCACCAGAGGAGCGCGGTGTCCGGGCTCGCGGGAGCCGCCCCCGGGCCCTGGCTCTCGCGCGGGGCGGCGAGCCAGGCGCCCTCGGTGCCGTCCGTCAGCAGCACATGGCGCGGGCCGAGGCCGCGCAGGCCATGCAGGAAGCGCTGGAGGCCGAGCGAGAAGCCCCCGCCGGTGAGGCCGCGGCGCAGCAGCGCGGGCGCGCCGTCGGCCGGCACCGGATCCGGCGCTTCGCCGAGGCGCGCGGCGAGCGCGGGGACGAGCGCTTCGGCCTCCACGCGGTTCACCGACAGCAGGTCGATATCGGCGAGCGCCTCGAGGAAGGCGCCGGTGCGCGAGGTGAGGTGGCGGATGCCCGGATTGGCCGAGACCCGGGCGCCTGCCGCGCGCGCGCGCCGGGCGATGAGGCCGAAGGCGTCGGCCGAGCGCGAGGAGAGCGGGGCGATATGCACAAGATCGCGCCCCTCGAAGGCGGCCGGGGCGAGATCGGGCTCCGAGATCCCCTCATTGGCGCCGCGATGAACGAAGATCGAGGCATTGCGGTCGTGGCTCGCCACCATCACGGCGGTGCCGGTCGCGGCGTCCGTCGCCTCGGCGAGCCGGTCGGCCGCCACGCCATTGGCCGCGAGATGGGCGCGCACGGCACCGGCATTGTGATCGCGCCCGACGCGGGCGAGCACCGCGCTCTGCCAGCCCCGCCGGGCGAGGGCCACGGCGGTGTTGCAGGCGCCGCCGCCCACATGGGTGGAGATCGACTGCGCCGGCACCTTGCGCCCGGCCTCCAGCATCAGGAAGGAGCGGGCGTTGTTCGAAAAGCTCATCTGCTCGATGTTCTCGGCCGCCACGATGCAGATGATGTCGATCATTGCGGATCCGACGTGTAGCGATGTCTTTCGGGTAACGGTCATGTGCGGATCTCCGGCAAATCGGCCACGGGACTGTGACAGCGATCGAACGAATTCTGAGTTAGGGCGTTGTGGGTGCGAAGGTCTACAGGAGGCCTGGTGCTTGGGTCGAGCAACTGGAAAGGAGGCAGGCATGTCCGACGATTTGCGCGATCGCAGCCGCCTTCCCGCGTATCGTGAAGGCCGGGACGCGGAGCCGGCCGGTGATCTGCGCGTTCTGGTGAGGGCGGGGCTGCTGGCCATGAGCGCCCTGGCGGCGGCGTCGCTGGCGCTGCTCAGCCTCTGAGGCCTCGCTGAGCCTCTGCGCGAGCGATTGCTCCGAACTGTTGCGTGTAAGGCACAGCGCCGGGCGCTGGATGGTCGAGGCCGTCTGCGGGCACGGCGCTGATCGGGGTCCCGGGCTCGACCCGGGACCGCCTTGAGCTGTCGGCGAGGCGCCCGGCGGGGGCCAGGGAGGCCCCGGGTCGGGCCCGGGGCAGCCTCGGGGGTTGGCGCGCTCGCCCCGGGGAGCCGGGGGGGGCGGCCTTACTCTGCGGCGACCTGGCCCCCGCCGGCGGGGCCGACACGGCAGGCGGAGAACTTGAATTCCGGGATCTTGCCGAAGGGGTCGAGCTGTGGGTTGGTGAGCACGTTCGCCGCGGCCTCGACGAAGGCGAAGGGCACGAAGACCATGTCCTCGGCCACCGCGCGGTCGGCGCGGGCCATGATCTCGATGGCGCCGCGGCGGGTCTCGATGCGCACCATCCCGCCGGGCTCCACGCCGAGGCGGCGCAGCGTCTTGGGATGCAGCGAGGCGTTGGCCTCGGGCTCCACGCCGTCGAGCACGCCCGCGCGGCGCGTCATCGAGCCCGTATGCCAGTGCTCGAGCTGGCGCCCGGTGGTGAGGATCATCGGGAACTTCGAATCCGGCGCCTCGGCCGGCGGCACGATCTGGGCGGGCGTGAACTTGGCGCG
>JBCBWF010000648.1:0-1856 GCA_039817245.1 Pseudomonadota bacterium | reverse complement strand
GAGCGATTCCAATTCGCCGGAGGCGTCAGGTCGCGCCAGCTGAAAGCCGTCGCTCCCTTGGGCCAGGTGCGGGTTGAAGGCCAGCTCTGAGGTACCATCGCTCGGTTGCCGCCCGGACACGACGTCGCGCAAGCCGGTCAAGGCAGATCGGGACAAGCCTCGGGGCCGTTCCAACTCACGCAAGAGACGACCGTGAGTAGCGACGGGACGTTCGGGGAATGTGTCGCCCATGTCCCGTACGAAATCGAACCAGCCGCCATGGCCTGAAGCGCGGGGATCGAAGCCGTTCCGGAAGACTTCGACGGCAGTAGGGCGGATGCCGGTCCGGTCCCGGAAATCGACATAGAAGGCTTCGAGCTCCGCCGCGCCTTCCTTCGGACGGAGGAGATTGCGCAGGATGTCGATGACCTCGAGCTCATAGGTGATCTCGCAGCCTTGGGGCATCTGGAACTCACCGGCCTGAAGCGCCTCCAGCTTGGTCGAGATCGAACGATCCCCGGCGCCGGCCTGCAGAAGGGTTGCGACCTTGGTCAGGAAGCTGCGGTGGTTGCCGATATAGTCGATCACCTGCAGAACTTTGCCTTCGACGCGGCGCAGGCCACGGCCGAGCTGCTGCAGCCAGATGATGGCGCTTTCGGTGGGGCGCAGCATCAGGACGGTGCCGATCTCGGGCACGTCCACCCCTTCGTTGAACATGTCGACCGCGAAGAGGATGTCGATCTCGCCTCGGCCGAGCGCTGCCAGGGAACTTGCTCGAGGCGCGGAGCTCTGGCCCGAATGGACGGCAACAGCGTTCAGGCCGGCCGTGCGGAAGTAGTCCGCCATGTAGTCGGCGTGGCGCATGGAACAGCAAAAGCCGATCGCTGGGCCGGTTGCGCGCTTGCGGTATTGCTCCAACGCGTTTAGTGCTCGCGCCTCGGTGGCCAGTGCTGCGTCCAGCGCGGAGGGGTCGAACTGGCCGGAGCGCCAGGGGATCTGTGCGTAATCCACGTCATCCGGCACGCCGGAATAGTGGAAGGGCGACAGATGTCCCGCGTCGATCCCGCGAAACCGGTCGCATTCGTAGACGAGGTTTTCGCCGCAAAGGCCAAGCAAGTCGGCGCCGTCCGTCCGGTCTGGCGTCGCGGTCAGACCCAGCAGGAAGCCGGGCGTGAAATGCTCGATCAGGTTCTGATAGGTGCGGGCGGCGGCATGGTGGAATTCATCAACCACGATATAGTCGAAATGGTCCCGGTCGAACTGGCGCAAGTGTCCGACGCGGCCCAGCGTCTGGACCGAGGCGAAGAGGATTTCCGCATCCGCCTCTTTCTCGGTGCCCGTGTAGCGACCGAGCTTGGCCTCGGGGCGCACCTTGCGAAAGGCCGCCATCGCTTGGGTCAGAATTTCGTCGCGATGGGCAACGAAGAGGATGCGGCCCGCGGTGGCACGGATTGTGTCGAAGGCGGCCAACCAGGTCTTTCCCAGCCCGGTGGCCAGCACGACAAGCCCGGCGCGATGACCGTTTGATCGGCTCTGTGCGAGCGCCGCCAGTGCCTCCTGCTGGATCGTGTGCGGCTCTGGCGGCGGGCCTTCCTCGGCGACGACGCGGGCGGTGAACTCGGGCATCGGTCGCGCCCTGCGGCGTTTCGCGTAGGCATCGATCCACGTTGCCGTCAGCGGCTTGACCTCTGGGCGCGCCAGCAGGTCCTCAAAGGCCGCTCCGACGCTGTCGGCGGCATCTTCTGAATGCAGGTTCCATTCCACGCCATCGGTCAGCGCCGATTGGGACAGGTTCGAGCTACCGACAATCGCCGCGCCGCGCGCATCGGCGGCCCGGAATAGCCAAGCCTTAGGATGAAAGCTGAGGCCGCCGGTCT
>JBCBWF010000390.1:0-4791 GCA_039817245.1 Pseudomonadota bacterium | reverse complement strand
GCCGCGCTCTGGACCCTCGGCCAACGCGAGAGCGGCACCGCGCAGCTCGAGGAGGCCGTCCGCGCCTATCGCCGCGCCCTCAAGGAATGGACCCGCGACCGCGTGCCGCTCGACTGGGCCATGACGCAGAACAATCTCGGCACCGCGCTCCGGACCCTCGGCGAACGCGAGAGCGGCACCGCGCGGCTCGAGAAGGCCGTCGGCGCCTATCGCCTCGCTCTCAAGGAATGGACCCGCGACCGCGTGCCGCTCGACTGGGCCATGACGCAGAACAATCTCGGCGCCGCGCTCTGGACCCTCGGCCAACGCGAGAGCGGCACCGCGCAGCTCGAGGAGGCCGTCCGCGCCTATCGCCGCGCCCTCGAGGAACGCACCCGCGACCGCGTGCCGCTCGGCTGGGCCACGACGCAGAACAATCTCGGCACCGCGCTCCGGACCCTCGGCGCACGCGAGAGCGGCACCGCGCGGCTCGAGGTGGCCGTCCGCGCCTTTCGCCGCGCCCTCGAGGAACGCACCCGCGACCGGGTACCCTATCAGTGGGCCTACACGCAGGAGAACCTCGCGATCCTCTTCGTCACCTTCTTCGAGAAGACGCAGGATCGGGCGCATCTCGACACTGCTGACGGGCATGTCGCCGGGGCGCTGGAGGTCTACCGCGAGATGGGGGCGGACTACGATATCGGGACGGCGGAGGCGCTGCAGGCGCGGATTGCGCGGTTGAGGGCGGGGGAGTGACGCTGCGGGGGGTGGCGCGGGTGCTGGCGGGGGTGAACCTGCTGGCCGCCGCCGCGTTCTGCGCGGGCGTGGCCGTGGTGCTCAATGCGGGCGGGGCGGCGCGGGAGAGCTGGCCGGCCGATTTCACCGTGTTCTGGGAGGTCGCGCGCCTCGCGCTCGGGGGCGAGGTGGCGCGCGCCTTCGATCCCGCCCTGCTCTCCGAGCGCGTCTATGCCAGCCAGGCCGAGCCGGTGGCGGGGCTGCTCTACTGGCTCTACCCGCCCACCTGGCTCGCGCTGATCCTGCCGCTCGGCGCGCTGCCCTTCTCGCTGGCGCTCACGCTCTACACCGCGGCCTCCATCGGGCTCCTGGCGCTGGCGCTGCGGCGCGATGCGGCCGCGCTGCCGGGCGGGGTGGCGCTGGTCATCGCCTCGCCGACGGTGCTGTTCTCGATCACGCTCGGCAATACGGGGCTGCTGCTGGCCGCGCTTGCGGCGGCGGCGCTGGCAGCGATCGCGCGGGAGCGCGCGGTGCTGGCGGGGCTCGCGGTGGCGGGATTTGCCGTGAAGCCGCAGTTCGGCCTGCTCTGGCCCGTGGCCCTGGCCGCCGCGCGCCGGGGCCGGGCCTTCGCCGCGGCAGCGGGTGCGACGCTGGCCTTCCTGCTGATCGCGACGCTGATCGCGGGGGCCGATTACTGGCCGCTCCTCCTGGAGGCGCTGAGCGACCGGGCAGCGGCGCTGCGGACCGGGGCGGAGGCGGGCTATGTGGCGCTCTACCTCACGCCCTACGCGCTCTGCCGCGAGCTGGGCCTCGGCGAGGGGGCGGCGCTGGTGGCGCAGGGCGCGGTGAGCCTCGCGCTCCTGGCGGCGGTCGCCGCGGCCTGGGCGCGGGCGCGGGACGATCCGGCAGGCGCGCGCGGGGCGGCGGCCATGGCGCTGCTCTGCGTGGCCATCCCGCTGGCGCTGCCGCGGGCCTATTTCTACGACGCGGCCTTCTGGCTGGTGGCCTTCGTGCATCTCTGGCGCGCAGGCGCGGCGGGGCACTGGACGGGGCGGCTGGCCCTGGCCGCCGCCTGGGCGGGCGCACCGCGGCCGCTGGCGGAGGCGCTCGGCCTCGGCGTGAGCGCGCTGGCGGCGTTGCCGGCGGCCTGGCTGCTCGGCTATGCGCTCTGGCGCGCGCTGTTGGCACCGCCGGCAGGGAAGGACACGGGGCCGGGCACGCGCACAGGCGCCGCCGAGCGGGAAGGCATGGCATGAGCGAGACGACGGGGGGCGGCATGGCGGCCGAGGCGGGCCGCGGCCTCGGCGCGCGGCTCGAGGGCCGGGCGGCGCTGATGCTCTGCCTCGCGGCCGCCTGGATCGTCCTCGCGGCGAGCGTGGCGCTCATCTATGCCGGGATCGGGCGGCTGGCGCCGGACGGCGCGGCGGGCTCCGTGCTCCCCAACGACTTCGCGGCATTCTGGGCCGCCGGCCGGCTCGCGCCCGTGGAGGGCGCTGTGGCCGTGCTCGACCCGGCGCGGCTGGCGACCGTGCAGCACTTCCCGGCAACCGCGCCTGCGAACACGTACTTTCCCTTTGTCTACCCGCCCGCCTGGCTGGTGGCGGTGCTGCCGCTCGGGGCGCTGCCCTATGCGGCGGCCTATCCGCTCTTTGCGGGCCTCTCGGCGCTCCTCTGGGCGGGGGCGGCCTGGGCGATCGCGCGGACGGGCAAAGCAGCGGGCAGCGGCGGCTGGGGGCTCACGCTCTTTCTGGTCGCGACGCCGCTGCTCTTCCTGGCGCTGAGCGCGGGGCAGACGACGCCGCTCTGGCTCGCCCTTCTCGTCGGCGGACTGCTGGCGCTGCGGGCGGGACGGGCGCTCCTCGGCGGGGCGCTGATCGGTCTCCTCGCCTTCAAGCCGCAGCTTTGCCTCGTGATCCCCTGCGCGTTGCTCGCGGCGGCGGCGGTCTCGCCCGGGCAGTGGCGCGCGGTGGCGGGCGCCGCGGCGACCGTTGTCCTCGGCGCCGCCCTGCCGACGCTCTACACCGGGATCGACTACTGGCCCGCCTGGCTGGCGATGCTTGGCGATCAGGGGGAGAAGGTGGCGCAGGCAGGGGCCGCGCGCAACGCCATGCTGCCCTGGTATCCCGCGCTGCGCGGGCTCGGCCTCGAGCACGGGTTCGCCTCGGCGCTGCAATGGGGGGTCACGGCGCTCTGCGGTGCGGGCGTGGCCTGGGCCTGGTCGCGGCGCGGTGCGGATGCGCGCCTGCAGGCGGCGGTGCTGTGCTTCGCCATTCCGCTGGCGGCCCCCTATGCCTGGTACTACGAGGCGCTGGTGGCGGTGGCGGGCCTGGGCTTCCTGCTCGCCGCGGGCTTCGGTACGAGCCTCGCAGGGCGCGCCCTGGTCTTCGCAGTCTGGGCGCTGCCGGGGCCACTCACGGTCGCTTCCGCGAGCTTTCCGCTGTTCTACGTCACGGCGCCCCTCTTGACCCTGGCGCTCGCAGCAAGCCTCGCCGCTGTGGCGCGGGACGCAGCGGGGCGATGAACGCGGTCGCGCCGCCGATCCTCCTCGCGGGCCCGACGGCGAGCGGCAAGTCGGCCCTGGCGCTTGCGCTCGCCGAGGCGCTCGGCGGCGCAGTGATCAATGCGGACAGCCAGCAGGTCTATGCGGACTGGCGGGTGCTCTCCGCCCGTCCCAGCGCGGCGGAGGAGGCACGCGCGCCGCATCGGCTCTACGGCCATCTGCCGCTCGATGCGCCCTATTCGGTGGGACGCTGGCTCCGCGAGCTCGCGCCGGTGCTGGCGGCCTGCCGCAGCGACGGCTTGCGCCCGATCATCACGGGCGGCACCGGGCTCTCCTTCCGCGCGCTGACAGAGGGCCTGCACGACATTCCGGAGAGTCCGCCGGAGATCCGCAGCGCCTGCGAGGCGGCGCTGGCGCGCGAGGGCGTGGCACGCTTCGCGGAGACGCTCGCAGCGCGAGATCCGGCAACGGCGGCAGAGATCGACCTCGCCAATCCCGCCCGCCTGCTGCGCGCAGCCGAGGTGCTGGAGGCGACGGGGCGCGGCCTCGCCGCATGGCGCGCGACACGCCCGGAGCCGCTCCTGCCGCGCAACGACACGATCCGCCTCGCCCTCCGCCCCGAGCGCGAGGCACTCTATGCGCGCTGCGACAGGCGCTTCGATACGATGATCGCGGAGGGGGCGCTGGAGGAGGTCGCGTCCGTCCTCGCCCGCGGTCTGCCTCCCTCCCTGCCGGGGATGAAGGCGCTCGGCGCGCGGGAGCTCACGGCACATCTCGAGGGCCGGACGAGCCTCGCCGAGGCGGCCGAGGCCGCACGCACGGCAACCCGGCAATACGCCAAGCGCCAGCTCACCTGGATCCGAAACCAGATGACGGACTGGACCGTGCTGCCCGGCCCTGATCCACAGGCCGCGCTGGAGGTGATCGCTGCCGCGAGCCATGGGCCCCGGACTTGATCCGGGGCCTCCTTGAGGCCGCCCGGAGCAGGGAGGCTCCGGATCAAGTCCGGAGCCCACGGCACGCGTCATCGCGTCTCGACCGGCCGGAGAGGTGGAAATTGCGGCAGACACGCCCCCAGCGACCGTTTGCTGCGCCAGACGCCCCCTTTGCGACAGCATTCTCGCGCACTTACCGCTTGACCGGACCGCGATTTCGCGTATGCCTACCTGTGTCGAGGAAAGGACAGTGAATGCACGGCATTCTCGTAATCGCGGCGCATGGGGACCGGGCGGGCTGAGAGCCCCGCACGAGCCATGCGCCTACCCAGCCCCGCAAGGGGCTTTTTTTATGCCTGCGGACCAGACTGACAGCGACGACCGCCGACACGGCAGAACCAGGAGCCAAGCCGATGCTGAAAGAGACGCCCGAGAGCGCAATGCACCCCGAAGACCGCCACGGCGCCGAGATGACCGGCGCGGAGATGGTGGTCCAGGCGCTCAAGGATCAGGGCGTCGAGGTGGTATTCGGCTATCCGGGCGTCTCTTTCAGCATCGGCTTGGCTCCTGGTTCTGCCGTGTCGGCGGTCGTCGCTGTCAGTCTGGTCCGCAGGCATAAAAAAAGCCCCTTGCGGGGCTGGG
>JBCBWF010000274.1:0-6982 GCA_039817245.1 Pseudomonadota bacterium | reverse complement strand
GCCCGGTGCCCGCGGCCACGGTGTCCGCGTCGAGCCGGGCGAGCGCGGAGATCCCGCCGCGCAGCTCCTCCGCCAGCACCCGCGCGCCGCCATCGGCCAGGAGGCGCACGGTGCCGTCCTCGTCGCCGGCCACCACGCCGGGCATGCCGCGGCGCGTCGCCAGCGCGGTCACCGCGGCACCGCCGGGCGCATCGCTCCCGGCCGCGGCCAGCGCGTCGAGGCTCCAGCGGCTCACCGACCCGTCCGCATGGCCCACATGCACCGCGGCATCGCCGACGGCCACCGCCGTCGCCCGCGCGCCCGTGCCCAGCACTGTGCTCGGCGCGGCGCTCCAGCGCGGCGCGGCCAGCACGCGGCCATCGCCGGTCAGCACCACGAAGGGCGCACCGCCGGGGCCGAGTGCCACCGCCTTCACCGCGCCGCCCGGGCCTGCATGGCGCGCCGCCTGCCGGCCGTTCACAAGATCGAAGATGCGCAGATCGCCGCCGCCGCTCACCACCGCCAGGTAGCTCAGATCCGGCGAGACCGCGATCGCCCCCGGCGGCGCGTCATAGGCGTTGCGCACGGTCAGCGTGGGCTTCAGCGCCCGGCGCACCTGCTCGCGGATCGAGCGCTCCACCGTCCGCCCGGTGTTGCGCAGCACGTTGAGCCCCTGTGCCGCCGCCTCGCCCGAACCGGGCGCGCCCGGCACCGGCCCCAACCCAAGCGCCACCGCGAGCACCGCCGCAAGCGCGGCCATCCCGCGCCATCCCATCCGCATCGTCCCGCTCCGCATCGCCGTGCCCCCCCGCATCGCTCTGCCCTCCGGTTCAGTCCCGTTCACTGCGCCGCCGCGGCCGCCACCCCTAGAACAAGATGGAACCGCCAAAACCGCTGAAGTCGCTATCGTCGGAGACGGGCGGCACGAAGTCCTCGAGCAGCGTCACCACGAAGTCCCCGTCCCCGGCGTCGTCGCCCGGCTCGAAGATGACCTCCGGCGCGCCGAGAATGCCCGTGGAGCCCACATCCACGCCGATGATGACTGCGTCGGAGAAGGGCGCGTCCGCATCGGCTTCCGGGGTCGAGGGCTTCTCCATCGCGACCTCGGCGAGCGTGAAGGTGATGAAGTTCGGCCCGCTGAAGAACAGGAAGCTGTCCACCGAGACCGCATCCGGCAGGATGGTCGGGAACTCGATCTCCAGCGCCCCGTTCGCGGTGGGGAAGCGGAGGCCTTCGGCGAAGCCCCAGTCGTCCTCGTCCCCGTCGAAGTTGAAGTCGGCCGTCGGGTCGATCTCGTAGAAGAGCACCCCCTCCGGCCCCGCCAGCCCCGCATCGATGAAATCGTTGAAGCCGGGCTGGGCCAGGAATTCCAGCGTCTCCGCCTCGAACGCCGAGATCGCCTCGGCATCGTTGTTGTTGTCCGCGGTGATCAGGCCGGAGCGGTCGAGGAACGCGACCTCGCGCACCGTCTCCGGAAAGTCCGCGCTCGAGACGTCGACGCCCACGCTGTAGGAAAAGCCGGACGGGGCGGAGAGCGTGTAGTACCCGTCCGCATCGGTCGTGGCGCTGTCGATCACCGCGCCGGTGTCGTCGATCAGCGTCACGAACGCCCCCGGCAGGCCCGCATCGCCGCCCGAGGGGCTGAAGAGGCCGTTGCCGTCCACATCGATCCAGACCGTGTCGCCGATCAGCGCGCCCTCGATCTCCTCCAGCCCCGCATCCACGAAACCGTTGAACCCGGCCGAGAGCGCGAAGACCCCCGTGGAGCCCACCAGATCGCCGTTCGGGTCCGCCGCATCGTTGTTGCCGTCCACATTGATCGGGCTCGCCTGCTCCAGGAAGGCGAGGGTCACATCGATCGCGTCGAGGCTGTCGTCGAAATTGCCACCCCCAGTGCTGGGGAAATCGAAGGGGTCATTGAAGAGGCCGCCCGGAATGCCGCCGTCGCCCGCCACGAAGGCGTCGTTGGCGTCGAAGAACACCTCGTAGCCGCCGCCCGCGGCCAGCCCGTCGAAGAAGTACCGCCCATCATCGCCGGTGATCGTGCTGCCGAGGAACGCGCCGTTGCGCTCCAGCGAGACCACCACGCCGGCCAGCGGCGTATCCGCATCGTCGAAGATGCTGTTGCCGTTTTCGTCGAGCCAAACCTGGTCGCCGAGCGAGGCGAGCCCCTCGGTCAGCCCCGCATCCACGAAGTCGTTCGCCCCGTCCACGATGGAGAAGCTCGCGGTGGTGCCCACCAGGTCCCCGTTGGCGTCGAAGGCGTCGTTGTTGTTGTCCGCCTCCAGCGGCGCGGCGGGCGCGAGGAAGGCGATGGTCGAGACGCCGGCAGGCAGCGCCACCCCGCGCGCATCGAAGGTCACGGTATAGCCGTCCCCGGCCTCCAGCCCCGCGACCTCATAGGTCCCGTCCGGCCCGGTCACGTCGCCGCCCACCAGCGTGCCGTTGCGCAGAACCTCCACCGAGACCCCGGCAAGCCCGATATCGACGCCGGCCTGGAAGATCTCGTCGCCATCCACGTCGAACCAGACCTGGTTGCCGATCGCCGCATCGCCGTCACCGCCGAGCAGCTCGAGGCCCGCATCGATGAAGTCGCGCTGCGCGCCGCCGCCCGGGGCCAGGGTCACGCCGTTGACCACCCCGATCAGGTCGTCCTCCGGGTCGCTCGCGTCGTTGTTGCCGTCCACCTCCAGCGCGCCGGCCGGGTCGAGGAACACGAGCCCGCCCGTCACGAAGGTGTCCGCCGCGCGCGCATCGAAGCTCAGGCTGTAGCCGCTGCCCACGGGGATGTTGTCGAAGCCGTAGACCCCGCTGCCATTGCTCTCGTCCACGAGGCTGCCGGGGAAGGGCACGCCCGTGCGCGTCAGCGTCACGGTCACGCCCGCCAGCGCGCGATCCGCGCTCTCGGTGAAGAGCTCGTTGCCGTCCTCGTCGATGAACACCTGGTCGCCGAGGCTCACCACCTCCACCAGCCCCTGATCCAGGATCGCGGCATCGATGGACTGGTCCGCCACGCCGCCGGCGACCACCGTGAACGCATCGGTCTCCAGCCGCTCGCCCGCCTCGCTCGAGGCCGCGGCCGGGGAGGCGCCGAGGAACGGCGTGTTCGCGATGAAGGAGGCGGCCTCCACACCCGCGGGCAGGGCTGCGCCGGTGGGATCGAAGAGCAGCGTGTAGCCCTCGCCCGCCGGCACGGTGTCGAAGCTGTAAAGCCCGCCCTCCATGGTCGTGGTCTCGGCCACCACGGCGTCGTCGCGCACCAGCTGCACGGTCACGCCGTCCACCCCGCCCTCGGCCGCGATCCCGTCGCCATTGGCGTCGAAATCCACCCGGCCCGCGATGCTGCCGGTCAGCGCCAGCGCGAAATCCAGATCGAGCCCGCCCACATCCAGCGTGTCGAGCGTGATGAGGAGATCCTCCTCCGAGACCGCCACGACCGACTGCGTGGTCGCCCCGATCCCGCCATCGGGCTCCACGGGCATGGGCGCCTCGCCCACCGCCTCCTCCAGGCGCGCGGCATAGGCCTCCGCATCCGGCCCCTCGGTCTGCGCCTCCACCGCGCGCAGCATCTGCGCCACGAACGGGCCCGGCGAGCGCCCGGCAAGGATCTCCGCCTCGAAGGCCGCGGTCCAGAAGCCGAGCCCGGTCGCGGGATCGTCCGCATCCCCGTCCGCGTCGCGCCCGAGCAGCCCCTGATAGACGTCGTTGACCATCTGGGCGACCGCCTCGCGGGTCGCGAGGTCCGGGTCGGCGAGGAAGGGATAGCGCGCCTGGTACTCGTCGCTGGCCGCGAAGGCTTCGGCGAGCACGTCCACGCCCTCCTCGAGGCTCATGCCCCCCTCGATCATGTCGGCGAGCCAGCGCGTCAGCGCCACGAACCCGTCCCCGTCCCCGCCGCGACCGAGATAGGCGAGATAGAGCCCGCCCACCGCCTCCGTCAGCGCCTCGCTGTCGGGCGTGCTGGCGACGGAGGCGGTCACCACCTCCTCCACCTCGTTCTCCTCGAGCAGCACCACGCCGTCGGGCAGCTCGATCAGGAGCTGGTAGCCGTCCCCCGTCGCCAGCGGCTCGAACTCGAAGTCGCCCTCGGTCACCGGGTCGGTCGCCGTCGCCTCGACGCCGATGCGCGAGAGCGTGACGGTGATGTCGATCCCGTCCGGCAGCCCCTCGCCCGCATCGCGCTCGCCGTCCAGATCCTCGTCGAGGAAGAAGCGCCCGATGATCTCGCTGAAGGGCTCGAACACCACCGCGCCGTCGAACACCGAGACCGCGCGCTCCTGGCCGAGCAGGTCCACGAGCGAGGCCGCCGGCAGCGCCACGGTCGCGCTGTCCACGGTGTCGCTGAGCGTCAGCAGCACCTGGTCGGGATCCGGCGCCGGCGCGATGGCGGCGCTCAGCGGGCCGACCAGATCCAGCAGCACCAGCCCGTCCGCCTCCCCGCCCTCGCCGGTGAGCCCGTCCGGGTCGAAATCCGCCAGCGTGTCGCCGTCGAGATCCGCGAGCGTGGCCAGGAAGGCATCCGCCCCGGCACCGCCGGTCAGAACATCGGGCCCGGGACCACCCAGCAGGCTGTCTTCGCCCTCGCCGCCGTCGAGCGTATCCGCGCCTGCGCCGCCAACGAGTCCGTCATTGCCGGCCCCGCCGTCGAGCGCGTCGTCGCCGTCGCCGCCATCCAGCGTGTCGTCGCCCTCGCCGCCGCCGAGGCTGTCATCGCCGGCGCCGCCGGACAGGTCGTCCGTCCCGGCGCCGCCGTCCAGCGTGTCCGCGCCATCGCCGCCGTCCAGCGTGTCGTCGCCCTCGCCACCGCCGAGCGTGTCGTCGCCCGCACCGGCCGTCAGCGTGTCGTTGCCCGCGCCGCCGTCAAGCGTGTCGTTGCCCTCGCCGGCGTCGAGCATGTCGTCGCCCGCGCCGCCGCCGAGGCTGTCATCGCCGGCGCCGCCGTCGAGCCCGTCCATCCCGGCGCCGCCCGCCAGCGTGTCGCCGCCCGGTCCGCCCTCCAGCGTGTCGTCGCCGTCCCCGCCGTCGAGCGTGTCGTCGCCATCCTCGCCCTGCAGCAGGTCCGCGCCCGTACCGCCGCCGAGGCTGTCGTCCCCGGACCCGCCGATCAGCGTGTCGTCGCCCGCATCGCCGGTGACCGTGTCGTCGCCCTCGCGGCCCTCTACCCGGTCGTTCCCGCCATTCGCGGTGATGGCGTCGCTCCCGGCATAGCCGACAAGCACATCGTCCTCGCCGCCGCCGAGCAGCACGTCGTCCCCGCTGAACACCGCCTCGTCCACGCCGAACGGATCCACGCCCGAGAGCGCGATCGCCTCGTCCAACCCGATCGAGAAGCCCGAGATGCTGTAGAGCAGCGGCCCGTCATCGGCCCCCTGGCGCACCTCCAGATCCGTGAGCTGATCGGCCTCGTCGCGCGCGAAGAGGAAGAAGTTCCCCGCCTCGTCCACCAGCCGGAGGACGTCCGGCGCCTGCTCCTCGTCGAGCACCACGGTGCCCGCGAGCGCGAGCATATCGAGCGCGCCGAGGTCTACGTCGAGCGTTACCATTCCAGCCTCCGGTCAACGAACGCAGCGCCCGCCTCGCCGGGGCGCCGGAAAGATATCCTGCCGCAAACCGCGCGGCAGGTCCGAACTCGCCACCACCCGCGCATGCCTGCGGCGTCTCAGAACGCGATGCGGGCGTTCACCGTCAGCGTGTCGCTGTCCACATTCTGGCGGCCGAACACGTGCAGATACTCCGCCCCCGCCGTGATCCCCGGCGCGACCTTGAAGGTGAACCCGGTGGCAATGATGCCCTCGGTCCGGTCGCGATCCGGCACGCGCGCCGGAGAGCACATCCACCTCCGACTGGCGGTAATCGTAATTGAAGCCCGGCTCGATGAAGACCTCGCCCCGCGTCTCGCCGCCCCAGCCCACCGCATAGGCGCCGCGGATCGAGAAGTTGAGCTGGCCGAGATAGGCGGTGCGCTCCTCCACCTCGAAGCCCAGGCTGTTGGTATGCGCATCCTGGCGCTCGCGCGAGAGCCGGGTACCGAGCGTGGCCGACAGCGTCAGCGGCTCGATCCCGTGCCATTCGTTGGGCGCGTAGCCCGTCGCGCTCGCAAAACCCGAAAGCCGCGAGCCGTCGAAATCCCCGGTCACCGTCGGCCCGGGCGAGAGCCGCTGCAGGCTGTCGAAATTCACCGCGTTGTAGCTGAAGCCCGCGGTCAGCAGCAGCTCCGGGATCGGCGCCCAGCCCACATAGGGGGTCACCACGAAGGCGTCGCTGTCCACGCTGCCGTCGATGAAGCTGGTGTCGAGCCGCACCCGTTCATAGCCGAGCGCGAGCCCCACCACCGGCCCGTCCGTCAGCGTGTAGTCCACCCCCGCCAGCGGCGTGACGATGGTGCCGTCGAAGGCGGTGCTCGAGAAATCGTTCTCGACGAAGGTCACGGAGGGCGAGACCCAGAGGCTGAGGCTGCCCTCGAACCACTGCCCCTCGCCGAGCTTGCCGCTCGCCGCCCCCTGCTGGCCATAGGCCAGCGCCGGATCGGCGCCGAGCAAGCGGCTCTCCTCGTTGTCCGGGTCCTCGTCGTCCTCGTCCGTGCCCGGGCTGTCGAAGAAGAAGCCCGCGGAAAAGGCACTGCCCGGGCGGAGCGCGTCGTCCACCCGCGTGCGGATGGTGCGCGAGATGATCGCCACGCTGGCGCGCTGCGTGTCGCTCAGCGTCTCCTCGGCATTGCTCTCGGTGACCGCGTCGACCTCGGGCGGAATGGGCGGGATCGCCTGCGACCACGCGCTCTCCGGCGCGGCGCCGACCGAGAGCCCACCGAGAAGGCCGAGGCCCAGCATGCTGCTCCGAACCCTCACAACACCACCTGCAATTGTTTCAACGCATCGTGACTATTCCCGAGCGGTGACGCGGCTGCAAGTGGTGTTGTGAGGGTTCGGAGCAGCATGCTGGGCCTCGGCCTTCTCGGTGGGCTCTCGGTCGGCGCCGCGCCGGAGAGCGCGTGGTCGCAGGCGAT
>JBCBWF010000571.1:0-2572 GCA_039817245.1 Pseudomonadota bacterium | reverse complement strand
CGCCGATGAAGACGCCCATGGAGAGGACCGAGCCCTCGCGCACGATCACGCCCTCCGCGACCTCGGAGCGCGCGCCGATGAAGCAGTTGTCCTCGATGATGACGGGGCCGGCCTGGAGCGGCTCGAGCACGCCGCCGATGCCGGCGCCGCCGGACAGATGGACGTTCTTGCCGATCTGCGCGCAGGAGCCGACGGTGGCCCAGGTGTCCACCATGGTGCCGCTGTCCACATAGGCGCCGAGATTGACGAAGCTCGGCATCAGCACGACGCCCGGCGCGATATGGGCGGAGCGGCGCACGATTGCGCCGGGGACGGCGCGGAAGCCGGCGTTGCGCCACTGGTTGTCGCCCCAGCCGTCGAATTTGGAGGGCACCTTGTCCCACCAGCTCGCGCCGCCGGGCCCGCCGGCGATGGCGCCCATATCGGAGAGGCGGAAGCTGAGGAGCACAGCCTTCTTGGCCCACTGATTGACGCTCCACTGCCCGTCCGCGGCGCGCTCGGCCACGCGGAGGCTGCCGCTGTCGAGGGCGGTGAGCGCGGTCTGGACCGCCTCGCGCGCCTCGCCGGTGGTGGCGGGGGTGATGCTGTCGCGCGCGTCCCAGGCGGTCTCGACGGCGGTGATCAGGCTCGGATCGGTCATGGGCGGGTTCCTCGGTCGCGCGGCTCCGGGGCCCGCTATACGCAAGCGCGCCGGCCGGCACAATCTGGTGCGCGCAGGGCGATGGCCGGTGCACGCAGGGCAATGGCGATCTCGCGGCCCCCGTGCGTTTGCCCCGTGCACGCCGCATTCCGAGCCGATAGAACGGAAGGCGGCGCATGGGGCGCCCGTTGGAGCGCCGAAGGCCGTGAGCATGGATGGCAAAGCCCGCACTACCGATCCGCACCGTCAGTTCCCCTCGGCGGACGAGGACGTGGATCTCGCCCGGCATCTGCCGAAGACGCCGCAGACAGAGGCGCCGGCCTATCGACTGGCCTTTGCGGATCCGGACTTCCTGGGGCGGGACGAGTTGCGTCCGGTGCGGCTGCAGCTGGAGCTTCTGAAGCCGGAGCTGGCGCTCGACGATCTGGGGATCGTGTCGACCATCGTGCTCTTCGGGGGCGCGCGGGTGCCGGCGCCGGGCGCACCGGTGCCGCCGGAGCGGGCCTGGATGACCGAGTATTACGGCGAGGCGCAGAAATTTGCCGCGCTGGTGGGGGCGGAATGCGTGCGCCGCGGTGGGCGCGAGCTGGTGGTGACCACCGGCGGGGGCCCGGGCGTGATGGAGGCCGGCAATCGCGGCGCGGCGGAGGCGGGGGCGCCGAGCATGGGGCTCTCGATCATCCTGCCGAAGGAGAACGGGCCGAACGGCTATGTGACGCCGGAGCTGAGCTTCAACTTCCACTATTTCGCGATCCGGAAATTCGTGTTCCTGCGGCGCGCGGCGGCGGTGGCGGTGTTCCCCGGCGGGTTCGGGACGATGGACGAGCTCTTCGAGGTGCTGACGCTGATCCAGACGGGGCGGATGACGCGGTTGCCGATCCTGCTCTTCGGCAAATCCTATTGGCAGCGGGTGGTCGGCTGGGAAGCGCTGGTGGAGGCGGGCACGATCGCGCGCACGGATCTGGAGCTCTTCCGGTTTGTCGATACGGCCGAGGAGGGCTGGGTGGCGCTCCGCGAGGCGCTCGGGCTGGAGGCGACGGGCTGAACGCCGGGGCTTTGGCGGTAGCGGCGGTGGCAGGCGGGCGGGGTGGTGCGGCCGCTCCCGCCCGCATCATTTTGGAGCATGATTTGTGAATGTCGGATGAGCGTTTCCGCCCTTTCATGTATCCGTTTCAATCTTTTTTTGTTCACTCTATGTTCATATATGGCGGAGAACAATGTCGTGGGAGGGAGCGGCCGCAGGGCTTGATTTGTGCGGCCAGAGTGTGCCCTCGGTCAGCGACGAGGTGCGGCTTGGGCCATCAAGGAGTGAGGCGAAGGTCGACGAGGAGCGTGCGCTGGCGGCCGGTGTTGAAGTTGTCGTCTGACAGGATGGTCACATGGACGGCGCCAGCGGCGTCCTGCCAGACCACGATGGCTTCCATGTTGTCGATGCCGCTTTGCGGCCCGAAGAGGGCGCGGCGCTCTGCAGCGGCGGCATCGGGCAGCGCGGGCACGCCGGCGAGCGGCAGGGCCTCGACGAGGATCTCCACGCCGATGCGCCGGTCGAAATGGCGCCGCACGATCCAGAGCCGCCCGTCCGGGCCCATATCGGCGCCGGTGACGCGGTGGGGCGGGGGCAGGTTCAGATGCCCGGCGGGCGCGATCTCACCGTCCAGCGCCACGAGGAACATCGGAAAGCCCGCAGGCTCCGGCTCCTCCCCGATCGCGAGGAGCACGCCGGAGGGCAGGCGGGCGAGCGCCTCGAGGCCGCCGTTGTCGGGCAGGGTCCGGATGGCATCGGTGGAGCGCGGCGTATCGAGGGCGCCCTCGGCCGAGCTCCGCGAAAGGCGGTGGCGGCGCTCGAAGGCGATGGCCAGCGCGCCGTCCACCCCGATCGCGAGCGCTTCGGCATCCCGCGCACGGCCGGTGAGGGGCCGGCCGGCCTCGTCG
>JBCBWF010000575.1:0-2555 GCA_039817245.1 Pseudomonadota bacterium | reverse complement strand
CCGCCGTTCAGGGCGAGAGGGGAGGAGGCCGCGGCTTGCTGTATCGAAAGGCCGGCGCCCGTCCGGTCGGCGCATGGACCGAACTCAAGGAACGCCGTGGCGCGGAAGGCCGGGCGCGACAGATCCGCGCTCGACGGTTGGCGCAAGGGCCGCGAGCCGGCAGCGATGTGACCGGCCGCGCCGGCGAAACCCCGGTCGCCCTGTGACGAATTCCACAGTCCCGGACCAGGGGGCGCCGCTAGCTTGGCCGCGCGGATCTGGTCACGCAGGAGGCGGAGATGACTGAGAACGCCATCAATGGAGGAACGGTTGAGTATCCGTCGGAGATGGACACGCTTCTCTTCTGCGTCAGTTCGAAAGCGACCCCAGACAGCGAAGCATTCGACGCACTCGCCTGGAGCACGCATGAGGCGGAGCCGTGGAAAGCGGGCGACAGCCGTTCGAGCGAGAGACCGGATTTCGGCGCAGGGCTCGACGCACTCCTCTATGAGGCGAACGTTCCCGCGGCAGAGTGTTCGAACAACATGAAGCAGATCGGCCTGGCGATCATCAACTACGACGATCTCTAGAACCGTCTGGCGGCGTGCTCCCGCTCTTCACAAGGCGTCGCCGCCTCGATTGAGAGGACACGGGACTGACGTTTGTTCATTAAATGTTCTGATTTCGCAACCTAAACTGACGCGGGCGGGCGCGGGCGCAGGTTGTGGATCGCACCGGAGCCCGTTGCCCTAGCGCTCCCGCCCCGCGCGCCATTCGCGCCAGCGCATCGTCGCCACGGCGCCGACCGTCGCCAGCGGCTCGGGCGGCAGTAGGCTCGGGCGGTCCTCGGCGAGCATCTCGCCCACCAGCGGATCGTTGCCATGGGCGGCGAGGTCGGCCGCGAGCTTGCCCGCGATGGTGCCCTTCGTGGTGCCGAGCCCGTTCTGGCAGCAGGCTGAATACATCCCCGTCTCGATCTCGCCGAAGACCGGGGCGTCGTTCAGACTGAGGCAGAGCCGCCCGCCCCAGCGATAGGGCATCTCGATACCGCGCAAGGCCGGGAACCGCGCCGCCAGGCTCGCATCGTGGCGCCGGCCGAAGCGCGCCACCCGCCCCTCCGGCACCGCGAGGCCCGGGTCGTAGGTCATGCTGTTGCGCATCACGATCCGGCTTCCCGCTGCCCCGTCGATCCGGCGCACGGTGCTCCCGGCCGGGTCCGCCGGCGTCAGCCCCCAGCGCGCCTCGCCGCCGGGGCTGTCCCCCGGATCCAGCGCGCGGGTCATGGAAGCGTAGAGATGCACATGCACCAGCCGCCGCGCCGCGAAACCGAAGCTCTCCAGATGGCCGTTGACCGTCATGATCAGCACGGGTGCCGTGACCGAGCCCTGCGGCGTGGTCACCCGCCACGCGCTTCCCTGCCGCGCGATCTCCTGCGCCGGCGTGGCCTCGAAGAGCGACACGGCCGGCGCCAGCCCCGCCGCCACGCCGCGCACGAAGCCCGCCGGCTGCACCATCGCCGTGCCCGGCGTGTAGAGCCCGCCGCGGTAGTAGGCCGAGCCCGTGAGCGCGCGCATCTCCGCAGCATCGAGCCGGCGATGCGGCTCGCCGAGCGCTTCCAGATGCGCCGCATAGGCCGCGTTATGCGCCATGCCCCGCTCGGTGGCCGCCCCGCTCACCTTGCCGCAGGGATCGAAGGTCGCGCGGTCGAGCCCGTATTCCTCCGCCGCCTCGGCCGCGAAGGCGATGGCTGCGCGGTTGAGCCGTGTCTGCCGCCGGTCCGCCGCCGCCGCGCCGGTATACCCGTCCGCCTGGAGCCGGTGGGGCAGATCGATCATGAAGCCGGAATTGCGCCCCGCCGGCCCCTCGCCCACGCGCCCCGCCTCCAGGAGCACGATCCGCTCATGGCCGACGAGCTGCGCGAGCCGCCGCGCCGCCGCCAGCCCGGCCCAGCCGGCGCCGATCACCAGCCAGTCGGCCGTGATCGCCTCCTCCAGCACGCGCGGCGGGGGCGCTGCGGGCAGCAGCGCGTTCCAGCCGCAGCGGCCGGGGTCGCGCGGCAGCGCCCGCGCCTTGCGAACCGGCGCCGCCGCGGGCATGGCTCAGACCACCGCTTCGCCGGGGCCCGCGTCGGAGAGATCCACCCAGATCGTCTTCGTCTCGGTATACTGGTCATGCGCGTCGAGGCCCTTGTCGCGCCCCCAGAAGCCCGACTGGCCGTAGCCGCCGAAGGGCGTCGTCGCATCGCCCTCGCCATAGCAGTTGACGGTGACCGTGCCGGCGCGGATGCCGCGGGCCGCGCGCAGCGCGCGCTTGCCATTGGCCGAAAACACCGCGGCCGCGAGCCCGTAGGGTGTGTCGTTGGCCACCGCCACCGCCTCCTCGGCGCTCGCCACGGTGATCACCGAGAGGACCGGCCCGAAGATCTCCTCGCGCGCCAGCGGATCGCCGGTCTTCACGCCGTCGAAGAGCGTGGGCATCACATAGGGCCCCTCCGCCTCGCCGCCCTCCAGCGTCACCGCCGTCTCGCGCCCCTTCGCGATCCAGCCCGCGACCTTGCCGAGGTGATCCGCATCGAT
>JBCBWF010000338.1:0-5437 GCA_039817245.1 Pseudomonadota bacterium | reverse complement strand
TCGGCCTCGGTGATGATGCCGTCGCCGCCCGCGCCCACGGCCTCCAGACCGTCCAGGATCAGCGCGTTCAGCCCGTTGGCCGCGGCCGCCCCTTCGGCGATCTGGCTCGTGGAGATCTGGCGCTCCAGCCGCGGATCGTCGTTGATGATCTCCACCAGCAGATCGAGCCCGGTGCCGGTATCGGCCGCCACGTAAGCCGTGACGCTCGCATTGGCGAGGGCGGCGAAATCGGCCTCCGTCAGCAGGGCGTCGAGCCAGGCGGCCGCGTCCGTCACCTGCGCGTTCTTGTTGCCGTCCTCGTTGGTCAGGTTCCCGCCATCGATCTCGAAGCCGATGTGGTAGAGACCGTCCAGGACCGTATCGACCGCGTTCTCGCCGAAGAGCCGGCTCTCGGCCCCGTCGTTCTGCACGCGGTGAAAGCCGGTCTCGACATTGCCCTCATCGTTGCCATGCGCGTCGAAGAAGGTCTGGTAGCGCGCCGCATCGGCGCGGATGTATTCGTTGATGTCGCGCAGATCCGCCGCGTTGATCTCGCCGTTATTGGCGAGGCCGAGCGCCTCGATCGCGTCGAGGATCAGCACGTTGATCGTGTTGGAGGCCTCGATGCCCGCGGCGATGTCGGCATTCGAGATCTTGCGCTCAAGGCCGATATCGTTCGCGATGATCTCGCCCGCGCGGTCGAGCCCGGTGCCCGTGGCGCCGAGGGCGAAGGGCGAGACGGAAGCGTTTACGAGCGTGCCCGCCTGCAGATCGTCCGCCAGCAGCTCCTCGATCCAGCTTGCCACCGTCTTGACCGAGGCATTGGCGTTGCCGTCCTCGTTCTCGAAGCGGCCGTTCACGATGTCGAAGCCGATATGGTAGATCCCGTCGGCGACCGTATCGACAGCCTCATCGTTGTAGAGGCGCAGGTTGTCGCCATCGTCCTGCACGAGGTGGAAGCCGGTCTCCACGCCCTCCTCGTCATCGCCATGCAGCTCGACGAAGCGCGCATAGAGCGCCGGGTCGCCCTGGATCGCCGCGTTCACCGCATAGGCGTCCGAGGCCGTGAAGTCGCCGTCGTTGACCAGCCCCTCGGCCTCGATGATCCCCACGATCATCTTGTTCAGATCGGCCGCCGCCTGCGCGCCCTCGCGGATCTCGGAGAGCGAGATGTCCTCCTCCAGCCCGGGGTTGAGCGTGATCATCGGTAGGAGCTGGTCGAGCCCGGCGCCGCCGGTCGAGAGGGAGAGCGGATCCACGCTGCTCGCCAGCGGGCCGGTGCCCTCCGCCGCCGCAGCCAGCTCGTCCTCGAGCAGCTCGCTCATCCACCAGGCGAGATCCTCGAGATCGGCGTTCCGGTTGCCGTCCTCGTTGATGATGTTGCCGTCGTCATAGCCGAAGACGAGGTGGTAGATCCCGTCCGCGACCGTATCGATCGCGTCGCGACCGCGGTAGTCGATCACATCGCCATCGTCCTGGACGAGGTGGAAGCCGGTCTCCACGCCCTGCTCGTCATCGCCGTGAAAGTCGATGAAGGCCTGCTTGCGCGCCGGGTCCGCCTGAACCCAGTCGGACAGGTCGCGCACATCGGCGGCGGTGAACCGGCCGTCGCCGGCGATGCCGAGGGCGCGGATGCCTTCCACGATGATCGTGTTCATCGCGTCCGCCGCGGCGGCTCCGGCCTCGATCTCCGATGCCGGGATCCGGGCGCGAAGGCCCTCGTCCTGCAGGATCAGCCTGACGAGCGTGTCGAGCCCAGTTCCGGTCGTGCCATAGGGGGCGGCAACGCCGGCGATCTCCGCCGCGTAATCCTTCATCGCGTGTCTCCTTCAGTCGCGCAGGCCCGTCAACGCGGGTGTCGGGGGAATAGTTCCGGGGGGTGCGGATTACGCGAACGAGAACACTGCGGCCTTGCCACAAAGTTTGCGCACTTCACGATGTCTCTGAGAGTACTACAATGAGAGCATCGCGTAATTACGATATTTGCAACGTTTTAGCGTCATGACTGATATTCTCAGACGGCGCAGGCGGTTAAGACATGAATAAATTCTTTTTCCGCCTTATTATTGGCGCAGCTGCCATGGAATCGCCGCAATCCGCCGCGGGTCGGCCGGGTTTCCGCCCCTGCGAAGCCGCGGTTCGTCCGGGGCGAAACGCGAACGCCCCCGCGCTGAGCCCCCGCGCTGAGACTCAGTCCTGCGACGTCCCGCCGCAATCCCGAAAGCCGGCCCCGCCTCCAACCCGTGCCCGGAGAGCGCCCGGTCCCTGCCCGCCGCGCGTCAGCCGATTTCCGACAGCAGCGCGGAGACGAAGCCGGACATCGTCGCCACCCGCTGTTGCGCGAGCCTCCGCCCCTCGGCGGTCTGGAGCGTCTCCGCGATCGGAAACAGCTTGGTCGTGAAATGGTCCAGCGCATAGCGCCGGTCGTCCAGTGCGCGGGATCTGGCTTCCGGATCGTCGGCGTCGAACAGCGCGGATCCCATCGTCCCGGCCACATAGAAGCACCGCGCAACCCCGATGGCGCCGATCGCGTCCAGGCGATCCGCGTCCTGCAGGATCCTGGCCTCCAGGGTCTCGGGCGGCACCGCGGCGGAGAAGCTGTGCGCCACGATCGCGTGCTGCACGGCGGCGATCTTGTCGCCAGGATATCCGAACCCCTGCAGCACGGGCGCGGCCGCCTCGGCGGACAGGGCAGAGGCCCGCTTGCGCTCCGGCGCGTCCTTCGGCGGGTTCACGAGGTCGTGCAGCCAGGCGGCCGCGGCGAGCACCTCCAGGTCGCCGCCCTCCACGGCCTGTATCGCCTGCGCGCTCCGCCAGACCCGGCGGAAATGGCCGATATCGTGGCTGCCATCCGCGCCGAGGCGTTCGGTCATGAACGCCTCGAGCCGGGCCGCCCAGTCAGGCGCGTTGGACACCCGGGCGTCCCGCTTCGACAACGAACTTGGCCTGGCTGCGCGCGGCCGTCTCCATGTCCTGCGCATCGTCGATCACGCGCATGTCGGTCGCCCAGGTCTGGGCGGTCACGTCATGCAGCAGGTAGCCGCGCTCCGAGCCGTCGTAATGCTGCACATGCGGGTTGTTCGACAGGTTCTCCTGCATCGGCAGGTCCAGAGGCGGCGGCCAGCCGGAGCTGATCGATGTCGCCAGGAACTCCGATCCCACGGTCTGGCTCTCGGCGTCCGCCGGGTCGGCCTTGATGTCGATCGCCCAGTTGGAGTGGATGTCCGCGGTCAGCATCACCGGGTTCGCGGTCTGCGCCATGTCGGCGAGCACGCGCTTGCGGTTCTCCGGGTAGTAGTCCCAGCTCGCATCGTAGTGGTAGATGTCGCCGCCGCGGTGCATCTCGAAGGGCGCGAACAGCACCGTCGAGGACACCGCGTTCCAGGTGGTCTGCGACCCGGTCAGGCGGTGCGACAGCCAGGCTTCCTGTGCCGCCCCCAGCGTCGTCCGCGCGGCCTCCAGCCCCGGCTCGCAGAGCGGGCGATAGATGGTGAAGCCGAAATCGGGGTCCGCCAGCTCGCGGCAGATGTCCTGTTCGTCGCGGAACTGCCGGTTGTCGAGGATGGTGAGCCGCATCAGGCTGCCGAAATCGAGCCCGGCATGGCTGTAGAGCGCCGAGGCGCCCGGCGTGTACCCGCCGGCCATGGGCATGTGCTCGTACCAGGCCTGGTAGGCCGCGGAGCGCTGGGCCAGCGCCTCGGGCGTCGCCGCCACATCCTTCAGCGCGTCATGGTTGTCGAGCACCGTGAAGAACGGGAAGGCGGCATGCGCGCGCTGCAGGCTCGGGTCGGTCTTGTAGAGCGCATGGCGCATCCGATAGTCCGCCAGGTCGACCGGCTTGTCCTTGCGCGTGTGGTTCCGGAAATCGCCGCGGCTCACCCCGTAGATGTAGTCGCCCAGATGCAGCACGAAGTCCGGGTCGTCCTCGATCATCCGGTCATAGGCGACGAAGAAGCCCTGCTCGTAGTGCTGGCAGGAGGCGGTGGCGAAGCGGATGCGGTCCGGATCCGCCGGCAGCGTCTTGGTGCGCCCTACCATCGAGGTCGCGTCGCCGGCCACGAAGCGGTACCAGTAGTGCCGGCCGGGCGCGAGGCCGCCCACGGTCACCCGCACCGAATGCGCCAGGCCCGGCTGCGCGCTCGCCATGCCGCTGGCCACGACCTTCGCGAACTGGTCGTCCTCCGCCAGCTCCCAGGCGACCGGCACCGCGACAGGGTCCATCCCACCGGTCGGCTCCAGCGGCGCCATCGCAAGCCGTGTCCACAGCGTCACCGCATTCGGCTCCGGCAGGCTCGATGCCACGCCCAGGGTGAACGGGTTCGACGCGAAGCCCTGTGCCAGAAGCGGGAACGGCAAGCTTGCCGCGAGGCCACCGATGAGAAGGCTGCGACGATCCATGGCATGTCTCCCGTGACGTGGATGTGGAGCGCCGTCGGTACCATCGGTCAATGTCAGTTTGATGTGTGGAGCCGCGAGGCCCCGTCGCCGCGCTGCCCGTCGCCTACCAGAGCGCCGCGTCTGTCGGAGCCGGCGCGGCCGGCAATCCCTGCGAAACGAGGCGGAGGGTCACGATTGCTCGCCCGCCAGCCTCTGCGCGGCGCGGCCGAGAGGGAGCATCGAGACTTCGTATGCGGCGTAGAGCATCTCCTTCGCTTCGCCGAGGATCGACCGCGCTTCCGCATCCTCTTGCTGGACCGCCAGATCGACGGCCGCGCTGCCGAACTTTACCAGTATGAGCAGCTTCCGCTTCACCTCGTGCTCCCTGGTGGCAGGAAAGAGGTGGCGGCAGGCCTCGAAGATCAAGTCGCGATTGCGAATATCGTCGCGATTTACGTTGTTCTGGATAAGCTTGTCCGCACTAAACGCAGCCCAGATATCTCGCACTGCCGGATCTTTGGTGAGAAATTCGAAATACGAATCCAAGATATCCACCAACATCTGGCCAAGGTGTAGCAGGGAGTAGGGCGCAGGGTTGAGGATGTCCTTGTGATTGTCGGTCTGTTTCTCGAGCGCATCCTCGACAAGGGCGGCAATAATATCGCTCTTGTTCGAGTAGGATTGGTAGAGGGAGCTGGATGAGACGCCGGCCGCGTCGGCGACTTCGCTGACCGTCATGGTCGCGGCGCCCTTCGCTTCGATGATCTTACGCGCGGCGCCGAGGATGCGAGCCACGCGCTTCTGGCTCCGCTCCTGGCGAGGCGCACGCACTGCGCCCTGACGGGTCACGAACCACCCGAGATTATGCCACTGTTCCGCAAGATGATAATCGCGATGATGTCAGTTTGTCAATCTGATGGAGCATCAGAATCAATCCGGACGCTCAATGATCGCGGCGCCTCAGCCTCAATCCGCATCCTTCGCAAAAGTGCCGCCTTGGCTACTAATCTCATGCAGAACACGCAATTATCAAGGCACTCCGCTGTGCTGGCTCATATTCATGATCCCCAAAATAACCTGA
>JBCBWF010000279.1:0-6929 GCA_039817245.1 Pseudomonadota bacterium | reverse complement strand
GGCACCGGGCTGCTGCCGGGCGAGATCTGGTGGACCCGCTGCATGCCGATTTGATCGTCGGGGATGGGGTGAGAGAGAGGTGCTGGAGGGCGCGCGCTTGAAGGGGCTGGACTTCATCGAGGTGAGGCTCGGAGCCTGACGATCAAATCGGCATGCAGCGGGTCCACCAGATCTCGCCCGGCAGCAGCCCGGTGCCGAAGCGCATGCGCGACTCGACCAGCTTCCATGCGCCGATGGGCGCCTCGGCCGCGGACAAGGTGCGCGGCTCGGGCCCACCATGCTCTTCGCGACGCTCTCGCAGGGCTTGCACCACCCGACTTGCCCGAGACTGATGCTCTGAATGGCAGAGTACGCGACCTGCCGCCGGAGTTTGATCACCGCATACCGGTTCTGAAGCGGAACGAACGTCACTCCCTCGAAGGCGTGCTCGCCGGCCAGCCGGTGAAAGGCCTCGGAAGCAATGAAGAAGCCGTCCGAACTCAGCGACAGCGCGAAGGGCCGAACCGGCCGACGCTGGACACCGAGCGACGCCGCATCGCGATTGATCGTGCGATTGCAGGTCGCGCAGCGATCCGGATCGTTCCAAACGCTGAGATCGCCGACTATGAGCGAAAGCTGAGCGGGCATTCAGGGCACTCGCAGGCCATGCGTCGTCGCAAACGAAAAGTCAGCAGAAAGGATCCGCTCCCGGCGATCGGCAAACCGGTCTGCCGCAAGGCAACTCCGGCGAACTCGCCTCCCGATCGTCCGCCAACAAAACCGCGATGCTTACCGCATGTTCACGCCTCGTTGCGCAAAATGACGTGGGAGGGAGCGATCGCGACACGGCTTAATCCGTGCGCACAGCGCTCTCCCCAGCTCGGGGCAACAGGGGCGCGAGCGTCGCCCAGAGCGTCTCTGCCGCAAGGTCCGCCCCGGCGGCATTGGCATGGTAGCCATCGGCGCCGTAGAGCCGCGCGCCTTCGGCCGTGGCCTCCGCCCAGCGCGTCGCCACCGGAGCCACATGCGCCGACGCGCCCCGCGCCGCCACCCTGAAGGCCGCCGCCGTCTCCGCCGTCATCGCAGCCGGGCTCCCCGGCGCGCGAAACGCTTCGGTGGAACGACGGCGGTAGAGCGCATGCCCCGGCGCCCGGGCCCAGGGGGTGAAGAGCACCACCGGCGCCGGCGCCGCCCGCCCCGCCGCGGCCCCGATCGCCGCGCGCGACCGCGCCGCCTCCGCCGGGAAGAGCGCCGTCGTGCTGTGGTCCTGCAGCACCACCGCGTCCCAGCCGATCTCGCCGAGCAGCGCCGCCATCCCCGGGCGCACCAGCAGATCCGCCAGCCGCGCGCCACCCTCCGCGATCATCGCCACCCGGATCGGCCGCCCCGCCGCCTCGGCCAGCGCCGCCACCCGCGCCGGCACATCGTGCTCATAGGTAAAGGAGTTCCCGACGAAGAGCACCCGGGCCCGCGCCCCCCGCGCGCCCGCATGCGCCCGGTGCACCGCCGCCACCGTCGCGGGATCCAGCAGCCGCACCTCGCCGCGCCCCGCCGCCGGCGCGAGCCCGGCGGCAGCCAGGCCGAGAAGGAGCATGCGTCGGCGCATCGGGGCACTCCGGTCGGGCAAGCGGCAGGCAGGGAACGGAGCCGCCGGCCGGCAGCCCCCCCGGCGCTCAGTCCATCGCCTCCAGCTCGTCGATGAACCGCGCGATCAGCGACAGCCCCTGGTCCCAGAAGGCCGGATCGGAGGCATCGAGCCCGAACGGCGCCAGCAGGTCCTTGTGATGCTTCGACCCGCCCGCCGCCAGCATCTCGAAGTACCGCTCCTGGAACCCCGGCTCGCCCTTCTCGTAGACGGCGTAGAGCGCGTTCACCAGCCCGTCCCCGAACGCATAGGCGTACACATAGAAGGGCGAATGGATGAAATGCGGGATATAGGCCCAGAAGGTCTCGTAGCCCTCGCCGAGCCGCACCGCCGGGCCGAGGCTCTCGGTCTGCACCGCCATCCAGAGCTCGCCGAGCCGCTCGGCGGTCAGCTCCCCCTCTCGCCGCGCGGCATGCACCCGTCGCTCGAACTCGTAGAAGGCGATCTGGCGCACCACCGTGTTAATCATGTCCTCCACCTTGCCGGCGAGGAGCTGCTTCTTGCGCGCGCCATCCGCCTCGGCATCCAGCAGCTTGCGGAAGGTCAGCATCTCGCCGAATACCGAGGCCGTCTCCGCCAGGGTCAGCGGCGTGCGCGACAGAAGCTCCCCCTGCCCCGCCGCCAGGCGCTGATGCACCCCGTGGCCGAGCTCATGCGCGAGCGTCATCACATCGCGCGGCTTGCCGAGATAATTCAGCATCACATAAGGGTGCGCATCCGCCACCGTGGGATGCGCGAACGCCCCCGGCGCCTTGCCCGGCGTCACCGCGGCATCGATCCAGCCATTGTCGAAGAAGGGCTCGGCAAGCTCCGCCATCCGCGGCGCAAACCCGGCATAGGCGTCGAGCACCATGCGCCGCGCCTCCTCCCAGCCGATCACCCGGTCCTCCGCCTCCGGCAGCGGCGCGTTGCGGTCCCAGAACTCCAGCGCCTCCAGGCCCAGCCAGCGCGCCTTCAGCGCATAGTAGCGATGCGAGAGCCGCGGATAGGCCGCCTGCACCGCCTCGCGCAGCGCATCCACCACCTCCGGCTCCACCTGGTTGGAGAGATGCCGCCCGTAATCCGCCGTCGGCATCTTGCGCCAGCGGTCCTCGATCTCCTTCTCCTTGGCGAGCGTGTTGGTGATCAGCGTGAAGAGCCGGATATTGGCCCCCAGCGTCACCGCCAGCGCCTTGCCACCCGCCTCGCGCCTGGTGCGGTCGGTGTCCTGCATCAGGTTGAGCGTGGCCTCGAGCCCCAGCGTCTCCCCCTCCACCTCGAAGGAGAGGCCCGACATGGTCTCGTCGAACAGCCGGTTCCAGGCCGAGGCGCCCACCACCGACTGGTCGTGCAGGAACCTCTCCAGCTCGTCCGAGAGCTGATGCGGCGCCATCGCGCGCACCCGGTCAAGCCACGGCTTGTAGCGGGCAAGCGCCGGGCTCGCCGCATAGGCCGCCTCCAGCGCCGCCGGGTCCAGCCGGTTGAGCTCCAGCGTGAAGAACACCGTGGGCTGCGTGAGGTCGGTCGCGCGGTTCTGCATATCGCCCATGAACTTCGCGCGCGCGGTGTCCTGCGTGTTCTGCTGGTAGAGCAGCCCCGCGAAGGACATCACCCGGCCGAGCACCAGCACCATCTTCTCATAGGTCGCGATTGCCGCCGCCAGCGCCTCGCCATTCAACCCCGCGAGCTTGCCCTCATAGGCCGCCGCGAAGGCCTTCACCTCGCCATCGACCCGCTCGAGATCGGCCGCGAGGCCGGGATCGTCCACGCCGCGATAGAGATCGCTCAGATCCCAGGCCGGCAGCGCGCCGAGCGGCTCGCCGCCGCCGGCCTCCGCAGCGGTATCGCGCAGAAGCCCAGCGGACGGCCCAGCGAGGCGGTGGGGGCGAATGGCGGCCATGAAGCATCTCCCTCTGTCACTGCCGGCACACATAGATTGCAGGGCGCACCGGGGAAAGCCCGCAACTTTCCGGAGGCGATTCGGCCGCGGGCGCAGTATGGATCGGCGAGCCCCCATGATCCCCAAAGCGACCATGAAGAGCTACGATCCGGACGACGCGCCCGCGCTGCACACGGCGGCCCACGCGCATGTGCGCTCCGACCCGGCGCCGCGCGTGCGCGCGCTGGAGAGCCTGCTCGTCGAGAAGGGCCTCCTCGACCCGGAGGCGATCGAGGCCCGGCTCGAGGTATTCCGCGACGAGATGGGCCCGAAACACGGCGCCAGGGCCGTGGCCCGCGCCTGGGCCGATCCCGCCTTCCGAGACCGCCTCCTCGCCGATGCCACGGCCGCAATGAAGGAACTCGGCATCGAAAGCTGGGCGATCGCGCCTCTGAAGGCGGTGGAGAACACGGCGGAAACGCATAACCTCGTCGTCTGCACGCTCTGCTCCTGCTATCCGCGCGGCCTCCTCGGCCTGCAGCCGAGCTGGTACAAGAAGGCGGCCGACCGGGCCCTGGCGGTGCGCGAGCCCCGCGCCGTGCTCGCCGAGTTCGGCGTCGCCCTCGGGCCGGAGGTGGCCGTGAAGGTCTGGGGCAGCACGGCGGAGCTGCGCGACCTCATCCTGCTCCAGCGCCCCGCCGGGACCGAGGACTGGGACGAGGCCGCCCTCGCCGCCCTCGTCACCCGCAACAGCATGATCGGCACCGAGCGCGATCTGCCGACTTGGCGGGAGGGCTGAGCGATCGGTGGGATCCACGATGTCGGCTGGCGCCAGGGCTTCGGCCCGGTCGAGCCCACGCAGGACGACCCGATCTTCGCCGAGCCCTGGGAGGCGCGCATCCTGGGCCTCGTCCGCGCCATGATGCGCCCGACGGACTGGAACAGTGACACGTTCCGCGCCAGCCGCGAGCATCTGCCGCCACTCGAATACCTCACGCGGCCCTGTTTCGACCAATGGTACCGCACCTATGCGGCGATGCTCCTGGGCTCCGGCATCGTGACGCTTTAGGAGCTGGCCTCGAGCCGGAGCGACAGCCCGGGCCCGATCTAGGCCGCCCAATGGGGCGCGCCGACATGGCCGCCGCCAAGACGGCCGCGCCGCGCTCCGATCGCGAGAGCGCCGCAGCACCGGCCCATGCGGTCGGCGACCGCGTCCTCGCCCATCTCGCAGCACCGGCCGGCCATACCCGCCTGCCCCAGTATGTGCGCGGGCGCAACGGCACGATCATCGCCCTGCACGGCGCGCATCTGTTGCCGAACGACACGGTGCGCGACCGGCCCACCGCCGAGCCCCTCCACACCGTCTCTTTCGCGCTGGCCGATCTCTTCGCGGAACTGGCAGGCTCGCGCGGTTGCGTCCATCTCGAGATCTGGGAGCGCTTCCTTGACCGCGCCCCCTGAGCTGAGCGCCGGGCCGGAACAGGCCTTCGACGCTCCGTGGCAGGTGGAGGCCTATGCAATGGCGCAGGCGCTGGTGGCCAATGGCACCCTTCCGGCGGCGCTCTGGACGGCGACGCTCGCCTCCACGCTCCGAAGGCGCCTAGCCGCCGGCGCCGCCGAGACCTACCACGCCGCCCTCGCCGAGACCCTCGCCACCCTGCTCGTCCGGCAGGGCCTGCTCTGCGAACAGGTCATCGAAGCCCGCATCGCAGCCTGGCGCACAGCCTATGAATGCACACCTCATGGCCAACCGGTCACCCTCCCCGAATGCCTGAGAGACGCCCCCCTGCGCCGAGCCATCGCCCGCACGCAAATGCGGGGGCTCCAGACACAATCATCGTCTGCAGCCGAACCGCGAAGTCACTGCCCCGCGGCTGCTCCCACCCACGTCATTGTGCACTCGGGTGTTTTAACATCGGATAACCACATCTAAGATGCTGCAATCCGGGCTGCATCGTGAGTATGTTCACTATATGTTCCTAAATTGGCGGCTATATTGACGTGGGCGGGCGCGGGCGCGTGGGCAGTTCGGCGGCGTCGGCAAAGGCCCCCGGAGCCGCAGCAGGATATCGAAGCGCCGCGCTCGGGCCCTTCCGCGAACCGGGTCGCTCAGGTGCGCACGCCGGGCGAGGTTTCGGGCGCCGGCGGGGCGCTGCGCTTCGGGCCCTCCGGCGGGCGCTGCCAGCCGTCCCGTCCCCGCGGCATCCCTTCCGGCGCAAAGTCCGGCGCTTCCGGGCGGCGGCGGATGATGATGTCGCCGTTCGGCAGAAACTCGGGCTCGGCGTAGTTCTGCAGGTCGTCCACCCGCTCGAGCGTCTCCATCAGCCCCTCGAGCCGCTCGAGCGCCGGCGCCACATCATCCACCAGCTCGTCCCACACGGTGTCGAGCTGCCGCTTCAGCGCCTCGAGATCGAACGGATCCTCCTCCGCCGCAGCGCCGGGGGCGGCCAGCAGCGAGAGAGCGAAGACCAGGGCGATAGGAGCGGGGCAGCGCATGTCGGGAGAATGGGCCCGAAGCGCGCGGCGTACAAGAGCCGAGCGACCCGCCCGCCCTCGGCCCAAAAAAGAAATCGCCGAAAAAGAAACCGCCCCGCGCGGCGAACCGGGCGGGGCGGCAGATCGGTCAACCGGAGGGCGGCTGCCGCCGCCCGAGCCCGGATCAGTTGGAGAGGGTGATCTCCACGCGGCGGTTCAGCGGCTCGCGCACGTTGTTGCCGGTCACGCGGGCCAGGTCCTTCTCGCCGCGGCCGGCCAGGGTCATCGCACCCTGCGGAATGCCACGGTCGACCAGGGCACCGGCGACGCGGCGGGCGCGGCGCTCGGAGAGACGCTGGTTGTAGCTGTCCGAGCCCACCGTGTCGGTGTGGCCGACGATCGAGAGCGCGGTCGCGTTGATCGCGGCCACCGCATCGACCGCCTCGTCCAGCACCTCACGCGCACGCTGCGTCAGATCGGTCCGGTTGAAGCCGAAATACACGATGAAGTTGGTGTCCTGCGGCGGCGGCAGGCAGGCGGCCTTGGCCTCCTGGAACATCGCGAACGCATCGTCCGGCGAGATGCAGCTGCCGGCGCCGCCGCGCAGCGCCTCGAGCCACTGGTCCCACATGGCCTGCATGCGCGCGCAGGCTTCCGGGCGCTCGTCGCGGTTGTCGCGAATGATGCCCACGACCTCGTCATACATCGACGCCGCCTCTCCGCTCACGCCGAGCGACTCGGGGCTCCACGGGCCCACATTGGCGCCGGCCTCGGCCGCCTCGGCCTTGGCCACATACGCCGTCGAGTTGTACCAGCGCGAGTCCTTGAAGGCCGCGCGACGGCCGAGCTCGGTGTACTCGCTCGCCAGCGCGCCGTTGAAGCCCGCTCCCCCGTGGTCAGCGTTCAAGAAGCGCTCGGCAGTAAAGGTCGCGCCCAGCGACGAGCCCGGCAGGTCCGGCTTGCCGCATGCGG
>JBCBWF010000610.1:0-2207 GCA_039817245.1 Pseudomonadota bacterium | reverse complement strand
TGCCGATGAGGGCCCCTGCGGCGAAGGCGCGCCAGAGCGGCTCGCCCCGGCCGCAATAGGCCTCCGCCTTCACGAGGCTCTGGCGGCTGGTCAGGAGCCCGATACCGATCCAGATGAGCCAGGCCGCGCCAATATATTTGAGCACGACGAGCGCCCAGGCATGGGTGGCCGCGATGGCGCCGAGGCCGAGCAGGGCGGAGGCGATCCAGACCACCTCCGCCAGCGAGGCGCCGAGGGCCATGGCGACGCCGGAGCGCAGGCCGAGGGCGGCCGAGCGCGCGGCGAGGGCGGCGACGAACGGACCCGGGGAGGCCACGAGCAGGAAGAAGGCCAGGGCGAAGCCGGCGAGCTCGAGAAGCGTGACGGTCATGCGGGCGCGAGCGCGGAGACGCCGC
Organism: Pseudomonadota bacterium; assembly: GCA_039817245.1. Taxonomy (GTDB): domain Bacteria; phylum Pseudomonadota; class Alphaproteobacteria; order Rhodobacterales; family Rhodobacteraceae; genus Thermohalobaculum. The sequence goes on along the minus strand of JBCBWF010000610.1, from coordinate 1,812 downwards.
CCTCCTCGCGGACCGCGAGCCGCTGCGCCGGGCCGAGGCCCTCGAAGAGCTCGGGGCCGGTGCCGGTCATCCAGGCCTGGGCGCCGAGCGCCTCGATCTCGGCGAAGAGGGCGCGCCTGCGGTCGTGGTCGAGATGCGCCGCGACCTCGTCGAAGAGGAGCACCGGGGCAGCGCCGGTCGCATCGCTCAGCGCGCGGGCATTGGCGAGGCAGAGCGAGATGAGCAGCGCCTTCTGCTCGCCGGTGGAGCAGGCGCGCGCGGGCATGTCCTTGGCCGCATAGACCGCTTCGAGATCGCTGCGATGGGGGCCTTCGAGTGTGCGCCCGGCGGTGGCGTCGCGGGCACGGCCGCGCTCGAGCGCGAGCGCCATGCCGGCGGCTTCCTCGGTCTCCAGACTGTCCAGATCGTCGCCCGCGGTGAGGGCCTCGGCAATGCGGGTTTCCATGCGCCCGAGTATAGACAGACGCGCCCGCGGGAACAATGTCTCCGCCCGGTTCTCCGCGCTCTCAGGGCGGCTTAGCGCGCGATGCTGCGCGTCGGCGAGGCGGGCGAGGGCTTCGGCGCGGGCACGGGCGAGGCGGGCGCCGGCGCGGGCCATCTGGGCCTCGAGCCCGCCGAGCCAGGCGGGGTCGGCGCGGGTGCCTTCGCGCTCGTCGCGCAGCAGCCGGTTGCGCGCGCGCATGGCCTTCTCGTAGGCGAGGGCGGCCTCGGCATGATCGGGCGCGAAGCCCATGGCCATGCGGTCGAGGAACTGGCGCCGGTCGGCGGCGGCCTCCATCCAGAGCCGGTCCATCGCGGGGGTGAGCCAGATCATGCGCAGATGCTGCGCGAGGGCGGTCTGGGCGGCAGCCTTGCCGTCGATCTCGACGCTGCGCCGCGGGGTCTCAGGCGTCTCGACGCCGGTGACGATCTCGATGGTGTCGCGGCCGGTCTCGACCTCGGCCGCGAGGCGCCAGCCGAGGCGCTCGGGGCGGCGAACGGGCTCCTCGGCGCCGGCGCGGCGCAGGCCGCGGCCGGGCACGAGCATGGAGACCGCTTCGAGGAGGTTGGTCTTGCCCGCGCCGTTGGGGCCGGTGAGGACGACGGAGGCGCCGCCGGTCTCGAGCGCGGCCGCGCGCCAGGAGCGGTAGTGCGAGAGGCGAAGCGAGAGGACGGCTGAGCGCTGCACGGACGGGATCCGCCTTCCTGGGTGCGCCGGCGAGGGGAAGCGGGCGGGCATTCGGACCACCTCGCGCGTCCCGGCGCCCGCGCCCGCGCCCGCCTGCGTCATTGTGGGGCCAGTGGAATGAACATTATGCGAACATTCGGGCACGTGCTGCGATACGAAACCGAAACGAACACGCTTACCCGAAATTCACCACCCGTTGCGCAAAATGACGTGGGTGGGAGCGGCCGCAAGCCAATGCCGATCCGGTCGGACGGCACCTCAGACGCGCATTGGCATGACGACGTAGACGGCGCTCGGATCGTCGCCCTCGCGCACGAGAGTGGGCGCACCGGGATCGGCGAAGAGGAAGACCGCGTTCTCGCGGTCGATCTGGCCCGCGATCTCCAGCAGGTAACGCGCGTTGAACCCAATCTCCATGGGATCGTCCGGATAGGCGACGACCAGTTCCTCCGCCGCCGAGCCGCTGTCCGGCGCGTTGACGGAAAGGCTGAGCTTGTCGTGCTCCATCACCATCTTGACCGCGCGGGAGCGTTCCTGGCTGACGGTGGCGACGCGGTCGACCGCATGGGCGAACTCACTGGCGTCCACCTCGAGGCGCTTGGTGTTGCCCGTGGGGATGACGCGCGTGTAGTCTGGAAAAGCAC
>JBCBWF010000222.1:0-8310 GCA_039817245.1 Pseudomonadota bacterium | reverse complement strand
TCGTCGGAGAGCTTGAAGCCATCCGGCCCGAAGAGCTTGATGCCGTTATCCTCGAAGGGATTGTGGGAGGCGGAGATCATCACGCCCAGATCCGCCCGGAGCGAGCGGGTGAGCATGCCCACCGCCGGTGTCGGCACCGGGCCGAGCAGCAGGACATCCATGCCGGCCGAGACAAAGCCCGAGGCCAGCGCGAATTCGATCATGTAGCCCGAGCGGCGCGTGTCCTTCCCGATCACCACCGTGTGGCGATGGGTGCCTGCGGTGAAGTGGCGGCCCGCGGCGCGGCCGAGGGCAAGCGCCACCTCGGAGGTCATCGGATGGCGGTTGGCGCGGCCGCGGATCCCGTCCGTCCCGAACAGCTTTCGGCTCATGCTTCCCCGTTTCCCCGCCTCAGAACCCCGATGCAGCGAGCATGCTCAACGCATGCAGCACGTATGCGCAAACCCGCCCGCCCCGGCGGGCTCACAGTGGCGTCTTCCTAGCGGCTTCGTCGGGGTCTGGCGACAGGGGAATGGAGGGCGCCTCGCCGAGGGCCTGCCAGATGCGGATCGCCTGCACGGTCTCGACCACGTCATGCACGCGCAGGAGATGCGCGCCCTGCGCCAGCCCGCCGAGGCCCGCAGCGATGGAGCCCGGCATCCGGTCTGCCGGTCGCTCGGCACCGCCGATGGTGCCGATGAAGCGCTTGCGCGAGACGCCGAGCAGGATCGGCGCGCCGAGACCGTGAAAGAGCGAGAGCCCGCGGATGAGGGCGAGGTTCTGCTCGAGATCCTTGGCAAAGCCGATGCCCGGATCGAGCAGCACCTGCGCGCGCGGCACACCCGCGGCCATCGCGGCGGAGAGGCGGTCCTCCAGCGCGTCGTAGACGTCGAGCAGCACGTCCTCGTACTGCGCCTGGCGCTGCATGCTGCGCGGATCGCCGCGGGCGTGCATGAGGCAGACCGCCCCGCCATCGGCGGCGTAGCGCGCGGCGACGGCACCGCTGGCAGGATCGTGGGTGAGGGCGGAGACGTCGTTGAAGATCTGCGCGCCGGCGAGCCGTGCAGCCTCCGCCGTCGCCGCGTTGCGCGTGTCGATGGAGACCGGGACGGTGCAGCCCGCCGCCAGCAGCCCCTCGATCACCGGCAGGACGCGGGCGGCCTCGGCCTCCGGCGGCACGGGCTCGGCGCCGGGGCGGGTCGACTCGCCGCCGATATCAAGCACCGAGGCGCCGGCATCGGCGAGCGCGAGCGCGTGCTCCACAGCCGAGACCGGCGTGTCGAAGAGGCCGCCATCGGAGAAGCTGTCCGGTGTCACATTGACGACGCCCATGACCGTCGGCCGCCCGAAGGCGAGGCCCGGCAGATCCGCGCGCGGGCCTGCGGCGAGGCCGATGGCCCCGGCGATCTCCGGATAGACCGCCATGGCGGCCTCGGCGGGCAGGTATTCCGGCGGCGCGCCACGCGTGAGCACCGCCACTTCGCGGAAGCCGAGCGCCGTGCCGGCCAGCGGCCAGGCCCCGGGCAGATCGACGGGGCAGGGCAGCGGCCGGGCATAGCGTTCTGTCGCGGTGCGTTCCATGCCAGCGGGTTAACGCAGGCGGGTTAACGGGACAAAGATTTTATTATACCTGTTTTATATGTGATATATTTATTCCACCGCTGTGAAGCGTGGTACATTGAATTGCCGTTCTTCGTGCGATAAATATCGGAGAGCACCGAGGCCTGCCGGGAAATCCTCCTGGCGGACCGCCGATAGGAGAAAACCCATGGCCAAGGCCTTTCAGCCCTCCGTCTTCACCGCCAACGATCTGATCGAGGGCGATGCCGTCTATCTCGGCGAAACCGGCTGGGTGCGGGATGTGCGCGACGCCGCCGTCGCCGCCACGGCCGCAGCGCTGAGCGCGCTGGAGGCCCGCGCCGAAGCGGGGATCGCGGCCAACGAGGTCGTGGGAATCTACGCGCTGCCCGTGAGCCTCGAGGCCGGCGCACCCTGGCCGGTGACGCGGCGCGAGCAGATCAAGGCATCGCGCAACACCACCATCGCGGTGGGCCCCGCAGCGCAGCCGGCCCGTCTCTCCGACGCGGCGTAAGCGTTTCGCATCGCTCCGCTTTTCGGGCGGGCGATGTGGTATCATCCCGACCGACGACCTCCCGGGCACAGGCCGCGCAGGAGACAGCCATGTATCGCTACGACGAGTTCGACCACCGCTTCGTGACCGAGCGGGTGGCGGAATTCCGCAGCCAGATCGACCGCCGCCTCGCAGGCGCGCTGACGGAGGAGGAATTCAAGCCGCTCCGGCTGATGAACGGGCTCTACCTGCAGCTCCACGCCTATATGCTGCGTGTGGCCATCCCTTACGGCACGCTCTCGGGGCTTCAGATGCGGATGCTCGCGGAAATCGCCCAGCGCTGGGACCGCGGCTACGGCCATTTCACGACGCGCCAGAACATCCAGTTCAACTGGCCGAAACTGAAGGATGTGCCGGATATGCTGGACGCGCTCGCCTCGGTGGAGATGCATGCGATCCAGACTTCAGGGAACTGCATCCGCAACACCACCTCGGACCCGCTGGCCGGCGTGGCGGTGGACGAGATCGAGGATCCGCGAGTGACGGCGGAGGTGATCCGGCAGTGGTCCTCGCTCCACCCGGAGTTCACCTTCCTTGGCCGGAAGTTCAAGATCGCGGTGACCGGGGCCGAGGAGGATCGCGCGGCGATCGCGGTGCACGATATCGGGCTGCAGATCGTTAAGAACGTGGCCGGCGAGACCGGGTACCGGGTGCTGGCGGGCGGCGGCCAAGGACGCACGCCGATGATCGCGAAGGAGCTGCGGGCGTTTCTACCGAAAGCGGATCTGCTGCCCTATCTGACCGCGGCGCTGCGCGTCTACAACCTGCACGGCCGGCGGGACAACAAGTTCAAGGCGCGCATCAAGATCCTCGTGCACGAGCTCGGCATCGAGGAGTATGCGCGCCAAGTGGAGGCGGAGTTCGCGGCGATGGACAAGGCCGCGGTCGCCGCACCCACCGACGAGGTGGCCCGCATCGCCGCCTATTTCGCGCCGCCGAAACTGCCGGACCAGCCCGCGGAGCCGGAGGCCTACACGCGGATGCTGCGCACCGATCCGGGCTTCGCCGCTTGGGTGGGGCAGAACACGCATGCGCATCGCGTGTCCGGCTACCGCGCCGCGACCGTCTCGCTGAAGCCCGTCGGTGGCGTGCCGGGCGATGCCACGGCCGAGCAGATGCGCGTGATGGCCGATCTCGCCGAGACCCATTCGGCGGACGAGATGCGCATCACCCATGAGCAGAACGTGGTGCTGCCGCATATCGCGCTCGGCGATCTCTACACCGTCTATCGCGGGCTGCGCGCCGTCGGGCTCGATGCGCCCAATCGCGGGCTGGTGACGGACATCATCGCCTGCCCGGGGCTCGACTACTGCGCGCTCGCCACGGCGCGCTCGATCCCGGTGGCGCAGGCGATCTCGAACCGCTTCGCCTCCACCGAGCGGCAGGCGGAGATCGGGCCACTCTCGATCAAGATCTCGGGCTGCATCAATGCCTGCGGGCATCACCACGTGGCCCATATCGGCATTCTCGGCCTCGATAAGGCCGGGGTGGAAAGCTACCAGATCACACTGGGCGGCGAGCCCGCAATGGGCCCGGCGATCGGCGAGCGCACCGGGCCGGGCTTCAGCTACGACGATGTGCCCGGTGCGGTGGAGACCATCGTGGAGACCTATCTGGGCCTGCGCGAAAGCCCGCGCGAGACCTTCCTCCAGGCCTTCCGGCGCGTAGGCATGGAGCCGTTCAAGGAGGCGCTCTATGCTGCTGCTTGACCACACGGGGGAGATCGCCAACCGCTGGACGGAGGTGGCCGAGGAGGCGGCGCTGCCGGACGGGCCGGTGATCCTGCCGCTCTCGCGCATCGCTGAGGCGGAGGGGCGGCCGGAGACCGGCGTGCACCTGCCGAACACCGCCGATCCGCGCCCGCTGCCGCCGCATTTTCCGCATCTCGCGCTGATCTCCGTCGCCTTTCCGAGCTTCGCCGACGGGCGCGGCTTCTCGATTGCGCGGTGCCTGCGCGAGATCGGCTACACGGGACGCCTGCGCGCCTCGGGACCGGTGATCGCAGACCAGTTCGGGTATCTGCTGGAATGCGGCTTCGACGAGGTCTGGCTGCCGGAGAGCGTGGCGAAACGTCAGCCGGCGGCGGACTGGCTGGACCGGCTCGGGGCGGTGAGCCTGAGCTATCAGCGCGGGCGCGAGGGACGCGCCTCGATCCTCGACCGGCGCCGGGCGGCATCCGGCCGGTGAACGCAGGCCCCGCAGGCCTTTGCGGCCCGCGGAAAAATCCGTCCCGCTTCAAGGATTGACCCGCCCTGCCGCAGCGACAGCTTCTGTTGCAACGCGGCAGCATTGCGGCCATCCGGTCGCCGCTTTGCCGTGTCTTAACCCGATGACGTCAGCTTCCCATCGGGTGGGATGGGACCTGACGCAGGGCGGCGCGGTGGCGCGGCCCGAACACGCGAACGCCTGTGGGGGGCGGAGGGGAGCGACGGATGACGGTGATACATTACGAGTTCGGCACCATGCTGGTGCCTTTCCTGGTGGGCTTCTTCTGCCTCTACGGGCTCTGCAGCGGGCGGCCCTACGGGCTCGTGCTGCTTGCGCTCGGCACGCTGGCGCTGCTCGGCGGCGCCTTTCCGGGCCAGACCAATGCCGTGCCGACGCTTGGCGTGGTCTTCGGCGCCTATCTCGGCGCGATGCATGCCAAGACCGTGCATCTCGAGCATCTGGCAGAGACAGCGCGTGTGGAGGACGAGCGCAGAGGCCCTGCGCCACGGCGCGAGGACCGCGGCTAGCCTGGTCCCCGCGCCCGCTCCCGAAGCGGGACAGCCCACTGTGAGGGAAGACACAGTGCCGCCGAAGGTGGCCCGGATAGTCTTGGCCGGTAGCAGAGGGGAAGCGGGGAACGCGGAATGGGCCTGAAACTTGGCGACGTGACCGGATTCGAGGGCAACGTCACGACACTGCAATGGGTCAAGCCCGGCCATGAGCGCCAGACCGAAGCCTCGCTCGGCTACGAGACCGGGCGGCTCGCGCAGGGCTACCTGATCCTGCTCCTCAACCAGACGCTGACGCCGGCGGATTTCGAGTTCGACGGCACGACGATGCGCTCGGGCGGCCGGCTCGGTCTTCCGGCGGCCTCGGAGTCGGAAGACGCGCTGCGCCCGCGTGTGCACGACGTGTTGATGGCCGAGCGGGGGCCGGACGGCTACGCCGCTCTGCAGCGCGCGGCGTTGTCGCCGGGCCTTCGCCGCGGCTCGGAGCGGATCGCGAAGGTGCTGCCCGCCATCCGCCATGTGACCGGCCGGATCCCCGCCGAGCAGTACCCGATGGGTGGCGGCGGCCTGCAATGGCGCCTGGTGCGAGAATGCGATTTCCTGATCGCGGTGGAGGTGAGCCCGAGCGGGGTCGCGACCACGCCGCATTTCAGCGTCCACCTGCCGAGCGGCGGCTACGAGGCGCGCGCCCGGCTGCGGCAATACATGATGACGGCGCACTAGGGCGCTATCGGAGCCTGACTCGAGCGGCGTTTGCGGCCGCTCCCTCCCACGTCATTTTGGGCGATGATCCATGAATGGCGGGTGACCAGTTTCGCGCTCGGAGCTAATAGTTAGCGCTTGAAATTTGTTCATTCTATGTTCCATGGTCCACAGCCACAATGACGTGGGTGGGAGCGGCCGCAAGGAGGATCCGCGCGGGTCACACAGTGCTGTCATGCGGGTTGAGAGGCCTACTCCTCACCCTGCTCCGCGATATAGGCCACCGAGACGACACGCTCGTCGCCCGCCGTGTTGAACACCTTCACGCCACCGGCAGAACGCGAGCGGAAGGAGATCCCCGAGATCGGGCAGCGAATCGACTGGCCTCGATCCGTGACCAGCATGATTTGATCGTCCTCGACCACCGGGAAGCTCGCCACCAGAAGCCCACCGCGCATCGCCCGGTCGATCGCAGCCACCCCCTGCCCGCCGCGCCCGCGCACCGGATAGTCGTGGCTCGAGGAAAGCTTGCCGAGCCCGCGCTCGGTGATCGTCAGGATCAGATCCTCCGCCGCCGACATCTCGGCATAGCGCCCTTCCGGCAGCGCAATATCGGCGACGCCGGCCTCCTCGGCCTCGATCTCCGCATCGCTCTCGTCCATGGCACCGGCGCCGGCCACCGCACGGCGGCGGCGCAGATACGCAACCCGCTCCTCCGGCGTCGCCTCGAAATGGCGGATCACGGCCATGGAGACCACCCGGTCCCCCTCGGCCAGCTTCAGCCCGCGCACGCCCGTGCTGTCGCGCCCCTTGAAGACACGCACCTCGGTGACGGGGAAGCGGATCGCCCGGCCCATCGCCGTCACCAGCATGAAATCGCTCGCCTCGTCGCAGATCTGCGCCCCGACGAGGGAGACCCCCTCCGGCAGCTTCATTGCGATCTTGCCGTTCTTCATGATGTTGGTGAAGTCGGAGAGCTGGTTGCGCCGCACCGAGCCGTCGGAGGTGGCGAACACGATCTGCAGGCTCTCCCAATCGTCCTCAGGCCGGTCCACCGGCATCATCGCCGCGATCCCGACCCCCTGCTGGATCGGCAGGATGTTCACCAGCGCCTTGCCGCGTGCATTGCGCGAGCCGGGCGGCAGCCGCCAGGTCTTCATCTGGTAGACCATCCCGGAGGTGGTGAAGAACAGCAGTGGCGTATGCGTGTTCGCCACGAAGAGGCGCGTGATGAAATCGTCGTCCTTCATCGCCATGCCCGCGAGGCCCTTGCCCCCGCGCGCCTGGGAGCGGAACTCGGTCAGAGGCGTGCGCTTCACATAGCCGCCATGGGTGACGGTGACGACCATGTCCTCGGACTCGATGAGATCCTCGTCCTCGAGCTCGCCCTCATAGTCCACGATCTCCGTGCGCCGCGGCACCGCATAGGCCGCGCGGATCGCGGACAGCTCCTCCTTGATGATGCCGAGGATCCGCTCGCGCGAGCGCAGGATGTCGAGATAGTCGGTGATCTTCTCGGCCAGCTCCGCGAGCTCGTCCCCGATCTCCTTCATGCCGAGCGCGGTCAGCCGCTGCAGGCGCAGATCGAGGATCGCACGCGCCTGCGCGTCGGAGAGATTGTAGGTCCCGTCCACATTCAGCGTGTGGTTCGGGTCGTCCACCAGGCGGATGTAATCCGCGATATCCTCCGCCGGCCAGCGCCGCTCCTTCAGCCGCTCCCGCGCGGTGGCTGGGTCGGGCGAGGAGCGGATGGTCGCCACCACCTCGTCCACATTCGAGACCGCGACCACGAGACCGGACAGAAGATGCGCCCGCTCCCGCGCCTTCAGCAACAGATGCGCCGTGCGCCGCGCCACCACCTCCTCGCGAAACGCGACGAAGGCGGCGAGGAAGGTCTTCAGGTCGAGCTGCTCCGGCCGGCCGTTGTTCAGCGCCAGCATGTTGCAGCCGAAGGTCGTCTGCAGCGCGGTGAAGCGCCAGAGCTGGTTCAGCACCACCTCGCGCGTCGCATCGCGCTTCAGGTCGATCACGACGCGCACGCCGAAGCGGTCGGACTCGTCCTGAATGTGCTGCAGCCCCTCCACCTTCTTCTCGCGCGCAAGCTCCGCAATCTTCTCCACCAGCGACGACTTGTTCACCTGGTAGGGGATCTCGGTGACCACGATGCGGGGCCGGCCGCCGGTCTCCACTTCCTTCTCGTCGATCCGTGCCCGCACCAGGATCGAGCCGCGCCCGGTATGGTAGGCCTTCCGCGTGCCCTGCCGGCCGAGGATGATGCCGCCGGTGGGAAAGTCCGGCGCCGGCACGTAGTCCATCAGCGCATCCGCATCGAGCTCGGGATCGTCGATCAGCGCCAAGGTGGCGTCGATCACCTCGCCGAGATTGTGCGGCGGCACATTGGTGGCCATGCCCACCGCGATCCCCTGCCCGCCATTCACCAGAAGGTTCGGGAAGGAGGCCGGCAGCACCACCGGCTCCTGGCGGTCATTGGCGTAGTTCGGGATGAAATCGACCGTGTCCTTGTCGAGATCCTCGGTCAGTGTCTCCGCCAGCTTCTGCATACGCGCCTCGGTGTAGCGCATCGCCGCGGGGGGGTCGCCGTCCATCGAGCCGTAATTGCCCTGCCCGTCGATGAGCAGCGCGGACATCGAGAAGTCCTGCGCCATGCGCACGAGGCTGTCATAGATCGCGGCATCGCCATGCGGGTGGTAGCGCCCCATCACATCGCCGACGATGGCAGCACACTTCTTGTAGGCCTTGTTATGGGTGAAACCGTTCTCG
>JBCBWF010000435.1:0-4216 GCA_039817245.1 Pseudomonadota bacterium | reverse complement strand
ATTCATCACCCGCTCGACCCGGTCGTCGAGATGCGCGGTGTTGCGCGAGACCTCGACGGTTACATCGAACGCCACGCGCTGCCGCACGCCGCGCCGTGATCGAGATCGCCGATGTGCGCAGCGAGGCCGTGTTCCGCGACGGCGATCCCCTGCGCCACGCCACCGCGGTGCTCGGCGGGGCCCGCTCCTTCACCGCGATCCCGATGCTCGCGGGCCCGCGCCTCCTCGGCGCCTTCACCATCTACCGCCAGCAGGTGCGCCCGTTCGAGGAGCGGACCCTGCAACTCGCCCGCATCTTCGCCGAGCAGAGCGTCATCGCCATCGAGAACGCGCGGATGATGAGCGCCTTGCGCTCCGAGATCCACGGCCCGGAGCGGCCCCGCTAAAATCTGCCAGCGGCCGCTCCCACCCACGTCATGGTGGCAGGCGATTTCAGAACAGAGTGTGAACGAAGGTCAAGATGAAACGCATCGCCCAGAACGCGCGAATGCTCATGCCCTGTTCACGAAACGCCCCGCACGATGACGTGGGCGGGAGCGGCCGCAGCCCCGGCTCCGTGCCGCCCGGCCGGAGCGGATGCGGACCATAGCGACGCCGCATCCGCCCATCCGCAGCCTCAGGCCGCGGCGCTCGTCGCCAGCAGGGCCGCCATCGTCTCCCCCATCGCCGACGGGGTGGGCGAGACGCGGATCCCGCATTCCTCCAGGATCTCCACCTTCTCCTGGGCGCTCTCCCCGAAGGCCGAGATGATCGCGCCCGCATGGCCCATGGTGCGCCCCTTCGGCGCCGCCAGCCCCGCCACATAGGCCGCCATGGGCTTGCGCATGTTCTCCCGAGCCCAGCGCGCCGCATCCGCCTCCTGCGGCCCGCCGATCTCGCCGATCATCATCACCGCATCCGTCTCCGGATCCGCCTCGAAGAGCGCGAGGATGTCGAGGAAGGACGAGCCGTTGATCGGATCCCCCCCGATCCCCACCGAGGTCGACACCCCGATGCCGAGCGCCTGCATCTGGCTCGCCGCCTCATAGCCGAGCGTGCCCGAGCGGCTCACGATCCCCACCCGGCCGGCCATGTAGATATGCGGCGGCATGATCCCCATGAACGCCTTGCCCGGGCTGATCACGCCCGCGCAGTTCGGCCCGATCAGCCGCATCTTCCGCGCCGCCGGGTAGCGGCGCAGGAACCGCTTCACCTCCATCATGTCCTGCGCCGGGATCCCGTCGGTGATGCACACCGCCGTCCGGATCCCCGCATCCGCCGCCTCCATGATCGCATCCGCCGCGAAGGGGGGTGGCACGAAGACCAGGCTCGCCTCCGCGCCGGTGGCCTCCACCGCCTGGCGCACCGTGTCGAATTGCGGCCGGCCGAGCACCTCGGTGCCCCCTTTGCCCGGCGTCACGCCGGCGACGACATTGGTGCCGTAGCGGATCATGTCCTCCGCATGGAAGCGGCCGAGCCGGCCGGACATGCCCTGCACGATCACGGGCGTGGTGTCGTTGACGAGAATGGCCACGGCTCAGGCTCCTTCCATGATCGGGGTCTCGCCGGCCCGCGCCGGCAGCGCGGCCACGGCCTTCTCCGCCGCATCCGCCAGGCTGGTGGCGGCGATGATCGGCAGGCCCGAGTCGCGAATGATCGCCTGACCCGCCTCCACATTCGTGCCGGCCAGCCGCACCACCACCGGCAGCGTCAGCTCCAGCGTCTCGAAGGCCTTCACCACGCCCTCGGCCACCCAGTCGCAGCGGTTGATCCCGGCGAAGATGTTCACCAGCACCACCTCAACCTTCTTGTCCGTCAGCACCGCGCGGAAGGCGCCGAGTACCCGCTCCGGGCTGGCACCCCCGCCGATATCGAGGAAGTTGGCCGGCGCGCCGCCCGCCAGCTTGATCATGTCGAGCGTCGCCATTGCCAGGCCCGCGCCGTTGATCATGCAGCCGATATTGCCCTCGAGCCCCACATAGTTGAGCCCCAGATCGCTCGCATTGCTCTCGCGCGGGTCCTCCTGGCTCTTGTCGCGCAGCTCCGAGATCGCGGGCCGGCGGAAGAGGGCGTTGTCGTCGAAGCTCATCTTGGCATCCAGCGCCACCAGATGCCCTTCCTTCGTCACCACCAGCGGGTTGATCTCCACCATGGTCGCGTCCAGCTCGCGGAAGGCGCGGTAGGCGCCCATGAAGATCTGCACCGCCTCGTTGATCTGCGGCGGCTCGATCCCCAGCGCAAAGGCCAGCTCCCGCGCCTGGAAGGCGCGCATGCCGGTCGCGGGGTCGATGGAAAGCCGCACGATGCTCTCCGGGCGCTCCACCGAGAGCTCCTCGATCTCCATGCCGCCTTCGGTGGAGGCCACCACCATCACCCGCTCCGAGGCGCGGTCCAGCACCAGCCCCAGATAGAGCTCGCGCGCGATCGCGCTCGCCTCCTCCACATAGAGCCGGCCCACCAGCCGGCCGCGGGGGGCGGATTGGCGGGTGTGCAGCACCCGGCCCAGCATGGCGCCCGCAGCCTCGGCAATCTCGTCCTCGCTGGCGCAGATCTTGACGCCGCCGGCCTCGCCGCGCCCGCCGGAATGCACCTGCGCCTTCACCACCCAGCCTTCGCCGGCCAGCTCGCGCGCGCGGTAGCCCGCCTGCTCGGGGCTGTAGGCCACGCCGCCCTTGGGCACCGGCACGCCGAAGCCCGCCAGGATCTCCTTGGCCTGATACTCGTGAATATCCATGGTTCCCTCCCTCAGGCCGCCGTGTCCTGCGCGCCACGCGCGCGGATTGCATCGTCTAGCGCGATCACATTCGCCGCCATGCGCTCGGATGCGGCGTCGATCATCTTGCCGTCGAGGCTCGCCGCCCCCTTGCCCGCCGCCTGCGCCTCGCCGAGCGCGGCCACGATCCGGCGCGCGCGCTCCACCTCCGCCGCGGGCGGGGTGAAGACCTCGTTGGCGAGCGCGATCTGGCTCGGATGGATGGCCCATTTGCCCTCGATCCCGAGGGCCGCCCCCCGCCGCGCCGCCGCGCGATAGCCGTCCGCATCCGAGAAATCGCCGAAGGGCCCGTCGATGGCGCGCAGCCCGAAGGCGCGGCAGGCCACCACCATCCGCGACAGCGCCAGATGCCACTGGTCGCCCGGGTAATCCGGGTTCAGCCCGCCGATCGACACGGTGCGCGCGCGCAGGCTCGCCGCATAGTCGGCCACGCCGAAATGCAGCGCTTCGAGCCGGCCGCCGAAGCCCGCGATGGCCTCCACATTGGCCATGCCGAGCGCGGTCTCGATCAGCGCCTCCAGCCCCACGCGCGTGGTGTAGCCCTTGGCCTGCTCGATCTGGTTCACCATGGCCTCGACCATGTAGAGATCCGCCGGCACCCCCACCTTCGGCACCAGGATCGTGTCCAGCCGGTCGCCCGCCTGCTCCATGATGTCGACCACGTCGCGATACATGTACTGCGTGTCGAGCCCGTTGATCCGCACGCTCACGGTCTTGCCATGCGCGCGCCAGTCGATCTCGTTCAGCGCCTCCACGATGTTGCGCCGGGCGGTCTCCTTCTCCGGCGGCGCGACCGCGTCCTCGCAGTCGAGAAACACCACATCGGCCGCACTGGTCGCGGCCTTGCGGATCATCTCCATCGAGGAGCCGGGGACCGCGAGCTCCGAGCGGTGCAGCCGCTGATGTCGCATGGGGTGCAGCGTGTGGCTCATCCGAGTGTTCCCTTCCTTTGCGGTCCGATTGTGTGGCGCGCCCGGCGTCGGACCTGCGGCCCGGGGCTCCCTGAGAGCGGCCAGCCCCCGGCCGCCCGTCGCGCCCCTCATGGCCCGGTTCGCCTCTGTGCTGAACCAAAACCGGGTCAGCGTGTGTGATTTGTAAATTACAGTCATGACAATTGTTGCGAAAGTTTGTGCCGCACAAGCGGCCATGGAAATGCATTCCGTGCGCCAGAAGCCGCAGACCCGCATGATCGCGTCAACTCGCCCCTGCAGGCCCCGGGCCGGCCCGGCCGTCCCCTGCCTTGGTCTCGCCACGCACCCGGCATAGTCTCGCCCCAGCCGGGTGGGGCCGGCGCGGCCCAGCGAGGGAGCATGGAGCGCATGGAGCGCATGGACGGAGCCGTCCCCTTCTCCGACACGGCCGACTACGACCCGGCCGCCCCCGGCCTGCGCCGCCCGCGCGCCACCGTGCGCGCCATCTGGGCGGCGGCGCTCCTGATCGAGCTCTGCTTTGTCTGCATCGGCT
>JBCBWF010000371.1:0-5028 GCA_039817245.1 Pseudomonadota bacterium | reverse complement strand
CCTCCACCGCGGCCAGCGTGCCGGCCACGGCGGTCTCCATGTCGTTATGGGTGTGGATACCGGTGCGCTCGGGGCCGAAGCGCGCGGTCACCGCGGCGGTGACCTCCGCGATCCGCCCCGGAAGCGTCCCGCCATTGGTGTCGCAGAGCACGACCCAGCGCGCCCCGCCCTCGAGCGCTGCCTCGAGGCAGGCCAGCGCGTAGGCGGGATTGGCGTTGTAGCCGTCGAAGAAGTGCTCCGCATCGAAGAGGCATTCTCGCCCGAGGCCCTTCAGATGCGCCATGCTGTCCCGGATCGCAGCGAGGTTCTCCTCGAGGCTCACCCCGAGTGCGCGCTCCACATGAAAGTCGTGGCTCTTGCCGACGAGACAGACCGCCGCGGTGCCTGCATTCGCCACGGCCGCGAGCACATCGTCGTTCGCGGCCGAACGCCCGGTGCGCTTGGTCATCCCGAAGGCGGTGAAGGTGGCGCGCCCGAGCCGCGGGGGGGCCTCGAAGAACTCGCTGTCGGTGGGGTTCGCGCCGGGCCAGCCGCCCTCGACATAGTCGATCCCGAGCCCGTCGAGCGCCTCCGCGATGCGCCGCTTGTCGGCCGCGGAGAAATCCACGCCCTGCGTCTGCTGCCCGTCGCGCAGCGTCGTGTCGAAGAGCCAGAGACGCGTGCGCCCCCCGCCCGTCCCGTCCGTCGATCCGTTCATCACCCGTCCGCCTCTTGGAGCTTGGCCGCGTCGAAGGCGGGTGTGAACTCCGCCTCCGTGCCCGCCTTGCCGGTCTTCACGCTGAGGCCCGCGGCGCTCAGCCGGTCGCGGATCGCATCGGCGCGCGCATAGTTCTTCTCGGCGCGGGCGGCATCGAGCGCCTCGCAGAGCGCCTGCACCAGCGCTGCCGCCGCCTCGTCCGGCGCCGCCCCGCCGCGGATCTCCGCGAGCCCGAAGCCGAGCCAGCCGAGCGTCGCGGCCAGGCGCTGCACCGCGCCGGGGTTCGCGGGCGTGGCCCCCTTCGCCTCGCCCGCCAGCCGGTGCAGTTCGGCAATGGCGCGCGGGGTGTTGAGGTCGTTGGCCAGGGCTTCGATCACCCCCGCATCCGGGTCGAGGGCCGGATCGAGGAGGTCCGCCTCGCGGAACGGGCGGATCTGGCGCTCCCAGCCCTCCAGCATCCCGCGCGCCTCCGCCGTGCGCTCGGCGGTCCAGTCCAGCGGCTGGCGATAATGCGTGGCCAGTAGCGCCAGGCGGATCACCTCGCCCGGGATGCCCTGCGCGATGAGATCGCGCGCGGTGAAGAAGTTGCCGAGCGATTTCGACATCTTCTCGCCCTCGACCATCAGGAAGCCGTTATGCACCCAGATATCGGCCATGTCCTCGATATCGTTGGCGCAGCAGCTCTGGGCGCGCTCGTTCTCGTGATGGGGAAAGACGAGGTCGATACCGCCGCCATGGATCTGGAAATGCTTGCCGAGGAGCGCCTCGGACATGGCGGAGCACTCGATATGCCAGCCCGGCCGGCCGCGGCCCCAGGGGCTCTCCCAGCCCGGCTGATCGGGCGCCGAGGGCTTCCAGAGCACGAAATCCATCGGATCGCGCTTGTAGGGTGCGACCTCGACGCGCGCGCCGGCGATCAGCTCGTCCGTCGAGCGCCCGGAGAAGCGGCCATAGGGCTCCCAGCTCGGCACCGAGAAGAGTACATGCCCCTCCGCCTCATAGGCATGGCCCTTGGCGATCAGCGTCTCGATCATCCGCATCATGTCGACGGGCTTGCCGGGATCGGTCACATATTCGGTGGCGCGCGGCATCACATCGGGCGCGAGGCAGCCGAGCCCGCCGGGCACCTGCGGGGCGGCCCCCATATCCTCCAGATACCACTGCGCGGTCGTGGCGGTCAGTTCGTCGATGTCCTGCCCGGTCTCCTCGGCACGCGCGATGATCTTGTCGTCCACATCGGTGAAGTTGCGCACGAAGGTCACGGCGTCGCGCCCGTGGATATGGCGCAGCAGCCGGAAGAGGACGTCGAAGACGACCGCCGAGCGCGCATTGCCGATATGCGCGCGGTCATAGACGGTCGGCCCGCAGAGATAGAAGCCCACCCGGCCATCGGGTCCGGGGCGCAGCAGATCCTTCTGCCGGGTCTTGGTGTTGTAGAGGCGGATCTCGTTCATGGCGGCCTCGCGCGCAGGGTTGCCCCGCGGCGGGCTCGGTATCGGATCAGGCAGGATACAGAACGGCGCCGCAGACGGGGGTCAGCGGATAATGCAAATCCGGGTGATGCAGATTGCAGCGTTCATGGCCCTTAGATGCCCTATCGCGCCGGGCTTTGCAACCGGGCAGCGGCCTCGCGCCGGGCACGGGGCAGAGCGCGCGGCTCGGCCCTCGCAGAGACTGCGCGATTGCTCCCCTGCGGCCGCTCCCACCCACGACATTGTGTACAGGCTATGCTAAACGCAAGGTGAGGATTTCGCGCCATCCGTTCTCCAAAGAGTCTCTTTATATTCACCTATTGTTCCTTTTTTGCGGTCTACGATGACGTGGGTGGGCGCGGGCGCAAAGCTGAAACGCTGTGCTCAGGTAATCAGCGAGCCCTTGATCCAGCGCCACCCGCCCGCGCCGCCGCGAGCTCAGGGAAAACCGAGAATGTCGCGCGTCCGGTCGATGCCGCGGCAGGCGCGCACATTGCGGGGGCTGTGCGCGAAGGCGACCGCGCGGTTGCGCCCCACGCAGTGATAGAGCACCACCCCGCGGCGAAGCTGGATCAGCGCGCCCGCGGGCGTCGGCTCGGCGTAGAGATCGGCGCGGCGTGAGCGGCGGAGCAGCTTGCGCTGGCAGGGCGCGCCGCGGTGGCCGAGGAACACCTCCTGCGAGCAGACCGCATCGGCACGGGCCGGCGCCGAGGGCGCGGCGACCGCCGAGAGGCCGATGGCGGCAGCCGCGGCGAGCGAGGCAGTGGACAGGCGAAACATCACGATCTCCCTGACTGGGTACAGTGACTGGGTCACAGGTGCCGGGCTCAACGCAGCCCGCGTCCCTTCCCGTCGCAACGCTCACGGCGTTGTTTGTTTTACTGAGTTAATTGACGCGCTTTTCCGCCGCGCACCGGGCTCATTCCGCCCCGGGTGCCACCCCGGGCGCCACCCCAGGTGCGCCCCCGGGCGCAGCCCCGTCGGCAGGCTCCAGCCCCATCGGAACCCGCTCGAGGAGCGGCATCAGCGCGCCCATCTCCGGGCCCTTGTCGCGCCCCGTCAGCGCGCGGCGCAGCGGCAGGAAAAGCCCCCGCCCCTTCCGCCCGGTCGCCGCCTTCACGGCCGCGGTCCAGGCCGCCCAGGTGCCGCCGTCCCAGGGCCGGGGCGGCAGCGCGGCGAGCGCCTCGGCGACGAAGGCGCGGTCCTCCTCGGCCACGGCAGGCTGAGCACCCGCGCGGCAGATCCGCCACCACGCCGCCGCGTCCTCCAGCCGGTCGAGATTGGGCCCCACCGCAGCCCAGAAGGCCGGCCCCGCCTCGGCCGGCACGCCCAGTGCCGCAAGCCGCTCCGCCACGGCGGAGTAATCGAGCGCACGCAGGGTCTTGGCCGAATGGAGCGCCAGCTCCGCCTCGTCGAACTTGGTCGGCGCCCGGCCGAAGGCGGCGAGATCGAACCCCTCCAGCAGCCCCGCCTCCTCGGTCACCACCTCGACCGCATGCGACGAGCCGAGCCGTGCCAGAAAGGCCAGGATCGCCCGCGGCTCCGTCCCCCCCTCCCGCAGCGCCTTCACCGAAAGCGTGCCGAGCCGCTTCGAGAACCCCTCCCCGCCTGGCCCCGTGAGCAGCGAATGATGCCCGAAGGCCGGCGGCTCGGCGCCGAGCGCATGGAAGATCTGGATCTGCGTGCCCGTGTTCGTTACATGGTCCGCCCCGCGGATCACATGCGTGATCCCGAGCTCCGCATCGTCCACCACCGAGGCGAGCGTGTAGAGAAGCTGGCCATCGGCGCGGAAGAGCACCGGATCGGAGACCGAGGCGCAATCCACCCGCTCGGTTCCGCGGATGACGTCCTCCCAGGTCTCGACCGTGCGATCGAGCAGGAAGCGCCGGTGCGGCACGCGCCCCTCGGCCCTGAGCCGCGCCCGGTCCGCATCGCTCAGATCCAGCGCGGCGCGGTCGTAGATCGGCGGCAAACCCCGCATTGCCAGGGACTTGCGGCGCAGCTCCAGCTCCTGCGGCGTCTCAAAGGCCTCGTAGAGCCGTCCCGCCTCCACCAGCCGCGCCGCTGCCGCCTCGTAGCGCTCGACCCGGTCGGACTGACGGATCTCCTCGTCCCAGTGCAGACCCAGCCATTCGAGATCGCGCCGGATCTGGTCCGCGAACGCCTCCGTCGAGCGCTCGCGATCCGTGTCGTCGATGCGCAGCAGGAACCGCCCGCCCGCGGCCCGCGCCGTCAGCCAGTTGAGCACCGCGGCGCGGATATTGCCCATATGCAGGAGCCCCGTCGGCGACGGGGCGAATCGCGTGCAAGGCGTCTCGGGCCCGCTCACGCGCCCTGATCCTGCCTCTCGAGATCGCCGCGGAAGGAGCGCGCGGCCGAGAGCACATGGTCGAAGCCCACCGGCGCGAACCAGTGGGTCAGCAGCACATCTGTATCCATGCTCGCGCGGTTGAGGCGCACTTCGCGCTGCTGCGAATCCGAGAAGCCGAGCCGCCCGGCCGCCCCCTCGCGCAACCGCACGCCGAAGACCCGACTCGAGAGCCCCAAGCCGAAGGGGATCGGCCGCGTCACCACCCCGTAGCTCTCGATCTCCTCCCAGGGCAGATGGGCGAGCGCCGTGCCCCCCATCGGCATCCCGAGCCCCGTCTCGTCCGCGGTGAACACCGGCAGGCGGCGAAAGAAGAGCATGAGCGCAAACACGATGAAAAAGCCCGCAAAGGCGAAGCCTACCGTCATTGCCGCCCATTTCATCGTGGGCTCGGCCCAGCGGAACCAGTCCGCCCCCGCAAAGGCCAACACCACGAAGCCGGCGAGGATGGCCAGCACGGCCGCCTTGCGACGCGAGGCGGGGATCTCGAT
>JBCBWF010000201.1:0-8902 GCA_039817245.1 Pseudomonadota bacterium | reverse complement strand
CGGCGCTCGCGGCCGTGGCGGCGGTGGGGCTCGATCTCTCGAACCTCGCCATCGTGGCCGGCGCGCTCTCGGTCGGCATCGGCTTCGGGCTTCAGAACGTGGTGAACAACTTCGTCTCGGGGCTGATCCTGCTGGTGGAGCGGCCGATCAAGGCGGGGGACTGGGTCGAGCTCGCCTCCGGCATGGGCTATGTGCAGCGGATCAACGTGCGCTCCACCGTGATCGAGACCTTCGACCGCGCGGCGCTGATCGTGCCCAATTCGGAGCTCGTCTCCTCGACGGTGATCAACTGGACCCACCAAAACCTCAACGGGCGGATCATCGTGGGCGTGAAGGTGGCGATGGGCACCGATCCGCGGCAGGTGGAGCGGCTGATGCTGGAGGTGGCGCGGGCGCATCCGATGGTGCTGCGCCGGCCCGCGCCCTTCGTGCTGTTCCGCGGCTACACCGAATACGCGATGAGCTTCGAGGTGCGCGCGGTGCTGCGCGATGTGAACTGGATCCTGAACGTGCAGTCGGACTTCTATTTCGAGATCCACCGCCGCTTCGCCGAGGAGGGCGTGGAGATCCCGGTGCAGCGGAGCGAGATCGCGCTCGATGCCGGGGCGCTGGCCGGGCGCGCTGCACCGCCCGGGCCGTCTGGGCCGCCTGCGCCGCTGCAGCCGGCGACCGAGGTGCCCGCGCTCACGCCCGGATCGCTCTCGGGCGGCGCGCGCTTGTCAGGCACCGCGCCTGCGGGCATGGAGAGCGGCGATGCCGGCGATGCGGGCACCGGCGACGCGCGCTGAGCGCCGCCCGCCGAGCGCTGGGCCGCGACAGAAGGGAGACCCCGCCATGACCACCGAGCCATTGTTCCGCGACGACGCCTATCTCGCCGAATGCGAGGCGCGCGTGACCGCCCATGCGGAAGGCGGGGCGGTGCTCGACCGGAGCGTGTTCTACGCCACCGGCGGCGGCCAGCCGGGCGATGCCGGCGTGCTGGACTGGGAGGGCGGCAGCTGCCCGATCGTCACCGCCGTGAAGGCCGATGGCGGCATCGCGCATGTGCCCGCGGAGGGGGCTGCGCTGCCGCCCGTGGGTGCGAGCGTCACAGCGCGGCTCGACTGGGCGCGGCGGTACCGGCATATGCGCTGCCACACGGCGCTGCATCTGCTCTCGGTCGTCATTCCGCTGCCGGTGACCGGCGGCTCCATCGGCGCGGAGAAGGGGCGGCTGGACTTCGACATGCCCGATGCGCCGGGCGAGAAGGCGGAGCTGGAGGCCCGGCTCCTCGCGCTCATCGCCGAGGACCACCCGGTGAGCACGGAGTGGATCACCGACGCGGAGCTGGAGGCCAATCCGGGTCTCGTGAAGACCATGGCCGTGAAGCCGCCGATGGGCGAGGGGCGGGTGCGCCTCGTGCGCATCGGGGAGGGGCCGGCGAGCGTCGATCTCCAGCCCTGCGGCGGCACCCATGTGCGCTCGACAGCCGAGATCGGCGCCGTGACGCTCGGCAAGATCGAGAAGAAGGGCAAGCAGAACCGCCGCGTCTCCGTCCTGATCGGGGACTGACCGGCGCAAGGCCCGGTCTCCACCGCGCCTGGCGGAAATTTCCCTTTTACGCTCTTCGGATAGCCCTTGGCGCCGGCTGGAGCGCGCGCTATGTCGCGGCGCAGCATCAGCGAGGGAACGGGTGTGATGGAAGCGCAGGAGAGCGCCATGCCGGCGGAGAATGACGGGCCCGGGCCGGTTGGCCCCGCGCTCCAGCTCGTGGCGGACACGACCGCCCAGCCCATCGTTCCGCAGGAGCCGTCGAAGCTCGCGGAGCTGCCCGACTGGGGCTATCTGCTGCGCGAGTTCTACGAGATGTACCGCAACTCCGGCGCCGGCGGCTCGGAGGCGATCCGCCGCCACCAGCGCCGGGTGCGCGAGGCGATCAGCCGGACGATGACGAGCAATCCGCGCATCCTGCCGCGCAAGCGCGAGGACAAACCGGTGACCCGGCATCTGAAGCGCGCGCTGGACGAGGGGCGGCTGGAGCGCACCGCCCCCTTCATCCGCGCGATCGAGAGCGTGGTGGCCGATCTCTCCTGGCTCTACGGCTACGACAAGGTGCCGAGGGGGCTGAAGGACCGCTTCGCCTGGGCCGAATTCGCCGGGCCGTCGGGGCCGGTGGAGACCTCGGAGGTGATCCTCGGCATCGTACTCTTCGCGCCCGGCTGCACCTATCCCGCCCATGCGCATAACGGCATCCACGAGAGCTACTTCGTGCTCTCCGGCAGCGTCTCGGAGAACGACGACGGGGTATTCGCGCCGGGCTCGATGATCTTCAACCCGCCAGGCCGGCGCCACCGGATCACGGTGGGCGACCGTGAGCCTGCGCTCCTCGCCTATGCCTGGTCCGGCACCGAGGAGAGCCTGGCGGGCCAGAAGCTGAAATTCACGCGCCCGAAAGCCGCGGCAACCTGAAGCGCTGCCGCGCCCGGCGCCACGCCCGCCCGCACGCCCGCCCGCACGCACGCTCGCCCGCACGCTCGCCCCCACGCGGCCTGATGTTGATTAACACCGGGCCGCGGCCTATTGGGGGACCGGTGCAGCAGGAGGCGCGTGGATGGCGCAGGAAAACCCGGATCTTCTCGTCTCGACGGAGTGGCTGGCCGAACGGCTCGGCGCGCCCGATCTGCGGGTGCTCGACGGCTCCTACTACCTGCCGGGCGACGGGGTGGATCCGAAGGCGGAATACGCCGCGGCGCATATCCCCGGCGCGCGGTTCTTCGATATCGAGGAGATCTCGGACAGCCGCTCCGAGCTGCCGCATATGCTGCCGCCCGTGGAGAAGTTCTTCTCGCGCATGCGGGCTATGGGGATCGGGGACGGTCATCGCGTGGTGGTCTACGACCAGCAGGGCCTGTTCTCGGCGGCGCGGGTCTGGTGGATGTTCCGCGTCTTCGGGCATGAGGATGTGGCGGTGCTCGACGGTGGCCTGCCGAAATGGCGCGCCGAGGAGCGGGCGCTGGAGGATGAGCCGGTCGACCCGCGCGACCGCCACTTCACCGCGCGGCGCGACGCCTCGATGGTGCGCGACGTGACGCAGGTGGCGCTGCATGTGAAGCTGGGCGACGAGCAGCTTGTGGATGCGCGCTCGCCGGGGCGCTTTGCCGGCGAGGAGGTGGAGCCGCGGCCGGGCCTGCGCGCGGGCCATATTCCGGGGTCCTGCAACCTGCATTACCGCACGCTGCTGAACGAGGACGGGACGATGAAGCCGGCCGCGGAGCTGCGCGGGCTGTTCGAGGCGGCCGGGGTGGATCTCGCCCGGCCGGTCGTCACCACCTGCGGCTCGGGCGTGACGGCGGCGATCCTGTCGCTGGCGCTGCACCGGCTCGGCCACACGCGCAATGCGCTCTACGACGGGTCCTGGGCCGAATGGGGCTCCTATCCGGATCTCGCGATCGAGACGGGCCCGGGGCGCCATGGCGGCTGACGAGACCGGCGAGGAGCGGGACGACGCGCCTGTCCCGCTCGAGACGCACTTCACGATCACCTATCTCGAGATGGCGGAGCCGCCGAGCACGGGCCTTCCTCACGCGCCGAGCGGGCCGCGCCTTGCGCTGATCGGCGCGAAGGCGCCGCCGGTGGACTGGTTCCTCTATCTCTACCGCACCGTCGGCGCGCCCTATCGCTGGACCGACTGGCTGGAGGCGCCGGCGGAGGACCTCGAGGCCTTCGTCGGCGATCCGAAGGTCGAGATCTTCACGCTGCTCCATGACGGCTGGCCCGGCGGCTTCTTCATGCTCGACACGCGCGAGGCCGGGGTCTGCGATCTCGCCTATTTCGGGCTGGTGCCGCAGGCTGTGGGGCGGGGGCTCGGCTTCTGGCTCCTGATGAACGCGGTGCATATGGGCTGGGAGCGTCCGGGCGTGGAGCGGATGTCGGTGAACACCTGCACGCTCGACCATCCGCGGGCGCTCGGCCTCTACCAGCGCGTCGGCTTCGTGCCCGTGCGCCGGGAGACGCGGCCGCTTCACCCCTGATCCGCCGCGCGGGCGCCTCATTCTGGGCTTGGGCGTACACTAGCGGTCGCGCGGGGGCGGCCGTTCGGCCTGTGCCCCGCATCGCCATCGCGCGGCCGTATCACAGGGGGAAACGATGCCATTCCGATATCCGCGGACAGGAACGGTCCAGGCGACATGGGCGACGACGCTGCAGTCGCACATGTTCAACAATCCGGGGATCAAGCCCTACGACGAGACCTTCGCCTACATGGAGGCAGTGCGGCGCTGGGCCATGCGCTCGCCGACGGCACAGCGGCTTATCGAGACGGTCGACAACAGCGCCAAGGTCATCAATGTCGTGGGCATGGATGGCGGGTTCAGCTGCTTCAGCAACGACGATCCCGTCGTGGGCCAGGGCACGATCTTCATGGATCTCGAGGCGCGCTTTCGCATCGGGGGGCCCGGCACCGGGATCAACCCGTTCTCGCAGGGCGGCCAGCTCCACCACTACATCGCGATGCTGCACGAGATCGGCCACGCAGTGCAGTTCATCGAGAGCCCGGCCATGTTCGATCAGGGCGCGAAGGGCCCGCTCTCGGCGCTGAAGGGCGACATCATGAATGCGGCGCGCGCGCATGTGGGGCGCACGCAGCACTACAATTACGGCCAGCAGCGCGCCTTCACCGGCAACGGCACCATGCAGGGCACGGCCACCTGGGCGGTGCGGCTGGAATACGACAACATGTCCCGCCACGAATGGCCGATCTGCCGCGAATCCGGCTACGGCTGCCGGCCGCATTACAGCGCGATCCATCTGTCGCGGCAGAGCCCCTTCGCGGTCTGACACCGCCCCGGGATCTGCGCCCGGTGCGGATCCCGCCCTCGGCGCGGGGATCGCATGGCGCGGCCGCTTCCGGCCCCATGCCTCTCCGCGCGCGGGACCGCGCCACACGGCGCGCGCCCTTCAGGATCGTTCGAGGCTGCCGCTCCGGCACCCGCCGCGCAACCGGCGGCCGGCGCCGCCGTAAGCGCGCCGGGCTGAGTGCGGCCCCTGCGCTACAGGTGGACGGCCTGCTGGGCGGCACCCCAAGATATCGTATCAGCGTCGCATATTGGGTGTTGACGAAGCAGGGCGGAATAGCGTTTCCTAGTCCTTGTCGGTGCTCACAACACAACATCTAGTGTTTGCGCCGGCATCTGGGGCCACGCCCCATCGCCAAGTAGAGATAGCGTTGAAACAAGGGCCGCGTCGCGTGACCCGCCCGTCGAACATGGGCTCGGCGGCGCGGGCCAAGTGCGCCAAACCCGACGCAACGAGGGACGAGAATGCAGATCGAACGCCGTTTCACCGAGGCCGGTAGCGCGCCCTACGCCGCGATCCCCTTCCGGACCGCGACCTCCGAGATCCGCAATCCGGACGGCTCGGTGGTTTTCCGCCTCGAGGCCTTCGATGTGCCCTCGGCCTGGTCGCAGGTGGCGGCGGACGTGCTGGCGCAGAAGTATTTCCGCAAGGCCGGCGTGGCGCGTGCGCTGAAGCCGGTGGCGGAGGCGGACGTGCCGGAATTCCTGTGGCGCCGCGTGCCGGACGAGGAGGCGCTCGCCCGCCTGCCGGAGGAGGAGCGCTATGGCGGCGAGACCTCCGCGCGCCAGGTCTTCGACCGGCTGGCCGGCGCCTGGGCCTATTGGGGCTGGAAGGGCGGCTACTTCTCCACCGAGGCCGATGCCGCGGCCTACATGGACGAGATGCGCTACATGCTGGCGCGCCAGATGGCGGCGCCGAACAGCCCGCAATGGTTCAATACCGGTCTCTTCTGGGCGTACGGCATCGACGGGCCGAGCCAGGGCCACTTCTACGTGGACTTCCAGACCGGCGAGCTGGTGAAGTCCGCCTCCGCCTATGAGCACCCGCAGCCGCATGCCTGCTTCATTCAGGGCGTGGCGGACGATCTGGTGAACGATGGCGGGATCATGGATCTCTGGACCCGTGAGGCGCGCCTTTTCAAGTACGGCTCCGGCACGGGCACCAACTTCTCGGCGCTGCGCGGCGAGAACGAGCCGCTGGCCGGCGGCGGCCGCTCCTCGGGCCTCATGAGCTTCCTGAAGATCGGGGACCGCGCGGCCGGGGCGATCAAGTCCGGCGGCACCACCCGGCGCGCGGCGAAGATGGTGATCTGCGACATGGATCACCCGGATATCGAGGCCTTCATCGATTGGAAGATGCGCGAGGAGCAGAAGGTCTCCGCCCTCGTCGCCGGATCCAAGCTGCATGAGGCCCGGCTGAACGACATCTTCGCGGCCATTCGCGGCTGGGACGGGGCGGAGGACGATGCGTTCGACCCCAAGAAGAACCCGGCCCTGAAGAAGGCGCTGCGCGCGGCACGGCGCGCGATGATCCCGGATGCCGCGGCGAAGCAGGCGATCCAGTATGCGCGCCAGGGGCATGAGGGCATCGAGTTCCCGGTCTTCGACACGGACTGGGACAGCGAGGCCTATCTCACCGTCTCCGGCCAGAACTCCAACAACTCGGTCCGCCTGACGGACGCCTTCCTCGACGCCGTGGCCGAGGATGCCGACTGGGCGCTGAAGCGGCGCACGGACGGCAAGGTGGCCAAGACGGTGAAGGCCTCGGCGCTCTGGGAGAAGGTGGGCCGCGCGGCCTGGGCCTGCGCCGATCCCGGCGTGCAGTTCCATGACACCATCAACGACTGGCACACCTGCCCGGAGGACGGGCCGATCCGCGCCTCGAACCCGTGCTCGGAATACATGTTCCTCGACGACACGGCCTGCAATCTCGCCTCGCTGAACCTGATGCAGTTCGACGGCGAGACCGGCTTCGATGTGGCGGCCTTCGAGCATGCGGTGCGGCTCTGGACCGTGACGCTCGAGATCTCTGTCACCATGGCGCAGTTCCCGAGCCCGGAGATCGCGCAGCGCTCCTTCGACTTCCGCACCCTCGGCCTCGGCTTCGCGAATATCGGCGGGCTGCTGATGACCAACGGGCTCGGCTATGACAGCGATGGGGGCCGGGCCTTCTGCGGCGCGCTCTCGGCGATCATGACCGGCGTGTCCTACGCCACCTCGGCCGAGATGGCCGCCGAGCTCGGCGCGTTCCCGGGCTATGCGCGCAATGCCGAGCATATGCTGCGGGTGATCCGGAACCATCGCCGCGCGGCCTGGTCGGAGACGGCGCATTACGAGCGGCTGCGCACCGCGCCGGTGGCGCTCGATGCGGCCTCCTGCCCGAACCAGCATCTCGTGGGGCGGGCCCGCGCGGCCTGGGACCGCGCGCTCGAGCTCGGCCAGCGCCACGGCTACCGCAATGCGCAGGCCTCCGTGATCGCGCCCACCGGCACCATCGGGCTGGTGATGGACTGCGACACCACGGGCATCGAGCCGGATTTCGCGCTGGTGAAGTTCAAGAAGCTGGCCGGGGGCGGCTACTTCAAGATCATCAACCGCGCGGTGCCGAAGGCGCTCGCCCGCCTCGGCTACGAGGACGACACGATCCGCGGGATCATCGACCATGCGGTGGGCCACGGCACCCTCGCCGGCGCGCCGGGCGTGGACCATGAGCGGCTGATCGCGCTCGGCTTCGGACCGGACGAGATCGAGAAGGTCGAGGCGGCACTTGGCTCTGCCTTCGACATCCGCTTCGTCTTCAACCAGTGGACGCTGGGCGCGGAGTTCTGCACCGAGGTGCTGGGCCTCGATGCGGCCGCCCTCGCGGATCCGGGCTTCGACCTGCTGCGTGCCGTCGGCTTCACGCCGGCGGAGGTCGAGGCGGCGAACATCCATGTCTGCGGGACGATGACGCTTGAGGGCGCCCCGGGCCTGAAGCCGGAGCATCTGCCGGTCTTCGACTGTGCCAATCCCTGCGGCAAGACCGGCAAGCGCCACCTCTCCGCGGCGAGCCATATCCGCATGATGGCCTCGGCCCAGCCCTTCATCTCGGGCGCGATCTCCAAGACGATCAACATGCCCAACGAGGCGACGATCGAGGACTGCAAGAATGCGTATCTGCTGTCCTGGCGGCTCGGCATCAAGGCCAACGCGCTCTATCGCGACGGCTCCAAGCTCTCCCAGCCGCTCTCCTCGGCGCTGATCGACGAAGACACGGCAGAGGATCTCGCCGAGGCCGCCCCGGGCGAGCGCGCGCAGATCCTGGCCGAGCGGATCGTCGAGAAGGTGGTCGTGCGCGAGGTCGGCCGCGACACCCGCGGACACCGCCAGAAGATGCCGGACCGCCGCCGCGGCTACACGCAGAAGGCCATGGTGGGCGGGCACAAGGTGTATCTGCGCACCGGCGAGAACGCGGACGGGATGCTCGGCGAGATCTTCATCGACATGCACAAGGAAGGCGCTGCCTTCCGGGCGATGATGAACAACTTCGCCATCGCGATCTCGATCGGGCTGCAATACGGCGTGCCGCTGGAGGAGTTCGTGGAGGCCTTCACCTTCACGCGCTTCGAGCCGGCCGGCATCGTGCAGGGCAATGACAGCATCAAGAACGCCACCTCGATCCTCGACTACATCTTCCGCGAGCTGGCGGTGAGCTATCTCGACCGCACCGATCTTGCGCATGTGGAGCCGCAGGGCCCGCGCTTCGACGAGATCGGCCGCGGCGAGGACGAGGGCCGGCTGAACGAGACGCCGACGGAGGAGGAGGAAGTGTCTCCGGCCATCGCGCTCGTGCGGCAGGTGAGCTCCAGCGGGTATCTGCGCAACCGGCTTCCCAAGCAGTTCGTGGTGCTGCCCGGCGGTGCGGGGCCGGTGGTGTCCGACAATCTCGCCGCGCCCGCAGGGGGGACCATGGCGCTTGCGGCGATAGAGGCGGTCGGGTCGGGGGCTGGAGCAGCGTCCGGGTCCGCCGGCGCGCTCCTGCGCGACCCGGCCGCCGAAGCGCGGATGAAGGGCTACGAGGGCGATGCCTG
>JBCBWF010000490.1:0-3641 GCA_039817245.1 Pseudomonadota bacterium | reverse complement strand
CCTACCGCGCGACGACCATGGCCGAGACGGCGGAGGCGCAGTCCCAGGCCGAGGAGCGGCGCGAGTTCGCGGCCATCAAGCGCGACAGCGAGGTGCGCGCCAAGCAGATCGCGACGGATCGGGAGATCCGGGAGCTGGAGCTGCAATCCGAGCTCTCGGTGAAGTCGGCGCATGCCGATACCGAGATCGCGCTGGCAGCCAAGAAGGCGGAGGAGGCGAGCGCGGAGGCCGCCGCCTCGGCCAGCATCGCCGAGGAGGTGAAGGGCCGCGAGATGGTGACCACCGCGCGCGAGGCGGCGATGGCGGAGCGCGCCAAGCTGCTCGCCGTGATCAAGGCGCAGGAGGAGGCCGCCGTGGACGACACGCGCACCGAGAGCCAGGCCGGCACCGTTCGGATGCTCGCGGAGGCGGAGGCACAGGCGACCGAGGCCAAGGCCCGCGCGGCGCGCGCCGAGCTCCTGGCCAAGGCCGAGGGCGAGGCCGCGGTCTTCGCCGCGGAGAACAGCCAGGCCGGCGAGATCGTGCGCATGAAGCTCGACCTCGCCAAGATCGACGCGCTGCCGGAGGTGGTGCGCGAGATGGTGAAGCCGGCGGAGAAGATCGACTCGATCCGCATCAACCATGTGGCGGGCTTCGGCAACGGGATCGGCGGCGCCAATGGCAGCGGGGGCGGCGGCGGGAGCGACGGGCCGATGGTGAACCAGGTGGTCGACGGCATCCTGTCGATGGCGCTGCAGCTGCCCGCGGTCCAGAAGCTCGGCGAGGAGATCGGGATGAATGTCGCCGGCGGCGTGCACCGGCTCGGCGGCGAGGCGACCGGCGAGGCGAAAGGCGGGGCGGGCGAGCCGGCCCCCTCACCCAAGGCGGACTGAGACCGACAACAGAGGATCGGCCGCACCGATCGGCCGGCAGCCAGAGGAGATCACCATGACCGTCAACCGCAGGACGCTTCTCAGAGGCGCCACCGCCGTCTCCGCGGCACTGGCCGCACCGGGCCTCATCCGCCCCGCCCGCGCGGACACGCCGATCAAGATGGCCTCGATCCTCGACCAGTCCGGCGGACTGGAGCTGCTCGGCCGTCCGATGCAGGAGGCCACCCGGCTGGCGGTGAAGGAGATCAACGCGGCCGGCGGGCTCCTCGGCCGGCAGATCGAGCTCATCGAGTACGACCCGCAGACCACGATCCAGTTCTACACCCAGTTCGCCACGCAGGCCGCGGCCGGCGACCGGGTGGATGTGGTCCATGCCGGCATCACCTCCGCCTCGCGCGAGGCGATCCGGCCGGTGCTGAACCGCTTCCAGACCCTCTACTTCTACAACACGCTCTATGAGGGCGGGGTCTGCGACTACAACAACTTCTGCACCGGCTCGACGCCGGCGCAGACGGTCGAGAAGCTGGTGCCCTACACCATGAACAAGTGGGGCCCTAAGGTCTACGTGATCGCGGCGGACTACAATTACGGCCAGATCACCGCGGACTGGGTGGAGAAATACGTGGCCGACAATGGCGGCGAGACGGTCGCCATCGAGTTCTTCCCGCTGGACGTGACCAATTTCGGGCCAACCATCAAGAAGATACAGGCGGCGAAGCCCGATTTCGTGATGTCGGCGCTCGTGGGCGCGGCGCATATCTCCTTCTATCGCCAGTATGCGGCGGCGGGAGTGAACAGCTCGATCCCGCTCGCCTCCACCACCTTCACCGCGGGCGGCGAGCAGACGCTGATCGCGCCGGAGGAGGGCAACGGCATGATCGTGTCCTTCTCCTATTTCGAGGAAGTGGACAGCGACGCGAACCGCAAGTTCCTGACCGATCTGCGCGCCAATGCGAGCGAGGACATCGCCTATGTGGCCGAGGTGACCGCACGCTCCTATGAGGGCGTCTATCTCTGGGCGGAAGGCGTGAAGAAGGCGGAGACCACGGATCGCGAGGCGGTGATCGAGGCGCTGCGCAGCCCGGTGAGCTTCGAGGGGCCGAGCGGGCTCGTGACCATCGAGCCGAAGACCAACCACCTGGTGCAGAACATCCATATCGCCGAGGTGCAGGACCAGGGGCTGAAGATCCTGGAGAGCTTCGACGCGCAGCCGCCGGCGGATACGCTGCTGGTCTGCGATCTCGACGAGAACCCGAACCAGTCGACCTTCTATTTCGAGAACGGCCTGGAGGCCGCGGGCATCAAGTGAGCCCGATCTGAGCCTGCGCGTCCGCCCGGCGGCGGGCGCGCCCGAGCCCTCGCCCGACCACTCAAGGAACCGCCCGTGGACCTCTTCCTCGCGCTCGTCGTCCAGATCATCTACGGCGTTGCCAACCTGGCGCTGATCGGGCTCGGGCTGGCGATCATCTTCGGCATGATGCGCGTCATCAACCTCGCCCATGGCGAGTTCCTGATGCTGGGCGGCTACACCGTGGTGGTCTCCACCAATCTCGGCGTGAATGTGTGGATCGCGATGCTGATCCTCGCGCCCCTGGTGGTGGGGGCGATCGGCGTGATCGTGGAGCGGGTGCTGATCCGGTTCCTCTACGGGCGGATGATCGACACGCTGCTGGCGACCTGGGGGCTCAGCCTGCTGCTGATCGGCGGGGTGACGATGATCTTCGGGCCTACGACGACGACGACGATCTCGCCGCCGATCGGGGCGGTGGAAATCGGGGACTTCTCCTCCTCGGGCTACGAGATCTTCCTGATCTTCGTCACGCTGGCGCTGATCGGCGCGGTCTATGCGGTGCTGCGCTACACCAAGCTCGGGCTGCTGGCGCGGGGCACGATGCAGCGGCCGGAGATGGCGGCGGCGCTGGGGGTCTCCACGAGCCGGATCTACATGATCACCTTCGGCCTCGGCTCGGCGGTGGCGGGGCTCGCGGGCGGACTGCTGGCGCCGATCACCGGCGTGGTGCCGACGATCGGGGCGACCTACATCGCCAAGGCCTTCATCACCGTGATCAGCGGGGGCGCGGCGATCCTGGCGGGCACCGCCTCGGCCGCCTCGCTGCTCGGCGTGATGAACGGGGTCGTCACCTTCCTGACCGGACCGACCATGGGCGAGGTGGCGCTCCTGCTGACGGCGATCGTGCTCCTGCGGCTGATGCCGAGCGGGATCACCGGGCGCTTCTTCCGGAAGAGCCTCTGATGGGCAGCAAGGCGGAGGACACACGGCTCATCGTGCTGGGGGTGCTGGCGCTGGTCTTCATGTTCGGCGCGCCGGAGGTGCTGCAGCTCTTCACCATCATCAACCTCACCACGGCGATCGCGCTGGCGCTGCTCGGCCTCAGCCTCGGCCTCATCTGGGGCTATGGCGGGATCCTCTGCTTCGGGCAGACCGCGTTTTTCGGGCTCGGCGCCTACACCTATGCGGTGGCGGCGCAGAATTTCGGGGACACGACGGGGGCGGTACCGCTGGCGATCCTGATGGGCGCGGCCTTCGCGGCGGCGCTCGGCTATTTCATGTTCTACGGGCGGGTTTCGGATGTGTATCTGGGCGCCATCACGCTCACGGTGACGCTGGTCTTCTTCAACCTCATCCGCCGCACCTCCGGGCCGGAATACAAGATCGGGGATGCGCTGCTCGGCGGGTTCAACGGGACCGCGGCGCCGCCCCTGAACATGCCCTTCGATGCGACCGGGATCCTCTTTCCGCAGCATGTG
>JBCBWF010000310.1:0-6204 GCA_039817245.1 Pseudomonadota bacterium | reverse complement strand
GCCGCTCCGGTCAGATCGCACCAGGGCGAGAAGAGAACCATCGCGCCCGGGAGCCGCTGCCGATCCGCCGTGAGGTCCGCCAGCAGCGCGAGCGCCAGCCCGCCGCCGGCGCTGTCCCCGCCAAGCGCGATGCGGGCCGGGTCGTGCCCCGTGCGCACCAGCCAGTCCCAGGCCGCGCGCGCATCTCGAAGTGCTGCCGGCAGCGGGTTCTCCGGGGCGAGCCGGTAGTCAGGCACGAGCGCGCGCCCCTCCGCCGCGCCGGCAATCGCCGCGGCCAGATGGCGGTGGGTCGTCGGCGAGCCCGCGAGATAGGCGCCGCCATGGAGGTAGAGGATGGTCCGCCGCGCCGTGCCGCCCGCCTTGTGCCCCCCCGCGGCGGCCCAGAGCGCCGGGCGCGCGCCGGCCGGGCCGGGCACGCTCGCCTCAGCATAGTCGGCTCCGGCGGGATGGCGGAACATCCGCAGCGCATCCGCCTCGAGCCGCGCGCGCAGCGCGACCGGGTCGGTCAGCTTGGCCAGCGCCGGCTTCACCATCCGCCGGAGCGCGAAATTCAGCAGTCCCGGCGGCACCCGCAGGCCCGCGGGAAGCAGCGCCGCCGCCCCGGTCGGGCCGGGAGCGCGTGTCCGTGCCGTGCCGGCAGCCGCGGCGGGCGGGGCCGCGTTCACTGGCCGGCCGCCGTGCGGGCCGCCTGGCGGCGCTCCACGGCCTCCCAGATCAGCGCCGCGGCGTTGATGCCGCTGAAGCGCTCGAGCTCCTGGATGCCCGTGGGCGAGGTCACGTTGATCTCCGTGAGCATGCCGCCGATCACGTCGATGCCGACGAAGACGAGCCCGCGCTCGCGCAGCATCGGTCCGATGCGCGCACAGATCTCGCGGTCGCGCGCGTCGAGTTCCGCCGGCTCGGCCCGCCCGCCCACATGCAGGTTCGAGCGCGCCTCGCCGGGCTGGGGGACACGGTTGATCGCGCCGATCCCCTCGCCGTCCACCAGGATCACGCGCTTGTCCCCCTTGGCGACCGCCGGCAGATAGGCCTGCGCCATCAGGGGCTCGCGGCTCACCGCCGAGAAGAGCTCGTGCAGCGAGGCGATGTTGCTGTCCTCTGGGCCGAGCTTGAAGACGCCCGCGCCGCCATTGCCGAAGAGCGGCTTCAGGATCATCGCCGGATGGGCGGCCTTGAAGCGGCGCAGATCCTCGAGACTGCGCGCCACCATGGTCTCCGGCATGAGATCGGCGAAGTCGAGCGCGATGAGCTTCTCGGGGCTGTTGCGCACCCAGAAGGGGTCATTCACCACCAGCGTCGGCGGGGCCATCCGCTCCAACAGATGCGTGTTGGTGATGTAGCTCATGTCGAAGGGCGGATCCTGGCGGAGCCAGATCACCGCGAAATCGGCGAGATCGCGCCGCTCGGGCGGGCCGAGCGTGACCGGATCGGCCGGGTCGCGGCGCACGCGCAGGCTCTGCGCCATGGCCGAGAGCCGGCCGTTCTCCCAGGAGAGCGCCTCGGGGCGGTAGAAGAACAGGCTGTGCCCGCGCGCCTCCGCCTCGAGCGCGAGCCGGAAGGTGCTGTCGGCGGCGATGTCCACGCCGTCGACCGGGTCCATCTGGAAGGCGACGTTGAGCCCCACGCGAATCCCCCCGAATGCGGCGCTGCGCGCGGACTATGCCGGGGCGCCGGTGAGAGTTCCATGGCCAATGCTATGGTGATGCGCTGCGGGGGAGCGGGTCTTGGCGCAGACGCTCCCACGAAGCCGGCCACAAACGGAGCGCCGCGGGCCCGAGGCGCAAGCCTCGGGTCCGCCTCGCAGAAGCGGGATGCAGAACCGGCCCGCCACGCGCCATGCCGCTCGCGGCAGCCGCGCTCTGCGGTCAGACCGGCGGCAGCGGCGCGCTTTCGGTCACGGCGGCGCTGTCGCCGCGAGGTGCCGTCGCGATCGGAGCTGCTGCCCCGTCCACCGATCCGGCAGGCTCGGCAGACGCCGCCGGCGCCGGGCGCGCCCCGGCGTCCGCGCTGTCGATCTGCTGCCGGCGCGGGTCGTCGATCAGCAGCACATGGCTCACCACCTCGCGCACGCCCTCGATCGACTGCGCCTTGCGCACCGCGCGCTCCAGCTCGCCCTGCGAGACAGCGATCCCGGTGAGGAAGACGACGCGATCCACGGTCTCCACATTGTAGTTCACCGACCGGATCGACCCGTCGATCAGGAGCTCGTAGCGGAGCCGGTTGGAGATGCCCGCATCGGCGATGTAGGCCCGCGTGCCCGTATCCTCCGCCACCACGATCTCGTTGGCGACGGCGGCGACGCCCGACACCGCCCAGGCGATCTCGTCGGCGGCCACGCGGTCCTCGCGCCGGGGCACGGAGCCGGCCAGCAGCACGCGCCCCTCCACCACATCCACCGAGACGTCCCGGAAGAGCTCCCCGGAACGTGCCCCGAGCCGGGTGAGGATCGAGAGCTCGATCTCCACATCGGTGAGGGCCGCGAAGGTGGAGCGCTCCTGCACCACCGATCGGGCCACGACGGCGCTGCCGCCGATCAGCGCGCCCGCCGGCGTACAGCCGGCCAGCGCGAGCGCGGCCAGAATTGGCCACGCCAGAACAGTCATCGTTTTCATTGCCTGCCTCAGCTCTGCTCGAAGCTGCGGGCATTTTCTATGATTTCGAGGCCGCTCTCGCCGACGACTGCCACGTCGAACCGAACACCCGCGATGTCACCCACAGCATTATTGTGACTGAGGATATAGTGATTTGCCGCCGCCTCCAAGCGTTGCCATTGAAATTCGGCAACAGGGCTGGAATCGGCGACCTTACGGCCACGCCGCTTCACCTCGACGAAGATGAGGATGTCGTCCTGGCGCGCCACGATGTCGATTTCGCCACCGGGATTGCGGTGGCGTCTGGCCAGGAGATCGGCGCCGCGCGCAGAATAGCGCTGCGCCACACTGTCTTCGGCCATGGCTCCGGCGAGCGCGTTCTTGCGTCCCTGGCGGGCGCGGATCTCGCGCCGAGCGACCATTCCCATCCCACGCCCTCCATCACGGCACCCACAAGAAAATAGAAAACCCTCCTGTTCCTATCTCAGTTCAGCTAATGTTCCCCTAATCCCTTCACCATCCTCAGGGCTCGCGCGTAGACTTCCCGCCGCGGCAGTCCGAGCGTCTCGGCGACGCTCCGGGCGGCGTCCTTCACGGAGAGCGTCGCCAGGGCCTCTTCCAGCGCGGCATCCAGCCGCTCGGCGGCCTCTTCCGGGTCGACCGGCGCCGGCGGGCCCGGGGGCGCCACCACCAGCACGATCTCGCCCTTCGGCGCGCCCTCCTCCGTCAGCGCGGCGGCGAGCGCGCCGAGCGGCATGCGGCGCACCGTCTCGAAGCGCTTGGTCAGCTCGCGCGCCAGCGCCGCCGGCCGCGCCGCGCCGAGCACCGCCGCCATATCCGCCACGCTCGCCACCACCCGGTGCGGGCTCTCGAAGAAGACCAGCGTCGCGGGGACCGCCGCGAGCTCCGCCAGGCTGCGCTGCCGCGCCGCAGCCTTGGCCGGCAGGAAGCCGGCGAACAGGAACCGGTCCGTCGGCAGGCCCGACAGCGTCAGCCCCGCCAGCGCCGCCGACGCGCCCGGCAGCGCGGTCAGCGCGAACCCCTCCTCCGCCGCCATCGCCACCAGCCGGTAGCCCGGATCCGCCACCAGCGGCGTGCCCGCATCGCTGCAATAGGCCACCGACTTGCCCGTCTCGAGGAGTGCGGCGATGCGCGGGCGCGCCGAGGCCGCATTGCGGTCGTGATAGGCGATGAGCGGCCGGTCCCCGAGCGCGATCCCGTGCAGGGACAGGAGTTTGCGGGTCTCGCGCGTATCCTCCGCCGCGATCGCGTCGCAGCCGGCCAGCACATCGAGCGCGCGCAGCGTGATGTCCCGCGCATTGCCGATGGGCGTGGCCACCAGGTAGAGGCCGGGCTCCGGCCGGGGCCGCGCCGCGCCCGCCCCCGCCGCTTTCGCCCCCGCCGCTTTCGCCCCTGGCGTTCCGTCCTCGGCCGGCTCGCGCGTCATCCTACCCTCCGCTCCGGCTCCGCCCCGTCCCGCGCATACCCGGCACGCTGGCGCAAGCCGCCCCCCCCTCGCGTTTACTTTTTTCGTCCAAGATGCAAGGGTCCGGCGCGAGAGAGGGTGGGCTGCGGGCTCCGGGGGCGGATGTCGAGGCCCCTGCCGGAGCGGGCAGACGGCACCGCCCGAGGAGCGGAGGCGGCGATGATGGATGCAGTCTGGCAGCGGGGCCGCAGGGCCGCGCTCGGCATGCTCGGCGCGGGCGTCGTGGCCCTGGTCGCGGCCTGCAGCACAGGCTCCGGCCCGGGCGGCCCCGCCGCCACGGCCACGCCCGGCACCGGCAGCACCGTCCCGCTCGCCCGCGCGCCCGAACCGGTGCCGGACCGCGGCCCCGTCCCCGTCGCCCTCCTCGTGCCCATCGGGTCGGACAGCACGCGCGTCGCCACCGATGCCCGCGCCATCGTCCAGGCCGCCGAACTCGCGCTTGAGGAGGACGGCCGTGGCCAGGTCCGCCTCGTCGTGCTCGACACCCAGGGCACCCCCATCGGCGCCGAGGCCGCCGCCCGCGCCGCGCTCACCAGCGGCGCGCGCCTCGTGCTCGGCCCGCTCTTCGGCGCCAACACCCCCACCGTCGGGCGCATCGCGGCGGGCGGCGGGGTCCGGACGATCTCCTTCTCCACCGACACCAGCGTGGCGGGCGAGCCGGTCTATGTCTCCGGCTTCACGCCCGAGGGAGAGGTCGCGCGCATCCTCGACTTCGCCGGGCGCAACGGCCTGCGCCAGCTCGGCATCTACGCGCCGGACGTGCCGACCGGCACCGCAGCGCTGCGCGGCATCGAGGCCAGCGCCGCCGCCGCCGGCATGACCGTGGGCGCACGCACGATCTACCCGCGCAGCTTCCAGGACATCGAGGCGACCGCGCCGAACTTCGCGCTCGAGGCCAGCGCCGCGGGCGTCGACGCGCTCCTGCTGCCCGATTTCGGCGAAGGCCTCGCCATTGCCGGCAGCTTCATGGACTTCCACCGCATCAGCCAGCCGGAGGTGCGCTATCTCGGCATCGGCGGCTGGGAATCGCGCACCACGCTGCGCGAGGATTCGCTGCGCGGCGGCTGGTTCGCCGGTGCGGATCCGGAGGCCAAGCGCGCCTTCTACACCCGCTACTCCGAGCGCTATGGCAGCGTGCCGCCCTTCGTCGCCGTGCTCGGCTACGACGCGGCGAGCATGGCGGCGGAACTCGTCGCCACCGCCCGCGCCACCCGCGCGCCGGAGCCCTTCAGCGCCGCCGCCATTACCCGGCCGGAGGGGTTCCGCGGGGCCGTCGGCGCCTTCCGCTTCCGGCCGGACGGGCGGGCCGAGCGCGGCCTCGCCATCCTCCAGGTCGCCGATGGCCGCTTCGCCGTGCTGGAGCCCGCCCAGCAGCGCTTCGGCGCCGGGTTCTGACGGAGCCGGCGCGCCTTGGCCTCACACAGCGCGACCCCGGACCCATCCGAGACCGGGACCCAGACCGGGACCCAGACTGGGACCCGAGCCGCCCAGACGCCGGACAGCCAGATCCCACACGCTCAGACCAAGAGGCCGCAGACCGGCGTGCTCCATGGCTGAGAGGACCGAGGCCGACCGACCGACCCGCGAGACCGATGCAAGACCGACCGTGACGATCCCGACGACCGACACCGACGCCGCCCCGATCCCGTCCGCGTCCCTGCCCGAGCACGGCGAGGGCCGCGGCGCGCAAACCTTCGCGGGCCTCGCCCATCTCACCGAGCCGCCCGAGACGCTCTGCTCCGAGCGCAGCCTGCTCGCGGCCATCGACGCCCTCGCCGAGAACGCCGCGCGCAGCGCCAGCGGCCAGGCCACCGCCGCCACCGCGGCGGAGGCGCTGCGCGACCGCGTCGTCGCCCTCCTCGCCTCGCGCCTCGCCGAGGGCCGCGCACGGGTCGATGCCGCCCTCCTCGCCTCGCCCGCCGCCGGCCTGCGCGTCGCCCGCGCCTACAGCCATGTGACCGACGTGATCGTCTCGGCCGCGGCGCATTTCTGCATGACGCATCTGCACCCCGCCCCCGTGCGCACCCGCGCGGAGCAGCTCGCCGTCGTCGCGGTGGGCGGCTACGGGCGCGGCGAGATGGCGCCCTATTCCGATGTCGACCTCCTCTTCCTCACCCCCTGGAAGCG
>JBCBWF010000651.1:0-1821 GCA_039817245.1 Pseudomonadota bacterium | reverse complement strand
GACGAGGGCGGCACGGTGGGCGTCGCCGTAGTCGACCGTCAGCAAGATCTTGGCGGACTGGTCGGAGAGCACCGCCTCGTCCGGGACAAGCAGCGCATCGTATTCGCCCGACCCCGCGATCCGCATCCGCCCGAAGACGCCGGGCACGATGATCCGGTCCGGGTTCTCGATCACCGCACGCGCGGTCACCGTGCCGGAATTGGGGTCGAGCTCGTTGCTCACGAAATCGATCGCCCCTTCATGCGCGAAGCTATCCTCATCCATCAGCCGCACCGCCACCGGCGTCCGGAACTCGCGCGAGGAGGGGCGCGTGCCGTCCTGGAAGGCGCGCGAGTAGCGCAGGTAATCCGCCTCCGAGGCCGTGACGACGAAGTTGATCGGATCGACGCTCACGATCTTGGCGAGCATCGTCGTCCCCGTGGTGCCGCCCACCACGAGGTTGCCCGGATCCACCGTGCTCTCCGAGATCCGGCCCGTGATCGGCGCGCGGATGGTGGTAAATTCCAGATCCAGCTCTGCGATCGCCAGCTCCGCCTGCGCCACACCCACATCCGCCTGGCTCTGGGTGAGGGTGGCCTGCGTGCGGTCCACCTCCTGCTCCGTGCCCACCCGGCGCTCGAGGAGCTGGGTGGCGCGGTCGA
This sequence comes from Pseudomonadota bacterium, assembly GCA_039817245.1. Lineage (GTDB taxonomy): Bacteria > Pseudomonadota > Alphaproteobacteria > Rhodobacterales > Rhodobacteraceae > Thermohalobaculum. Next base: position 1,180 of record JBCBWF010000651.1, on the reverse strand, counting down.
GCTCCAGCGAGGCGAGCGTCGCCCCCGCCTCCGCCGAGGCCAGCGACGCCTGCGCGCGCTTCACCGCGTTCTCGAAGGGGCGCTGGTCGATCACGAAGAGCACATCGCCCTTCTCGACGATCGCGCCGTCCTCGAACTCCACCCGGTCGAGATAGCCGGAGACGCGGGCGCGCAGCTCCACCTCGTCCACCGCCTCGAAGCGCCCGGTGTAGACGTCGTAGTCGATCACCTTCGCCGAGAGCGGCTTGGCGACATCCACGGGCGGGTTCGGCGGCATCTGCGCTTGTGCCGGCGCACAGAGCAGCAACGCGGCGACAAGGGTTGCGAGGATGGCGAGCAGGCGGGGGGGCGGGCAGACAAGGGTCACGGACGGCTCCGGTCGTGAGGGTGCTCGGACGGCGGACATTACGCGCCGGCCGACCAGACCCTACCACGCTGCGGACGGTCGTCCCAAGAGACGGAATGCGTTAGTCCTGAATTCGACAGTGCGGTGCGGCATTTGCCGCATCTCCCTGGCGCGCGTCAGAAATCCTTGCGCCAGTTGACGCCGAGCGAGCTTTCCCCGTCGCCGCCGAACTCGCCGTCGACCGTGACGTTGTCGAACACCTCGACCTCGACCTGCACCTTGGTGTCGCCGCCGTCGATCGGCTGTGTCGCGCCCACGAACACGCCGTCCGCCACGTTCTTGCCGACCGTCACCGAGGGGCCGTCGTCGCCGCCGGTGTCCACCCGCAGCACATCGATCCCCGCCGCGCCGCGGATATCGTCCAGCGCGCCGCCGGAGCCGTCGAGCAGCGTCGCCACCGCGCCGGCGAGCTGCAGCGCCTCGCCCGCCGAGAGCGACTGGGAGGATTTGCCGAAGACGGTGCGCGGCAGCACCTCGTCCTCCGGCAGCGCCGGCTCGCTGTCGAAGCCGATCTCGGGCTGCGAGGCGGTGCCCGTGACGCGTACATAGCCAGTGACGCCGTCATTCTCATGCGCCATGGCGATGTTGAGCCGCGGGTCGATCTCGCGCCCGCCGGTGAAGGTGATCTCGCCCGCCTCCATGTCGAAGGTCTTGCCGAGGAGATCGAGCTGGCCCCGCACCCGCTCGATCGCGCCCACCACCCGCGGGCGCGCCGCCGTGCCGCCGATGTCCAGGCCGACCTGCCACTCGGTGTCGAGCCCGCGGCCGCGCACG
>JBCBWF010000375.1:0-4970 GCA_039817245.1 Pseudomonadota bacterium | reverse complement strand
CCGCGGCGGCGAGCGCGGTGCCCAGCCGGTCCACCTCGCCCGTCGCCTGCTCGTAGCGCTGGCTGAGCGCGGCGAAGGCGTCCTCGATCCGCGTCCGCTCCGCCTCGCGCTCGCGCAGCGTGGCGCGCAGCTCGCCGAGCGCCGTCTCGGCCTCGGCCCGGCTCTCCTGCTCCAGCCCCAGGTCGCGCGAGAGCTGGGAGAGCTGCGCGCTCAGCCGGTCGATCTGCGTCTCCTGCTCGTCGATCGTCTCGGACTGCGCGGAGATCGTGCTCGACTGCTCCTCGATCTGCCGGCTCTGCCCCGTCACGGTCTCGCGCAGCGAGAACTGCACGATCATGAAGATCGACAGCACGAACATCAGGATAAGCAGCAGCGCCGTCATGGCGTCGACGAAGCCCGGCCAGGCATTGGCCTCGAAGCGTGCGCCGGATCGTCGGTTCAGTGCCATCGCTCGCCGCCGTTCCCTTCGCCGCTCCTCGGGTCTCGGCCGCGCCCGGCCGCGGGTCTCAGTTGTTGCTGGTGCGCTGGTCGATCAACTCGATCAGCACGCGCAGCTCGCTGCGCAGGGCATTGACCGCCTCGTGCCGGCCGACGGTGATCTCGTCGGACAGCGTGCGCAGCTGGCTGTCGAGATTGCGCAGATGCCCCTTGGTCTCCGCGTCGAGCGCCTGGCGGCGATGCTCGAGCGCGCGGTCGAGGAGCTGCACGATCGCCTGCTGGCCGGAGGCGACATTGGCCTGGCTCGTATCGATCCGCTTGAGCACGTTCAGGATCGCATAGTCGCGGCTCGACTGGTTCTCGCGCCCCTCGCGGATCTCGGTGAGCATCTGGCCGAAGGCGCTGCGCTCCTGGTCGATCTGGGCGGCCATCTCGGCCACCACATCGGCGGCGCGGGCGAGCCGGTTCTCCGCCTCGATGCGCGCGACCTCCGCCTTGGTGGCGAATTCGGAGGTCTTCTCGAGCCCCTCGTCGACGCGTTCGAGCAGGGCGACGAGCGCGCTGTCCGGCCCCTCGCCCTCGTTGACGAGACCGAGCCGGGTGAAGCTCGCCAGCCACTCCTCGAGCTCGCGGAAAAAGCGGTTCTGCCCGTGCCCGGCGAAGAGGTCGAGCAGGCCGACGACGAGGCTGCCCGCGAGGCCGAGCAGCGAGGACGCGAAGGCGGTGCCCATGCCGTCGAGCTGGTCCTCCAGCCCCACCATCAGCTTGTCGAAGGTGGAGGCGTCGGAGGTCTGCCCGTCCTCCGGCGCGAGACTGCGGATCGTGTCCACCACCGCCGGCACGGTCTGGCTGAGCCCCCAGAAGGTGCCGAGCAGCCCGATAAAGATGAGCAGCGTGGTGATGTAGCGCGTGATGTCCCGCGCCTCGTCCAGCCGGGTCGAGACACTGTCGAGGATCGTGCGCGTGGAGCTGGCGGCGAGCCGGCTCTTCATCCGCCCCTCGCGCATGAGCGGGCCCATGGCGGCGAGCAGGCGCGGCGGGCGGTTGCCTTCCGCGAAATTGCGGTCGAGCTGGCGCAGCCAGCCCACGGCGGCGCTGAGCTGGCCGATCTGCCAGAAGGTGGCGCCCACGCCGACGACGAAGACGGCGCTGATGACGCTGTTCAGCCCCACATTCGAGAGGAACACCGGCGTGATCTGCGGCGCCAGCAGGACGCCCGCCAAGGCCACGAGCACAAGGATCGCCAGCATCGGCAGGGTCTGACGCACCGGTGGGGAGAATTCGACGCCGAGCTCTTCCTCTGCCCTCATGCTGCTCTGCCCCCGGATCCCTGTCGGCTCAACATATCGACTTCGCCTACCAGAACCAGATGGTTGTGGCGATGCAGTGTCCGCGGAGATGCCGAGGAGGTCCGGTGTAGCGAGCGGGCCACGGGACACAGTCGCGACGCAATGACCACGATGTGAAGCTCTTCGCCACGATTGTGCTCTATTCGCGTCCCAAGCCTACTGTCGCACCCTTGCGGGCGGGCGCGCCGCCCTGCGCAACTGAGGACCCAACCGATGTCTTTCGACGGCAACCGCCTGCTGTTTGAGTTCTACGCACCCGATTTCAACACACAGCCCATCGACCCGCTGATCGCAGTGGTCGGCGAGGAGATCGAGTTCGCCAATCTGCAGGACTTCGACCAGATCGGCGGGATCCGGATGGAGAACGCGAATGTCGACATCTCCGGGACCACTCTGAGCTACCAGCTCGACCAGTCCGGCGATTTCGGCTTCGGCAATGTGGACGACGAGGACGGCTTCTACGGCTTCGTGGTCTCGGATCTGGACGACACGCTGCCGGCGATCACCGGTGTCGGCATCGTGCAGGCGGAGAATACGCTCGGCCTGCCGACGGAGTTCGTCTGGTTCAACGAGGACCGGATCTTCGTGAATTTCGACGGGCTCTCCTTCCGGCCGCCCGACGAGGGGTTCCGGCTGATCGTGGAGTTCGCGGAGGATGACAGCGGCACGGCGAGCGACGATGCGCTGTTCGTGGCGCGCGCCTACACGGCCACCTTCGGGCGCGATCCGGATATCGCGGGGCTCAACTTCTGGATCGGGGTGCTGGACCAGCTGGGCGGGCCCCAGGCGCTGGCCGAGCAGTTCCTGTTCTCGGACGAGTTCGCCGCCAATGTCGGCGACCCGGAGCAGCTGAGCGATGTGGACTTCGTGAGCCAGCTCTTCCGCAACGTGCTGGGGCGCGAGGGCGAGCAGGTCGGGGTGGACTTCTGGACGGGCCTGCTGGAAGGCGAGGAGCTCACCCAGGTGGAGGTGCTGGAGGCCTTCATCGTGAGCGCGGAGAATATCGAGAACACGGAGCGCTTCGATTTCGTCGCCTTCAATATCGGCGAGCAGGAGTGGGACATCCTCGGCTGAGCCGGGGCCGGCCCCGCGGACCAGGGAGGTCCCGGCTCGAGGCCGGGACCCCGATCGGCGCCGCACCCGGTGGCTGCAGGCCCGGCCCGGCCGCCGGTCCGCTTGCCCGCGCCGCGGCCCGACACGGTCTCGTTCCACGGCCAAGGGGCTCCACGGCAGCGGCCGGGAGACGCGGCTCTTTCCCTGCCGGAGGCGGGGAAAGAGCGAAGTATGCAGCGCGGCGCGCAGCGCTGCGGTTCCGCTTATTAGGCGTCTGGGCCGGCTTTGAGGCGGGATCCGGGCGCTCAGCTCTCGCTGATGAGCGCGGCGAAGCTGTCGTAGACGGTCGCGTTCGCGGCGAGGATATGGCCGGTCTTCAGGGGATCGGCGCCGGCGATACCGCCGATCAGCCCGCCGGCCTCGCGCACCAGCACCACGCCTGCCGCGATGTCCCAGAGATTGACCTCGCGCTCCCAGTAGCCGTCATAGCGCCCGGCCGCCACATAGGCGAGATCCAGCGCCGCCGAGCCGAGCCGCCGCACCCCCGCCGAGCGCGGCAGGATCTGCGCCAGGTCGCGCATGGTCTGGGGCAGCGTCTCCTGCGCGCCGAAGGGCAGGCCCGTGGCGAACAGCATCCCGATCATCTCGCGCCGGCCCGAGACGCGGATCCGCCGGTCGTTCATCCAGGCGCCCGCCCCCTTCTCCGCCACGAAGATCTCGTCCTTCACCGGATCGAATATCACGCCCGCGACGATATCGCCGCGATGCTCGAGCGCGATCGAGACCGCCCAGTGCGGCAGCCCGTGCAGGAAGTTGGTGGTGCCGTCCAGCGGGTCCACGATCCAGCGCCGCGTCGGGTCCTTGCCCGCCACGGGCTCGCTCTCCTCGCCGAGCCAGCCGTAGTTGGGCCGCGCCGTGGTCAGGTCCTCGCGGATCATCTCCTCGGCCTTGCGATCGGCATTGGAGACGAAATCGCCCGCCCCCTTCATGGAGACCTGCAGGTTCTCCACCTCGCCGAAATCGCGCACCAGCCGGCGCCCCGCGCGCCGGGCCGCCTTGATCATCACGTTGATATTGGCCGAGCCCGCGCTGAAGGCGCTGTCGCCCCCGGCCAGCGCGCTGCGGCGCGGGGCATCGGCGCTCAATTGGCGCGCTCGACGTATTCCATCGTCTCGGTGTTGACGACGATGCGCTCGCCCTGACCGACGAAGGGCGGGACCATCACGCGGATGCCGTTGTCGAGCACCGCGGGCTTGTAGGAGTTGGCCGCCGTCTGGCCCTTCACCACCGGTTCGGTCTCGGCGATCTCGCAGGTGACCTTCTCGGGCAGCGAGGCGGAGAGCGCCTCCTCCTCGAAATACTCGATCACCACGGTCATGCCGTCCTGCAGGAACGGGCGGCGGTCGCCGAGAATATCCGCCGGCAGCTCGATCTGCTCGAAGCTCTCGGCATCCATGAAAACCAGCATGCCGTCGTTCTCGTAGAGAAACTGCTGGTCCTTCTGCTCGAGGCGCACGCGCTCCACCTTGTCGGCCGAGCGGAAGCGTTCGTTCAGCTTGGAGCCGTTGCGCAGGTTCTTCATCTCGACCTGCGCGAAGGCGCCGCCCTTGCCGGGCTTCACATGGTCGGTCTTGACCGCGACCCAGAGCCCTCCGTTGTGCTCCAGGATGTTGCCCACCCGGATCTCGTTGCCGTTGATCTTGACCATGTCCGCCCTCCGGCCCTGTCCCGCCGCCCCCATACCCAAGCAGCGCCCCCCTGTCCATGCATGCCCGCCCCCCGGCACACCCCATGCTCCAACCATACGGCGAGCGCCAGGGTCGGGAATTGCCCTCAGGCACCGAGCGGGAGGGTCCGCAGCCAGGTCAGGAACTCGGCCACCCAGGCCCAGTCGGCGGGGAGTTTGGTGGCGAGGGCGAGCAGCGTGTCCGACTGTGCGAGAAGGACCGCGGCGGAACCTGTAACTATTGCGGCCGCCGTCCCCTGCACGACGATCTTGTAGAATTCGGTGACCACATCGACGGCGAAGGCCCGGACGGCGGCGAGCGTGGAGCGGAGATACCCGACCCGCGAAACCTCCTCCGGCGCCGGCACGGTGCCGTCGGCCGCAGACGGCGGGAGCGCCGCGGT
>JBCBWF010000223.1:0-8300 GCA_039817245.1 Pseudomonadota bacterium | reverse complement strand
GCAGCGCATCCGCCACAGACATCCCCTGGCCCTGCAGCACCTCCACCTGGCGCAACGTCAAGACGATCCCTTCCGGCTTGTCTCGCTTCCCGGCCATCTCTGGTCCTTCCCAAACGGGATAACCCTATCCCGGTGGCTGGACCACGTCAGCGGGGGCACTCCAGTCGCGGATCACCCCCGTTCTTTTCGGTGCAAAACTGGAGCGCCATAAGCGCCGTTTAGCGGGCATCTTCGAGGATCATGTCGGAGGCTTTCTCGCCGATCATGATCGCGGGCGCGTTGGTGTTGCCGGAGGTGATGACGGGCATGATCGACGCGTCCGCCACGCGCAGGCCGGCAAGGCCGTGGAGCCTGAGGCGCGGATCGACGACGGCCATGGGATCGGTGCCCATCTTGCAGGTCCCGGTGGGGTGATAGATCGTCACGGCGGTGTCGCGCGCCCAGTCGAGGATCGCCGCGTCGTCATCGGCCGCCACCTCCGGCCCGGGCGCATGCTCGGCGGTCACAAGGCGCTTCAGCGGCGCCGCCTCGGCGATGCGGCGGGCGATGCGGATGCCCTTTACCAGCGTGTCGCAATCCGTCGGCGTCGCCAGATAGTTGGGGTGGATGAGGGGGGCATCACGCATATCCGGCGAGGCGAGCGCGAGATGCCCCGCGCTCTCCGGGCGGAGCTGCAGGACCGAGGCGGTGAAGGCGGAGAAGGGATGCGGCCCGTCCGCCGGCCTGTCCGCGCTGAAGGGCTGGATGTGGAACTGGATGTCCGGCGTCGCGAGATGGGGCTCGGTCTTCAGGAACGCCGTGCCGAGGCTCGCGGCCATGCTCATCGGACCCGTGCGCCAGACCGCGTATTCCATGGCCATCAGCGCCTTGCGCCAGAGGCCGCGGATCTCGGTGTTGATGGTGGGCGCGGTGCAGCGGAAGACCGGGCGGGCCTGCAGATGATCCTGCAGGTTGCGCCCCACGCCGGGCAGGGCGCGCTGCGTCTCGATACCGTGGGGCGCGAGCGCCTCGGGGTCTCCGATGCCGGACACCATCAGAAGCTGGGGCGAGGCGAGGGAGCCGGCGCTCAGCACCACCTCGCGCCGGGCGCGGAAGGTGAGCGGCGCGCCGTCGCGCAGGGCCTCCAGCCCCGCGACGCGCCCCTCGTCGAGCACCAGCCGCTGGGCCTGGGTGTGGGTGAAGACCTCGAGATTGGACCGCCCCATGGCCGGGCGCAGATAGGCAACCGCTGCGCTGCAGCGCCGGCCGCGCCGGGTGGTGAGCTGGAAATGGCCGACCCCCTCCTGGTCGGGACCGTTATAGTCGGCATTGCGCGGGTAGCCCGCCGCGACGGCGGCCTCGATCCAGGCATCGACGATCTCGCGGCTCAGCCGGCTCTTCGAGACGGAAAGCGGCCCGTCCGCCCCGCGCACCGGATCCTGCGAGCCGGCCTCCTCCCAGCGCTCGGCGCGGCGGAAGAGGGGGAGCACATCGTCCCAGCCCCAGCCGGTGTTGCCGAGCTGGCGCCACTGCTCGAAATCCTCGGCCTGGCCGCGCACATAGAGAAGCCCGTTGATCGAGCTCGATCCGCCGAGGCCCTTGCCCCGCGGCCATGGGATGGAGCGACCGTTGAGGCCGGGATCGGGCTCGGTGCGGTAGCACCAGTCCGTCTCCGGGTTGCCCATGGTGCGGAAATAGCCGACGGGGATGTGAATCCAGGGCGAGCGGTCCGGCCCGCCCGCCTCCAGGAGCGCCACGGTATAGCGCCCGCAGGCGCTCAGACGGTTGGCAAGCACGCATCCGGCAGACCCCGCGCCGACGACGACGAAATCGAACTCCACGCCCTTCCCCCTCTGCGCGCCCCCTCTGCGCTCCGCTGCAAACGCATGCCGGCGCGGCTGTCGCAGTGCAGCAGAGCAGCCCCGCGCCGGCCGAGCAAGCGTGGCCCCGGAAGCACGCGAGCGTCACCAATCCGTCGCGCAAGCGTTAAGAAACGGCAACGGAATTCCACGACGGTGCGCCGCGGCTCAGATGCCCACCCGTATCAGGAGATCCCAACGATGATGAAACAGCTTCTGGCAGCAGGCCTCGTGCTCTCGAGCGTCGCCAGCGCGCGTGCCGCCACCGAGATCGAGTTCTGGCATGCCATGGGCGGCCGTCTCGGCGAGGTGGTGAACGAGATCGCGACCAACTTCAACGCGGCGCAGGACGAGGTCCAGCTGACCCCGGTCTACAAGGGCACCTACGAGGAGACCCTGACGGCCGGTATCGCGGCCTTCCGCGCGGGCGAGCAGCCCAACATCCTGCAGGTGTTCGACGCCGGTGCGGCCACGATCATCGGTGCCGAGGGTGCGGTGATCCCGGTCGAGGACCTGCTGACCGGCGCGGGCGTGCCGTTCAACATCGAGGACTACATCTCCGGCGTGCGCTACTTCTACGCCGATCCGGCCGGCAAGATGGTCGGCATGCCGTTCAACTCCTCCACGCCGATCCTCTACTACAACGAGGGCGCGCTGGAGAAAGCGGGCGTGACGCCGCCGAAGACCTGGGAAGAGTTTGAGGCCACCACCGCCCCGGCGCTGAAGGAAGCGGGCTATGTGCCGCTCGCCCAGTCGCACCTGCCGTGGATCTTCACCGAGAACTTCATGTCGCGCCACGACATCCAGTTCGCCTCCAACGCCAACGGCTATGACGGCGTGGGCGGCACCGAGATCCTTGTGAACAACGACGCCATCAAGACCCACTTCACCAAGCTGAAGGAGTGGCTCGATGCCGGCTATTTCGGCTGGTACGGCACGGGCTGGGGCGACAACCAGGCGCCGTTCGAGAACCAGCAGGTGGCGATGTGGCTCGGCTCCTCGGCCTCCTTCGGCGGCCTCTCGAAGTCGGCCGAGTTCCCGTTCTCCGCGACCTTCCTGCCCTACTGGGAAGCCGTGACCACCGAGCCGACGCAGACCTTCATCGGCGGTGCCGCGCTCTTCGCGTTGTCCGGCAACGCGGATGACGAGAACGCGGCCGTAGCCAAGTTCTTCGAGTATCTCGCCTCGCCGGAGGTGCAGTATCTCTGGCACCGCGAGACCGGCTATGTGCCGATCACCTCGGCCTCCTACGAGCTCGCCAAGACCGACGGCCACTACGACCGCGTGCCGGCCGCCGAGATCGGCATCCAGCAGCTCAACCTGCCGGCCGGCGAGTGGACCAAGGGCTACCGGATGGGCTTCTACGTGCAGATCCGCGACGTCATGAACCGCGAATACGGCAAGATCTTCACGGGCGACGCGACCGTGGACGAGGCCTTCCAGACCATCGAGGACGAGGGCAACAAGCTCCTCGAGCGCTTCTCGAAGACTGCTGGTTGACCAGCGGTCGCTCACCCACTGTGGTGAGACGTCATGACCGTGGGGGCGCGCCCGTCGCGCCCCCGCACCGGTTCACGAAGGCGCCCGAAGCGGCGCGAGCGGGAATGCAGGCGAGATGAAGCGCGTCACCTTCGGACATTCCTCGCTGCCCTATCTCCTGCTGCTGCCGCAGATCTCCATCGTCGTCATCTTCTTCTACTGGCCCGCGGTGGAGGCGGTGCGCTCCTCCTTCTATCTCGAGGATCCCTTCGGCTTCGGCTCCACCTATGTCGGCATCGACAACTACGTGGATGCGGTCAGCGGGTCGGAGTATCAGCGCGTCGCGCGGTTCACGCTCTGGTTCACGCTGCTGGTGACCTTCTTCTCGCTCGCGATCGCGCTCCTGCTCGCCGTGAAGGTGGACAGCGTGCTGCGCGGCGCGCACAGCTATCGCACGCTCCTGATGTGGGTTTATGCCATCGCGCCGCCGGTGGCGGGGCTCCTGGGCGTGCTGCTCTTCGACCAGCATGTGGGGCCGCTGGTGGATCTCGCCGCCGTCTTCGGCTGGGATCTGCGGATCGGCGTCAACTACACGGACACGGCAACGGCGATGATCGTGGTGTCGGTCTGGAAGCAGGTGCCGGTCAACTTCATCTTCTTTCTCTCGGGCCTGCAGGGCATCCCGAAATCGGTGCGCGAGGCGGCGATGGTGGACTGCAAGTCCCGCGCCCGGCGGTTCTGGACCGTGACCTTCCCGCTGCTGGCGCCGACGGCGTTCTTCCTGCTGATCATCAACATCACCTATGCGCTCTTCGACACCTTCGGCGTAATCGACGTGATGATGAAGAACGAGCCGGGGAACAACCCGGTGACGCTGGTCTACAAGGTGTTTCTCGACGGGTTCCGCGGCAACGATCTGGGCGGCTCCTCCGCGCAGTCCGTGATCCTGATGGTCCTCGTGCTCGCGCTCACCATCGTCCAGTTCCGGATGATCGAACGGCGGGTGCACTACACATGAGCGGGAGCCGGCGATGAGCGTGATCGAGGCAGAGGGGACGGCGGAGGAGCGCGCCCCGCGGCGCGCGCCCAAGATCAGCTGGCAGGCGGTGGGCGACCACGCGATCCTGATCGTCGGCGCGCTCTTCATGCTGGTGCCGGTGCTGCTGGCCTTCTTCACCTCCACCCACGACCCGGTCACGATCCACCGCGAAGGGCTGCAGTTCGCCCCGGGCGACCACATGGTGGAGACCTACCGGACGGTGATGTTCGAGGGCACCGGCTTCACCGGCGAGGTGCATGGCGTGAGCATGATGGTGAACTCGCTCATCCTCGGGCTCGGCTTCGCCATCGGCAAGATCGTGATCTCGATGCTGGCGGCCTATGCCATCGTCTATTTCCGGTTTCCCTTCGCGACGCTGGCCTTCTGGGCGATCTTCACGACGCTTCTGCTGCCGCTCGAAGTGCGGATCCTGCCCTCCTACGAGATCATCCACTCGATGGGGCTGACCAACACCTATACAGGGCTGATCGTGCCGCTGATCGCCTCGGCGACCGGCACCTTCTTCTTCCGCCAGTTCTACAAATCGGTGCCGGACGAGCTGCTGGAGGCGGCGCGGATCGACGGGGCGGGGCCGGTGAAGTTCTTCATCGACATCCTGGTGCCGCTTTCCCAGACGATGATCGCCGCGATCTTCATCATCATGTTCGTGTTCGGCTGGAACCAGTATCTCTGGCCCACGCTGATCACGACGGATGAGAGCTATTTCACGCTGGTGCGCGGCATCAAGCAGATCCTGCAGGTCTGGGTCGGCTCGAATATTCCGGAGTACGGGCAGGCCATGGCGCTCGCGATCCTCGCCATGATCCCGCCGGTCATCGTGGTCGTGGTGTTCCAGCGCTGGTTCATCAAGGGCCTCACCGAGAGCGACAAATAGGGGCGCCGCCATGGCCAGCGTGACGATCGAGCGAGTGAGCAAGGTCTATGGCGGCGGTGTCAGCGCCGTCGACGATGTGACGATCCGGATCGCGGACGGGGAGCTGATCGTGCTGGTCGGCCCCTCGGGCTGCGGCAAGTCCACCCTGCTGCGCATGGTGGCGGGGCTGGAGACGATCAGCGAGGGCGAGATACGCATCGCCGATCGGGTGGTGAACGAGATCGACCCCGCCGACCGGGACATCGCGATGGTGTTCCAGAACTACGCGCTCTATCCGCACATGACCGTGCGCAACAACATGGCCTACGGGCTCAAGAACCGGCGGATGGGGCGCGAGGAGATCGAGCGCCGCGTCGGCGAGGCCGCGCGCATGCTGCAGCTCGGCGAGCTTCTCGACCGCAAGCCGCGCCAGCTCTCCGGCGGGCAGCGCCAGCGCGTGGCGATGGGGCGCGCGATCGTGCGCGAGCCGGCCTGCTTTCTCTTCGACGAGCCGCTCTCCAACCTCGACGCCAAGCTGCGCGTGGAGATGCGCGGCGAGATCAAGCAGCTCCAGCGCCGTCTCGGCACCACCTCGATCTATGTGACGCATGACCAGCTCGAGGCCATGACGCTGGCGGACCGGCTGGTGGTGCTGAACAAGGGCCGGATCGAGCAGATGGGCGCCCCGCTCGAGGTCTATCGCCGCCCGGCCTCCACCTTCGTCGCGGGCTTCATCGGCTCGCCGGCGATGAACCTGCTCCGGGCCGAACATGCGGGCGATGCGATCCGCGTTGGTGATGCGCGCCTGCCGGCCAATGGCGCCGGCGCGGGCAGCGGGCCGGTCCTGCTCGGGATCCGGGCGGAGGATATGGTGCCGGTGACCAATGGCGATGCGGCGGATCTCACGCTCGCCACCGCCTATGTGGAAGAGCTCGGCGCAGAGCGCCTGGTGCATGCGCGCCATGGCGAGCAGGCCGTCATCGTCTCCGTCGACGCCGATCAGCCGGTGGGCGAGGAGCTGCGGGTGCGCATCGATCCCGCCCGGCTCCATCTCTTCGATGCGGGGCATGGCCGGCGGCTCGCCTGAAGCCGCAGGAAGTTCAAGCCCCTGTCATCCCTGCGTCACCGACCGTCCCTAAGCGGTACGGGTTCGTAACACTGGGAGAGAGACGCCATGCGCAGATATCTCGCGCTGCTCGCCGCCTTCGTGGTCGCCTTTGCCTTCACCGCGCCGCTTGCCCGCGCCGAGGACCGTCCCGACATCGTGGTCGCGGTCAACGACCTGCCGGGCAGCCTCGAGTCGATCGAGGAGATGGGCAATGTTGCCGTGCGTCTCACCTACTCGATGTTCGACACGCTGATCCGCCGGGACTTCCTGGCCGAGGAGGGCGGTGCGTCCTCCAAGCTCGTCCCGAGCCTCGCGGAGAGCTGGACCAAGATCGACGACCGCACCATGGAGCTGAAGCTGCGCGAGGGCGTGCTCTTCCACAACGGCGAGGAGATGACCTCGGACGACGTGGTGTTCTCCTACTCCGTCGGCCGCGGCCATGGCGAGAACCCGCTGATCGGCGCGGCCAAGCGCTTCATGCTGACGCTCTCCCATATCGAGCCGGTGGACCGCTACACGGTGCGCATCGTCTCCAAGAAGCCCGACCTGCTGCTGGACCAGCGCCTTGCGGGCTACGCGATGTCGGTGGTGAACGCGAAGGAATACCTGCTGAAGGGCAAGGAGCATTTTGCGCGCAACCCGGTCGGCACCGGCCCCTACAAGATGGACGAGTGGGTGGATGGCGAGTTCGTCCGCCTCGTCGCCCATGACGACTACTTCGCCGGCCGGCCCACCGCGGCCTCGATCACCTTCCGCGTCGTGCCCGAGGTATCCGCCCGCATCGCTGGGCTCGTCTCCGGCGAGTACGACATCATCGTCAACGTGCCGCCGGACCAGATCCCGGTGCTCGAGGGCTATGACGACATCAAGGTCGAGAGCGTGGTGCTCGACAACACCCACATGCTCGTGTTCTTCGACGAGGGCCCGACCGAGGACAAGCGGGTGCGCCAGGCGCTGAGCCTTGCCATCGACCGCGACCTGCTGCGCGAGGCGCTGTGGGAGAACAAGAACTACACGCCGAACGGCCACCAGCTCCCCTCCTATGTGATGTACATGGAGGACTATCCGGCCTTCGCCTACGACCCGGAGAAGGCCAAGGCGCTGCTGGCGGAGGCAGGCTATGAGGGCGAGGAGATCGTCTACCGCCTGCCGCTCAACTACTACCTGCTGAGCCTGGAGGCCGCGCAGGCCATGCAGCAGATGTGGAAGGACGTGGGGCTCAATGTGCGCCTCGAGCCGGTGGAGAACTGGAAGCAGGTGACCTCCACCGACGGGCAGGTGGATATCCGCCCCTGGTCCAACACCCACCGCATGCCCGACCCGCTCGGCTCCTTCGTGCCGCAATGGGGTGCGGCATCGGCCGTGCAGAACAACAAGCAGGACGCAGCGCGCTCCTGGGAGGCGCCTGCGCGGTTCAACGAGCTGCAGGAGGTGATCATCGCCTCGACCGACATGGCCGAGCGCCAGGCCGCCTATCGCGAGGCGCTGGACATCTGGCTCGACGAGGCGCCGGGCACGATGCTCTACAACCCGCTCGAGACCTATGCGCTGCGGGCGGGGATCCAGTGGAAGCCGGTGTCGCTCTACTACATGGATCTGCGGCCCTATAACCTGCAGTTCGACACGGCCGGCAACTGATCGGTTCGGCCGCCGAGGGGCCCGTCCGTCTTGCTGACCGTCGACATGCTCGAAGTGTCGCTCCGCCGCCGGGGGGGCGACATCGTGCTGCCGGTGCGCGATGCGACCTTCGAGGTCGCTGCGGGCGAGACGCTGGCGCTGGTCGGCGAGTCCGGTTGCGGCAAGTCGATGACCTGTCTCGCGCTGGCCGGGCTGCTGCCGCGCCGTGCCGGGGTCACCGGCGGCGCGGTGGTGCTCGATGGCGTAGATCTGCGCGAGACAGGTCATCGACTTGCCGCAACCGGACTCGCCGACCAGCGCCAGCGTCTCGCCCGCAGCGACCTC
>JBCBWF010000287.1:0-6723 GCA_039817245.1 Pseudomonadota bacterium | reverse complement strand
CGAGGCGCCGCAGCGCCAGCGCATAGCCTTGCGTGCCGCAGCCCGCGATCACCCCGTCCGCCCGCTGCGAGACATAGGAATGGTGCCGGAAGGCCTCGCGCCGGTGCACATTGGAGATATGCACCTCGATCACCGGGCAGGCGCAGGCGCTCAGCGCATCGAGGATGGCGACGGAGGTGTGGGTGTAGGCGGCCGGGTTGATGACGATCCCGGCGGCCTCGAGGCGCGCCGCCTGGATCCAGTCCACCAGCGCATGCTCGGCGTTGGACTGATGGAAGCGGATGGCGAGGCCGAGCCGCTCCGCCAGCGCGCGGCAGGCCGCTTCCACATCCGCCAGCGTCTCGGCGCCGTAGATCTCGGGCTCGCGCTGACCGAGCAGGTTGAGATTGGGCCCGTTGAGGACATAGACGAGCGGCGGCATGGACCCTCTCCCGGCTGGCATCGGCACGCGCCCTGCTCTTACGGCCCCGCCGGGCGGAAGCGCAAGCGAGGGGAACACTGCGCCACCCGTCATGCGACACGGCCCTTTCGGCGGCACAACCCGGTCATCGACCGACCGATCGCCCTCTCGCATCTTCGTGCTGCCCGACCTCAGCACCCATCAGACCCCAACCGCGCCCGCACCCACCCACGTCATCTTGCAATGGAGAATGAGAACATATAGTGAATATATAGGGGCTAGAACAAAACGGCGAATGCGCGTGGATGCTAACCGGGCATTCACACAACGCGGCAAAAAATGTCGTGGGTGGGAGCGGCCGCAAGCGCCCATCCCCACCGCTTCGCCCGGGTCGGGGGCGGTCGGCGCCCGCAGCCGCTGCCAGGGGCCTCCCATCTTCGCCTGATCGGGCGCATTCTCTACAACTGCCCTGTCAGCGCTGCTTCGTAACCGGACGCGACCTGGCGGAATCGCCGCGCTTCGCGCGCCGATGCATCCCGCGCTCTCGTCACCCCTGCGGGGTTCCTCGAGCGGTGGGCCCGGCCGCGCCGGCGCGCCTGGAGCCTCGCCCGCGCTTCCGCCCGCAAGCCCGACCGCCGCGCCGCAGGCTTGCATCGCTGCGCCGCCCATGGCGCCCTCTTCGCACCACGACGACACCAGAGGAGGAGACGGGACGATGGCGGACGACAGCGAGGTGCGCTTCGAGCGCGGCATGGCCACACGGCGCCGGGTGCTGGGCGATGCCTATGTGGATGGCGCGGTCGCGCGCACCGGGGCGCTCGATGCGCCTTTCCAGCGCTACATCACCGAAGGCCCCTGGGGCAGCGTCTGGTCGCGCGACGGGCTCTCGCTGCGCGAGCGATCCCTCGTCACGCTCGCGCTCCTCGCCGGGCTCGGCAACTGGGAGGAGTTCGCGCTCCATCTCCGCGCCACCGCGAATACCGGGGCCTCGCCCGAGGAGGTGCGCGAGGCGATGCTGCATGTGGCCGTCTATGCCGGCGCGCCGGCGGGCAACCAGGCGATGAAGATCCTGAAGGAGATCGTCGCCGAGCGCGAGGCCGGCAGCGCGGACGCCACCGGCTGATCCGCTGCGCCGCCCGTCGCGGCGGAACTCCGCGCCCCCCAGGCGGCCCCCCCCAGGCGGCCCCCCCGGGCGGCCCCGCTCGCTTTCCGGGGGCTCAGCGCGTCTCGGGGTCGCGCGCGGGGTCCGGCGCGCCCGGGCTGCCGCCGCCGAGGCTCGGCGCCGGCTCGGTCTCGAACTCGATCTCCGACTGCCGCTCGCCCTCGATCGCGCGCTCGAAGGCGGCGAGGCGCTTGTAGATCGACATGAGCTCCACGATCGTCGTCCAGGACTTCACCAGGTACTGGAACGAGTCCTCCACCCGCCCGAAGGCCCGGATGATCTGCTGCATCACCCCCAGCGTGAAGCCGGCCGAGATGATCGTGGGCCCAAGCGCGATATAGGGCAGGATCACGCCCGCCTGCAGATACCCGTAGCGCACCACATTGAAGTACAGGTAGTTGAGATAGAGCCGGAAATAGTTCCGCCGCACATTGGTGAAGAGCTCGCCGAGCGTGATCGGCCGCGCCCGCTCCGCATGGTCCTCGCCGAGCACCAGCTCCTTGCGATAGGCCGCCTCGACCCGCTGGTTGCGAAACTCGAGCCCCGGCAGCCGGTAGCCCGCCAGCGCCAGGATCGTGGTGCCGAAGATCGACCAGAGGATCGCGACGAAGACCAGAGGCTGAGGAATGTCGCCCACGATCGGCAGCGCGGTGATATGCGAGGAGAGCCCCCACAGGATCGGAAGGAAGGCGATCAGCGTCATCACCGCATCGATCAGCCGCGAGCCGAGCGACTCCATGATCTGCGCGAACTTCATGGTGTCTTCCTGGATGCGCTGCGACGCCCCCTCGATATGCCGGATGCGCGGCCACATCGCGACATAGTGGTCGTTCATCGCCGTGCGCCAGCGGAAGACATAGTGGCTGGTGAAGAAGGCGCCGAAAACCGCGGTGGTGATGTAGATCATCGCGATCTTCAGGAAGGTGAAGAGCTGCGCGTAGTACTCGGCCGCCGTGACCGAATTCGGCTCGGCCAGCGCCTTCTGGATGATGTCGTAGAAGGCGCCGAACCATTCGTTGATCATCACGTCGAGCTGCACCTGGAACCAGGTGATGAAGACGATCGCGGTGGAGCCGGCGACGGACCAGAGCGCCCAGCGGTGGTCCGAGTAGAAGAGCCAGAAGACGGCGAAGGCCGCGTAGCAGAGGGCCACGTATTCGTAGAGCCAGACCTTGGCGGGGTCCCAGCCGGTGACCGTGGCGATGCCGATGGGATCGTGGAGCCCCCTGGCCACCAGATACCACAGGAAGATGGCCACGACCGCCCAGCCGGCGGCGGAGAACACGAAAAGGCGCGGGGTGGGGAAGAAGGAGACGAACATGGGCCTTATGCGCTCCCGCCCCGGGCTTTCTTGGCGAGCGCCACAAGCCGCGGCCGGATCTCCTCGGCGCCCAAGAGCGGCGGGTCGAACCAGAGCCGCGCCACCCGGTCGCCCGCCACGAGATCGAGGCCCGCGGGATCGAGCGAGGCCAGCCGCCAGTCCGCCGCGGGCGCATCGAGCAGCCGCTCGGCCATGAGGCCGATCGCGTCGGCATGGTCCGCGTTCATATGCTCCACCACGCTCTCCTCCATGGCCTCCAGGCCCTCGTCGCGCGCCAGCACGAGATCGCTGCCCGCCATCTCATAGGCCTTGCCGAAGCCGCCATTGAGCGACACCCGCTCGACGGTGAGGCGCCAGAAGGCGAAGTCCCCGAAATCCGCGTAGAGGGACGCCTTGGGGTGGCGCGCAAGGAAGCGGCGGCGCAGCGCCATGCGCGTCTCGCCCTGGGTGCGCTCGGCGCGGACGGCGACGGTCATGCGCGGATGGGCGAGCGGGTCGCCCTTGCCGGGGCTGCCGATGAGAAGCGAGGCGCGCGGATCGGCCTGCAGCGCGGCGAAATGGGGCGAGAGCTGCGAGATCAGGATGACCGCATGGCCCTCCATCGCGGTGGCCATCGAGACGCGGCTCGCCATGGGCCAGCCGCTGCCGGGCTCGAGCGTCGCGAGCGCCGCATGCCGCTCGGTGCGCAGGAGCGTGCCCGCCAGCCGCCGCGCGTCGTCATCCACCTCGCGCAAGACCGACTTCTCGTCCACGCATCCCTCCCTGCAGAGACCCAAGAGGGCACGCCCGCGCGGCTGCCGCAAGCCCGGAATGCCCGGGGGTTGCGCTCTGGAACCGGGCGCGAGGCAAGCGGAATCGCGGCTGGTCGCCGCGATGAGTCCTGCATTGGCGCCTGTGGCTGGCGGGTCGCCCGGGGTGCGGAGGGCGGCGGGTTTGGCCGGTGTCGCGCCGGAAGGGGAGCTGAGGAGAAGCCCCGGGGGGCCTCACCGCGAGCTTGTGCGTGGCCCGGGCCGTGTCAAGGACAGGCCGGCGGGGGCGGTCGCGCGCTGCGCGATCCTTGACACAGCCCAGCCCCCGCTGGCGACGAGGCAGGCTGGGCGACGATCCCGTTCGAGCTGGCACGGCGGGCCGGCGCGGTCACGCCTGGGCATGCCGGCCGGTGTGGCAGGCTGCGCGTATCGGGTGAGGGTCCCCGTCGTCCTCGAGTTGGCCCCTGACAGGCCGTATGTTCACTTTGTGTTCTGATTTTCGGGGCTAGAATGACGTGGGTGGGAGGGACCGCGAAGGTCAGACGACTCAGCCGGATCGCGCCCTACAGCACGCCATCGGCGCGCAGGCGGGCGATCGCGGCGACATCGAGGCCGAGACGCTCCTGCAGCACCGCCTCGGTGTCGGCGCCGAGGCGGGGCGGCGCGCTCCGATAGGCCGCGGGCGAGGCGCTCAGCCTTGCGGGATAGGCCACCGTCGGGATCTCCGTCCCGTCCGGCCGGTGCGTCGGAACCGTGGTGCCGATGGCTGTCAGATGCGGATCCGCGAACACATCTGCCACACCGTTGATCGGCCCGCAGGGCACCGTCGCCGCCTCCAGCCGCGCGATCAGATCGTCGCGGTCGAAGCCCGCCAGCACCGCCTCGATCTCCCGGTCCAGCGCCGCACGATGCGCCACCCGCGCCGGATTGCTGCCGAAGCGCGGATCCTCCGCCAGCCCGTCCGCCCCCACGGCCGCGCAGAACCGCCGGAACTGTCCGTCATTCCCGCAGGTCAGGATCACATGCCCGTCGCGCACCGGATAGACGCGGTAGGGCGAGATGCTCGGATGATCGTTCCCCATCCGCCCAGGCTCCACCCCGCCCGCGAGCCAGCTCGAGGCTTGATTGGCCAGCATCGCGGCCTGCGAGGCCAGCAGCGCGCAGTCGATATGCTGCCCCCGTCCCGTCCGGTCCCGATAGGCCAGCGCCGCCAGGATCGAGGTCGCCGCATACATGCCCGTGAAGAGATCCGCCACCGCCACGCCCACCTTCACCGGCCCCGCCCCCGGCGTCCCGTCCGGCTGGCCGGTGATGCCCATGAGCCCGCCCATCCCCTGGATGATGAAGTCGTAGCCCGAGCGCGGCGCATAGGGCCCCGTCTGCCCGAACCCGGTGATCGAGCAATAGACCAGCCGCGGATGCGCCGCCGCGAGGCTCGCATAGTCGAGCCCGTATTTCGCGAGCCCGCCCACCTTGAAGTTCTCCACCACCACATCCGCCCCGGCGATCAGCGCACGCACCAGCGCCGCCCCCTCGGGCTTGGCGAAATCGATGCCCAGCGAGCGCTTGTTGCGGTTGGCGGCGGTGAAATAGGCGGCATCGCCCCGCGCCCCATCCGCCTCCTCCAGGAAGGGCGGGCCCCAGCGGCGCGTATCGTCCCCGCCCGCGGGATGCTCGATCTTCAGCACCTCCGCGCCGAGATCGGCCAGCGTCTGCGTCGCCCATGGCCCGGCGAGGATCCGGCTGAGATCCACCACCTTCAGATGCGCCAGCGCCGCCCCCGGCTCCGTCGGCATGCCGCTTTCCATCGCTCCCCCCCCAAGCCGGACCGTCTCGCCCCGATCCTGCGGCGCATCGGCCTCCGGCACCACCCCCCTCCACCCCTTGCATCTCGACGCCGCACAGGGCACGTGAGGCGCCAGACGCCGCGCGCCGCCGCCGACCCGGTCGCCCGCCGCCAGACCCCTCGCCGCGACACGGGAAGGCCCATGCTGAAACTCGCGATCTTCGATGTGGACGGCACGCTGATCGACAGCCAGCACGTGATCGTCGAGTCCATGCGCCGTGCCCATGAGGCGATCGGCTTCCCCGTGCCCGCGCGCGAGGCCACGCTCGGCATCGTCGGCCTCTCGCTCGAGCACGCCATGGCCGCCCTCCATCCCGGCGAGGTGGCGGAGGCGCACCAGGCCCTCGCCCAGGCCTATCGCGAGGCCTACAATGCCATCCGCCTCGCGGGCGGCGGCGAGGCGGCGACCCCCTTCTACCCCGGCGCGCGCGAGGCCATCGCCCGGCTCGAGGCCGATGGCTGGCTGCTGGCCATCGCCACCGGCAAGGCGCGCCGCGGGCTCGACCGGCTGCTCGATGCGCATGCGCTGCGCCCCAGCTTCGTCGCGACCCAGAGCGCCGACGACGCGCCCTCCAAACCCCATCCCGGCATGATCGAGAACATCCTGCGCGCCACCGGCGTGGAGGCCGCGCGCACGGTGATGATCGGCGATACCAGCTTCGACATCGAGATGGGCCGGGCCGCCGGGGCGCAAGCGGTGGGCGTTGCCTGGGGCTACCACCCGGTCGCAGCGCTGCATGCGGCGGGCGCGGCCCAGGTGATCGAGGCCTACGAGTCGCTCGACGTCGCGCTCGATGCGGCGCTGGCCGCCCCGGGACGCTGAGCGCGCAGCCGTGAAACGCTTCTGGAGCGAGACGCGCGTCGTCGCGGCCGAGGGCGCGGGCTTCACCGTCCACCTCGACGAGCGCCCGATCCGCACCCCGGGCCGCGCCGAGCTCGCCCTGCCCACCCGCGCCCTCGCCGAGGCGCTGGCCGCCGAGTGGGACGCGCAGACCGAGACGGTGGATCCGCGCGCCATGCCGCTCACCCGCGCGGCCAACACCGCCATCGACCGGGTGTTGCCCGAACGCGCCGCCGTGGCCGCGGCGATCGCGGAGTATGGCGAGAGCGATCTCCTCTGCTACCGCGCGCCCTACCCGGACGAGCTTGCCGCCGAGCAGGCCGCCGGCTGGGACCCGTTGCTGGACTGGGCCGCCGAGGCGCTCGGCGCGCGCCTCGCCACCGGCGCGGGCGTGATGCATGTGG
>JBCBWF010000380.1:0-4922 GCA_039817245.1 Pseudomonadota bacterium | reverse complement strand
GGTCATTTGCGCCCGGCCGGCACTGATGAGCCAGGATGGGGCGGGTTTCCGCATTGTGGTACGCGCGGGACCGCCCCTCATCCCCCTAAGACACTGTCCTGCGATATCGCGTGTAGCGCGAACCGCCAACGCCCGTCCGTCCCCGATCCACTATGACAAGAACTCGCAGCGCTGTCCCATTATGGTCAGGACACGGTCCGTCTCTGCCGAACGCGCCGCGGAGCCGCTGGCGAAGAGCGTCGCTTCGGAGCGGAGAATCAGCCCGTCCTCGAGCACGCGCAGGTGGTTGGCCCGCAGCGTCTCGCCGCTGGAGGTGATGTCGACGATCAACTCGGCGGTCTGGTTCTTGGGCGTGGCCTCGGTGGCGCCCTGGCTGTCGACGACCCGGTAATCCGCCACGCCGCACTGGCGGAAGAACGCGCGGGTGAGGCCGTGATACTTGGTGGCAACGCGCATGGCGTGGCCGTGGCGGTCGCGAAAGGCGGCGGCGGCCTCGTCGAGATCGCCCATGCGCTCCACATCCACCCACCAGTCGGGCACGGCGACGACGAGGTCGGCATGGCCGAAGCCCATGGGGCAGAGACGCCGCACACCGGCCTCGCGCGCGGGGACCTTCTCGCGCACGAGATCGAGGCCCGTGACGCCGAGATGGATCTGGCCGCGCTCGAGGGCGCCCGGGATCTCGCCGGCGGAGAGCATGGCGATCTCGAGCCCGTCGACCCCCTCCGCCTCGGCGGCATATTCGCGCCCGGATCCGGAGCGGCGGATCCGGATGCCGCGCTCGGCGAACCACGCGATGGTGGCTTCCTGCAGGCGGCCCTTGGAGGGCAGGCCGAGGATCAGGCGCCTGGGCGCAGGGGTCTCGGCCGCAGGCTTGCCGGCGGCGGAGCCGAGCGCGCCGCGGGCCGCCGCCTCGGCGAAGCGGCCGGAGCGCGGCGCGGGGGCGGCGGTTGGCTCGGCCGGGGCCTGCGCGGATGTGCTGCGGCGGGCGGCGAGGGCGGCCTCCGGGCGGATCATCGCGCCGAAGGCGGGGATGCGCCGGCCCGCGCCGAGGCCGGCCATCAGGCTGTCATACCGCCCACCGCCGGCCAGCGGCGGGGTTTCCGGCCGGTCATGCCGGGCGACCTCGAAGACGAAGCCGTCATAGTATTCGAGCGTGCGCCCGAAGCGGGCGTCGAAGGGCAGGGCCTCGCCGTCGAGGCCTGCGCGGTTGAAGGCGTCGAGGCGGCGCTCGAAGGCGTCGAGCGCGCCGTGGATGGGGACGCCGGCCTCGGCCGTCAGGGAGCGCAGCTCGGCGAGCACATCGCCGGAAGGGCCCTCGAGGGCGAGCACCGCGTCGATCAGATTGGCCTGTTCGGCGGGCATTGCGGGCTCGGCGGCCGCTGCGGCGAGGGCGGCGGCGCGCTCGGCGATCTCGGCCGCATCGCGCCGGCCGAGGATCTCGCCGGAGGCGGCGGCGAGGCGCTCGATGGCGCCGACGCTCTCCTCGCTGCCCTCCACGGCCTCGAGCAGGGCCTGGCGGGCCGCGCTGGGCGCGCCCGTGCCGGCCACCGAGGCGGCGACCAGCCAGTCGAACCGCGCGGGCCGCCAGACATGCCGGGCCAGCCGGGCGCGCCGGGCAGCGGGCATCTCCAGCGCCTCAAGCAGCGCGAAGACAATGCCGAGATCGCCGGTGGCGACGGTGAAGCCTTCGGCCCCGATCTCCGCCAGCCCCTCGAAGACGAGGGCCAGCACCTGCGCCTCGGCGGCGGCAGGGTCGGCTGCGCCGATGTTCTCGATGCCGGCCTGCAGGTATTCGATGGGCCGGCCGCTGCCCGGTGGCTGGCGGCGGAAGACGGGGCCCTGATAGGCGTATTTCGCCGCATGCTCCCAGCCGGCAGCCCCGTGTGCGCGGGCGACCGGAACGGTGAAGTCGGGGCGAAGGCACAGCTCCTCGCCGCCCACGCCGGGGAAGAGGAAGGCGCGCCCGCGCACATCCTCGCCGTAGAGATCGAGCAGGACCTCGGCCTGGAAAAGGTGCGGCGGCGAGACGGGCCGGTAGCCCGCACCGGCGAAGAGGCGCTCGAGCGCGCCGAGGGCGGTGTCGATCTCGGCCAGCGCCGCCCCGCTCTGGGTGCCGCGGGCGACGCCCCAGAGGCCGATCGTGGGGCTGTCGCGGCTGTCGTCCTCCGGCCTGCCCGCGCCCGGAGCCGTGCCCGCGGTCTCGCCCGAGCCGGTCAGCCCGTCCGGCAGCGCGGTGTCGGCGAGGCGGCCCGGCATGGCTCAGCCCTCATCCGCGCGGGCGAGCATGGCGCGCACGGCGGGGACGAGCTCGCTGCGCGCCACGGTGCTCTGGGCGGGCTGTGCGGCCCATTCCTCGCGCGTCTCGATCTCGGCGGAGAGGCGCGCGCCGAGGGCAAGGTCCTTGAGCTGGATCTCGCCCTTCTGCCGCTCGTCCGCCCCCTCGATCACGGCGACGGGGCAGGCGCGGCGGTCGGCGTATTTGAGCTGCTTGGCCATGTTGCCGCCGCCGAGGAACACCTCGGCGCGGATGCCGGCGGCGCGAAGTTCGCGGCACATGGTCTGATAATCCGCCATCCGCTCGCGATCGAGCGCGAGGATGACGACGGGGCCGGCGGCGTCGGCGCGCCCGGCCCGGCCGATCTCGCGCAGTGCGGCGAGCAGGCGGTCGACACCGATCGAGATACCGGTCGCGGGCACGGCCTGGCCGGTGAAGCGCTTGACGAGATCGTCGTACCGCCCGCCGCCGGCGACCGAGCCGAACTGGCGGCGGCGCCCGTCCTCGTCGGTGATCTCGAAGGTGAGCTCGGCCTCGTAGACGGGGCCGGTGTAATAGCCGAGGCCGCGGACGACCGAGGGATCGACGGCTGCGCGCGTGCCGTAGCCCTGCGCATCCATGAGCGCGGCGATCTCGGTGAGTTCGGCCACGCCCTCGCGCCCGGTCTCGGAGCGGCCGACGAGCTCGGAGAGGCGTGCGAGCGTGCCCGCGGCGGTCTCGCGGCCGGCGGAGACGAAGCCCATAACGATCTCGGCCTGCTCGGCGCCGAGGCCCGCGCCCTTCGTGTAGTCCCCGCTCTCGTCCTTGCGGCCCTCGCCGAGAAGGGCGCGCACGCCGGTCTCGCCGAGCCGGTCGAGCTTGTCGATGGCGCGCAGCACCGTGCCGCGGGCTGCCGCCCCGGTCTCCGGCGCGGCGGGGTCTAGAAGGCCCGCGGCCTCCATCACGCCGTTCAGGACCTTGCGGTTGTTGATGCGGATCGCGACGTCGCCGGCGGCGATGCCCACGGCCTCGAAGGCGTCGGCGAGCATCATGCAGATCTCCGCATCGGCGGCGACCGAGGCCGCGCCCACGGTGTCTGCGTCGCATTGGTAGAACTGCCGGTAGCGCCCCGGCCCCGGCTTTTCATTGCGCCAGACGGGGCCCACGGCGTAGCGGCGATAGGGGTTCGGCAGCGCGAGGCGGTTCTGGGCGAAGACGCGGGCCAGCGGTGCCGTGAGGTCGTAACGCAGTGCCAGCCAGGTCTCGTCCTCGTCCTGCCAGGCAAAGACCCCCTCGTTGGGCCGGTCCACATCGGGCAGGAACTTGCCGAGCGCCTCCACGGTCTCGATGCCTGAGCTCTCGAGCGGGTCGAAGCCGTAGGCGTGGTAGACGTCGCAGATGCGCTCCAGCATCGCGCGCCGCTCGACCACCTCCTGGCCGAAATAGTCCCGAAAGCCGCGCGGTGGCTCGGCCTTCGGTCTCGGCTGCTTCTTCTGCTTCTTCTCGGCCATGCTGGTTCCGCTCGCCTGCTTGGCGCGCTGGCTAGCCGATGGCCGGCGGCGTGGCAACCGGGCCGGGGTGCGGGAGGGTCCTTGGCGGCGGTCTCGCCGGCCCTCGGTCCGCGCTGCGGGTGGGCTTAGCCGAGGGCGGCTTTCACCCGGGCACCGGCCTGGCAGAAGTCGATGCGGCCGGGATAGCGATCCTTCAGGAGGCCCATGACACGGCCGAGATCGCGGATCGAGGAGGCGTTGATTTCCGTGATGGCGGAGTCGACGGCGCGCTCCATCTCCGCGGCGCTGAGGGGGCGGGGCAGGAAGCTGCGGATGACCTCGATCTCCTCGCGCTCGCGCTCGGCGAGCTCCGCGTGCCCGCTCTCCTCGTAGCCGCGGATTGATTCTTCGCGCTGGGCGATCATGCGGGCGAGAAGGGCCCGCAGCGGGGCGCCCTCCACGGTGCCGGGCCGGTCCTCCTGCGCTTCGCGCGCCTCGCGGTCGCGGATCGCGGCGAGCATCAGGCGCAGCGTGCAGGCACGTACCTCGTTGCCCGTTTCGCACGCCTCGGCCAGCGCGGTCTCGATACGCTTTGTCATCGTCGTCACGACACGGCTCCTCGTTGGCCCCTGTCCTTGTCCTCGTCCATGGGCTGCGATCCGCGACCGTACACCAGCCCGGTGCCTCCCGCAACGATCCCGCCATCGGCTAAGTTATTGAAATAGCTGTGCTTTCCACGTGTTGACCGACCATGGGGCGCGGTATAGTGTCCGCGCCGCCGGGTTAGGTGGGCGTCCCGACGCCCGCTCGAAGGCTGCCCCGACCACCCGATTCCCGGAGGACGAGAGCCCATGAAAGCCACCGCCTGCATTGCGCTCGCCGATGGCACGCTGATCCGCGGCCGGGGCTTCGGGGCCGAGGGCGTGGCCGTGGGCGAGCTCTGCTTCAACACGGCGATAACCGGTTATCAAGAAATCATGACGGATCCCTCCTACGCTGCGCAGATCGTCACCTTCACCTTTCCGCATGTCGGAAATGTGGGGACGAATGCGGAGGATGAGGAGGGGCCGGTCCCGGTGGCGCGCGGAATGGTCGTGCGGATGGACGTGACCGACCCGGTGAACTGGCGCGCGACGGAGCACCTCTCGGCATGGCTCGCGCGGCACGGTCGGGTG